>NZ_MAPV01000033.1 GCF_001700505.1 Streptomyces mutomycini
GGACAGGCCCCGGTGCCTCCCCCTGCCCTCGGCCCGGCGCCTGTCCCGGTCCGGCCGCGCGTAAGGCTCGTACGGGTTCCATGCGCACGTCACTTCCCTTCCGCGGCCGCGCCGGCCGTCGCCCTGACGTGAACGGGGAGGTCGGCGAAGCCCGGGAACAGGACCGGGGCCTTCAGCGTGACGGTGGTCGTGACCATGTCGCTGTCGCCTCCTCCGCCGCAGTCGATCTCCGCGGGCCCCTCCCAGGCCCCGGGGAGCCGTTCGTTCACCGCCGCCTCGCACCGGCTCTGCCGGTCTCCGGCGTCCGCGGCGACCGCTTTGCGTACGCCTTCGTCCGCCGCGCCGCTCGCCAGGGTGAACGTGTAGCCCACCAGCACGGCCTGCCAGAGCAGCACCAGCGTCACCAGGATGATCGGCACCATCCCCGTGAACTCGACGCTCAGCTGGCCGCGTTCGTCGCGCAGCCGCGCCCGTATCCGGCCCGGCTCTCCCCCGTGCCCCTTCACTGCCGGCCTCCCCCGCCGGTCGTGCCGCCCCTGCGCCTGCGGCCTCCGACCGCGCCCCTGTCGCCGCGCAGTGTGCCCCCGCGCGACTCCGCTCCCGGCGAAGGCTTCACGAGTCCGAGCTCTCCCGCCAGGGCCCAGAGGGCCTGTTTCACGCTGGAGCGTGCGTCCAGTTCGTGCATCCGGCCGGAGTCCACCGCCCCCTGGAGCTCCTTGAAGTTCGCCGGTACCGCCGTGCCCGCCATCCGGGTCCCGGTGATCCGCTGGATCAGGCCGGGCTGGATCTCCGTGTTGCGGTTGAAGCGGTTGACGAGGGTGACCGTCTCCTCGGCCTTGCGGATCTGGAGCCGGTCCCACATCCGCACGATGCGCTTGGCTCCCCGCACCGCGACGACGTCCGGTGTCGTCACCAGCACAGCGGTGTCGGCCATCTCGATCGCCGCGGCGTTGGCCCCGCTCATCTGGCTGCCGCAGTCGATGACGACGACCTCGTAGCGCGAGCGCAGGGCGCTGACGATCTGGCGGGCCGAGCGGTCGCTGACCTCTTCCCCGCGTTCGCCCTCCCCGGGTGCCAGCAGCAGTGCCAGGCCCGTGTCGTGCGAGAAGACCGCGTCGGAGAGGACCCGCGGGGATATGTCGGTGATGGCGGCCAGGTCGACGACGGAACGCCGGAACTGCACGTCGAGATAGGCGGCGATGTCGCCGGTCTGCAGATCCA
This sequence comes from Streptomyces mutomycini, assembly GCF_001700505.1. Taxonomy (GTDB): domain Bacteria; phylum Actinomycetota; class Actinomycetes; order Streptomycetales; family Streptomycetaceae; genus Streptomyces; species Streptomyces mutomycini. The sequence goes on from NZ_MAPV01000033.1 coordinate 1,222, forward strand.
GGTCGACGAGCGCGGCCGTGTGCCCCGAGGCCTGTGCGGCCAGGGCCAGCTGTACGGCCGTGACGGTCGTCCCGACCCCGCCCTTGGCCCCGGTGACCGTGACGACCGTACCGCCGGGCCCGGTGAACACATCACCGCCGGACCCGAGATGACGTCGTACGCCCGTGGACCACTGCGCTGCGGCCTGCACGCGGTTGGCGAGTTCCTCGTAGCTCAGGGGGAGGGTGACCAGGCCCCGGGCTCCCGCGTCCATGGACGCCGCGAAGAGTCCGGGACTCGCGTCGGTGGTGATCAGCACGACCCCTACGGCGGGGAAGCGGAGGGAGACCTCCCGGATCAGTTCCAGGGCGGGCACCGGACCGATCAGCTCATGCACCAGCACGACTTCGGGCAGTTCCTCGACGGCCTCGCCGGCCAGCCGGGCGAGGGTGTCGATGAGCTGCGTCGAGTCACCGACCGGCGCGGCCGGCTCCGCGTCGGGGAGCTGGCTCAGCAGGGTGGTCACGGACCTTGCCGCGTCGGCGTCGCCGACCGCCGGGAGGATTCTGGTGGTCATCCCATCCTCACTTGTCCTTGTCGAGCGTGTAGGTCCGGTCGCCCGGACGGATGGTGCCGTCGCTGCCGGGAGCGATCAGTGCGAGCCGTACGTGCTGGGCGAAGGACTCGGCGTAGGCCACGCGCTGGGTGTCGATGGTGTTGAGCGCGAAGGTGATCGGCACGGCCTCGGACGCCTGGTTCCTGTCGTCCCTGCTGGGCTCCAGTGGGGTCAGCTCACCGACGTCGAGCACCTTGGCGTTGGAGACGATCACCTTGGACTGGGACGCCTCGCCGTCCCGCTCGCCCTCGAAGGTGGCGTAGATGTTCACCCTGTCGTTCGGCCGGATCTTGCCGGCCACTCCCGTCGCGGCGTCGATCATGATGGCGATCTCCTGCTCGCCGGGGCGCAGTTCCGGACTCTGCACCATCATGTCGGACTGCATCAGGGAGCCCTTGCGCAACTGGGTCACGGCGATCTTGCCGTCGACCTCGTCGATGTCCGTGACGGCGTTGTCCGACAGCCAGCGTTCGGGCATGGAGACCTTCTCGAACTGATCGGCCGTGAGCGCCTTGTAGGGGGCCACGTTCGACTTGAGCCGGTAGGCGTCGACCTCGGGCCCGACCTTCGAGTTGACGTCGCTGATCACCGAGAGCACCCCGGCGAAGGCGCCGAAGGCGCACAGGACCGACAGGAGCAGGAGTATCACGCCGCGGCGCTGGCGGGAGTTCATGGGCCGGACAACCTCGTTCGGTTCGGATGCGGGGAGCAGGGGACGGTGAGCGGTGCGCGGTGTCGGCCCAGAGCCCTGGGCGCCCTAGGAGTTCGGTGGAGCGTGCGCGCCCCGGGTCAGGGCGCGCGGGGGGTGCGCGCGGTTCTCGGCCGGTGCCAGCGGGGACGAACAGAACCCGCAGCGGTCACCGATGAGCTCCATTCCGCACCAGTGGCACCTCTCCCGGCGCACGGAGGAGACGAGCTGGTAGACCACGGAGATGTCCGGGAGGAAGGAAGCGAATTCGACCACCTTCCCCGTGCCCCACCAGCGGGGCGAAGCGGAGGGCAGCGCGCATTCCTGGACGGCCTGCACCCCCCAGGCCGGGGCGAGGGTCTGCTGGACCCACTCGGAGGCCAGCTGCCCCCTGGCGACCAGCAGCTGTGTGGCGAAAGGAGGTCCGGCCGGCGGTTCGACGTCCGGGCCGATCCTGATCAGCTGGGGGCTCGGGCCGGTGAGTACGGCGAACATCGAGCCGGGCACCCATGACCTGGCGTGCGTCCTGAGGCTCACGGGGACCCGGTCGAGTCTGGCCACCGAGTTCAGCAGGGCTCCGGCGTGGATGTAGTGGGTGAGCAGCCGCGCGGCCGAGGCGACCACTCCCGGGCTGAAGTCGCAGATGGACAACTGGCGCAGCTGGCGCACCAGTACGGCCACGCCCAGCGGCGGCAGGTCCACCTTGAGCAGGGCGATGCGGTCGCTCTCCAGGACGGACCGGATGGCGTACAGCCTGCGTTCGTGGGCGGGACTGATGCCCGTGGGGTAGACGGCGACCACATGGCCGTGCTGCTCCAGGAGCAGGTTCATGTCGCCGATCGCGAGGTCGAGGGGCTGGGCTTCGGGTGCCTGCAGGAGGGCCGCTGTGGGTGTCTGCTGATCGGTCGGCGGTAGCACCAGATCAGCACTGGTCACTGCTATTGCGGTCGGCACGCTCTTCCCCGTTCGGCACCGGCCGTCGTCATGGGTGACTCCGGCCGCAATCGCTCCTGCTCCGTGCTTCTTCCCCAGCACTTTAACCACGTCATACCAGGCAGAGAACAGTTATCGGAACCCAGCACGAAGTCGTACGGCACTCGCGTTCGCAGCGCCTCCGTACGAAATCGGACGAAAAGCAGAGCCGTTAACTCCGGCACCACTGCGCAGAGTTACCCCGTCCCCTCGGGTTTGGAATCCCAGGGAATTCATCCGCGCAGGTCGGAGCGGACACCACCCGTATTCCCAGGCTCTCCGCGATATCCACTCCGTCACGGTCCCGGCGCCCCGGCCGCGTCACCCGCACGGGTGTTCCCCGGGTGCCCGCGAGCGGTCACCCGAAGGTGAGCGACAACAGCGCCCGGCACCCCGGTCACCCTCGCCGCGCACATCCGGATCGCCAGAGGTCTTGACAACTTGATTGGTCTGGACCAGTTTATCGCCCAACGGTGGCCACCGTTCCCCGCCAGCACCCCCAACTCCCCCACCGGAGGCAGCAAGTGGAACGCTCCGCAGGCAGCAGCAGGCACAGAAGACGCCGGGTCCGGCCGCTCCTCGGCGGGGCCGTCGCCGTCGTCGCGGCCGGAGCACTGGCCGTCACCGGGCTCGCCGGGTCCGCACAGGCGGCCGACGTCAACGTGGCCAGGAACGCCGGATTCGAGTCCGGGCTCGCCAACTGGACCTGTTCCGGCGGCAGCGGCACCACGGTCTCGTCCCCCGTGCACGGCGGCACATCCGCGCTCAAGGCCACCCCGGCCGGGCAGGACAACGCCAAGTGCACGCAGACCGTGGCTGTGAAGCCCGGCTCCACCTACACGCTCAGCTCCTGGGTGCAGGGCGGCTACGCCTACCTCGGAGCGAGCGGCACGGGCACGACGGACGTCTCCACCTGGACGCCCGGCTCCAGCAGCTGGACGCAGCTGCGGACCAGCTTCACCACGGGCCCATCCACCTCCTCCGTGACCGTCTACACCCATGGCTGGTACGGCCAGGCCCCCTACGTCGCCGACGACGTCCAGGTGACCGGCCCCGACGGCGGCGGTGGCACCGACCCCGAGCCGGCGATCCCCGGGGCCCCCGCAGGCCTGACCGTCGGCACGACGACGTCCTCCTCCGTGGCCCTGTCCTGGAACGCGGTCTCCGGCGCCACCGGCTACACGGTCTACCGGGGCGGCACGAAGGCGACCACCTCCACCGGCACCTCCGCGACGGTGACCGGGCTGGCCGCCGACACGGCGTACCAGTTCTCCGTGAGCGCCACCAACGCGGCCGGTGAGTCCGTCAGGTCGGCCACCGTGAGCGGCCGTACGGCCAAGGCCACCGACCCGGGCCCCGGTCCGGTGACCTCGGTGCCCAAGCACGCGGTGACCGGCTACTGGCAGAACTTCAACAACGGCGCCGCCGTGCAGAAGCTCAGCGACGTCCCCGCGAACTACGACATCATCGCCGTCTCCTTCGCGGACGCCACGGCCACGCCCGGTGCCGTCGCCTTCAACCTGGACTCGGCGGGGCTGAACGGCTACACCGTCGCGCAGTTCAAGGCCGACATCAAGGCCAAGCAGGCCGCCGGCAAGAACGTCATCATCTCCATCGGCGGCGAGAAGGGGACCGTCGCGGTCAACAGCGACGCCTCCGCCACCGCGTTCGCCGACTCGGTGTACGCGCTCATCCAGGAGTACGGCTTCAACGGCGTCGACATCGACCTTGAGAACGGCCTCAACTCCACCTACATGACGAAGGCCCTGCGCTCCCTGTCGTCGAAGGCAGGCTCCGGCCTCGTCATCACGATGGCGCCGCAGACGATCGACATGCAGTCGACGTCCGGTGAGTACTTCAAGACGGCGCTCAACATCAAGGACATCCTGACGGTCGTCAACATGCAGTACTACAACAGCGGTTCGATGCTGGGCTGCGACGGCAAGGTCTACTCGCAGGGCTCGGTGGACTTCCTCACCGCGCTCGCCTGCATCCAGCTGGAAGGCGGCCTCGCCCCCTCCCAGGTCGGCCTCGGCGTTCCCGCCTCGACCCGCGGCGCGGGCAGCGGCTACGTCGCCCCGTCCGTCGTGAACGCGGCCCTGGACTGCCTGGCCAAGGGCACGGGCTGCGGTTCCTTCAAGCCCTCCAGGACCTACCCGGACCTGCGCGGCGCGATGACCTGGTCCACCAACTGGGACGCGACCGCGGGCAACGCCTGGTCCAACGCGGTCGGCCCGCACGTGCACGGTCTGCCGTAACCCGCCGGTCCGCCGGGCAACGTACCAGCAGCGCCGCCGCTCCCCCGGCGGCGCTGCCGCGTCGTCGCGGACGTCTACGCCACCGTCACCAGGGCAGGTCGCGCACCTGCTGGACGCACAGCACGACGAACAGCAGTCCCGCCGCGCCCAGCATCCCGTTGCTGAGCCAGCCGTTGCGCCACTCCCTTGGCGTACGGGACGAGTTGAGCAGCCAGATCAGGGTCAGGGCCAGGAACGGCATGAAGAACGCGCCCAGGACCCCGTAGCCGATGACCAGCCCGAAGGGCTCGTCCAGCCACAGCAGCGTCATCGGGGGGAACGTCAGCCAGAGAAGGTACGCGCGGAAGGGGACGGACCGCTCCTGCCGGCCGACCGTCCCGCCGCCCGCCTTGTCGACGGCCGCGCCCGCGTCGCCGCGGCCGGCCCGGATCCGCTCCACGAAGTCGGCGAACATCAGGCTCACGCCGTGCCACACACCGATGAGCGACGAGAACGACGTCGCGAAGAAACCGACCAGGAACAGCTTCGCGGTGCCCGCGCCGAAGCGGTCCTCCAGGACCTTGCCGAGGTCGATCAGTCCACGGTCGCCCTGTGTGAGCGCGATCTGCGAGGAGTGCAGCAGCTCGGCGCCGACGATGAGCATCGCGACGACGAAGATGCCGGTGGTGATGTAGGCGACCCTGTTGTCGATCCGCATCACCTTCATCCAGGCGGAGTCGGACCAGCCCTTGGCGTTCACCCAGTACCCGTACGCCGCCATGGTGATGGTGCCGCCGACCCCGCCGATCAGCCCGAGGGTGTAGACCAGCGAGCCGTCGGGGAGTACGGGGAGCAGCCCCGCGAAGGAGGCGCCGAAGTCCGGTACCACCCGGATGGCGACGTAGACCACGACGACGAACATCACGCCGATCAGGACCGTCATGACCTTCTCGAAGACGGCGTACTGGTTGAACCAGACGAAGACCAGGCCGATCAGCCCGGTGATGATCGCCCAGGTCTTCAGACCCGGTCCGTCGGGGAAGAGCGCCACGATGGGCAGGGCGCTGGAGGACATGGCCGTGGCGCCGTACACGAAGCCCCAGACGACCACGTACACCGCGAAGTAGCCGGTGGTCCAGCCGCCGAGGGTGCGCCAGCCGTCGAAGAGGGTACGGCCCGTGGCGAGGTGCCAGCGGCCCACCGCCTCCGCGAGGGCGATCTTGACGAGGCAGCCGATGACGGCTGCCCACATCAGGGTGTAGCCGAATTTGCTTCCCGCGATGAGCGTCGCGACCAGGTCCCCGGCTCCGACTCCGGTGGCCGCGACGACGATGCCGGGTCCGATGTACTTCCAACTGGACTTCCGGGGCCCGGAGGCCGTCTCCCCGGCTGCCGCCCCGGTTCCTGCCCCGGGCCCTGACTCTGTAGTTCCGCTTGTCTCCGCCATGCCGATCAACGAAGCGTAAAGAACGGATTCGCACAAGGGTGCGCGCACGCCCCGTTCGCCGTCACGGGGCGTGCGCGCCGGGGAGCGGCTCCCAGGGCCTCTCGTTCGGATCGACCGGCCCTAGATCACCAGGCTCAGCGCCGCCGCGACCACGAAGCCTGCGACCGAGAGGACCGTTTCCAGGACCGTCCAGGTCTTCAGGGTGTCCCGCTCGGAGATGCCGAAGTACTTCGAGACCATCCAGAATCCGCCGTCGTTGACGTGCGAGGCGAAGATGGAGCCCGCCGAGATCGCCATGATGATCAGCGCGAGGTGGGCCTGCGACATGTCCTGGCCCTCGACGAGCGGGACGACGATGCCGGCGGTGGTGACGATCGCGACCGTCGCCGAGCCCTGCGCGACCCGCAGGACGACGGAGATCAGCCAGGCCAGCAGGATGACCGGCAGGCCGACGTCGTTGAAGGTGTCGGCGAGCGCGTCGGCGATGCCGCTTCCCTTGAGTACGGCTCCGAAGATCCCGCCCGCGCCGACGACCAGCAGGATGTTGCCGACGGGCTTGAGCGAGGACGTCGAGACGGACTCGAGGGACTTGCGGGACCAGCCGCGCCTGATGCCCAGCAGGTAGTAGGCGAGGAACAGGGCGATCGTCAGCGCGACGAAGGGGTTGCCGAAGAACTCGACGACCGAGCGCAGGGTGGACGGGTCGAGTGCGATGGAGGAGAACGTCGCGGCCAGGATGAGCACCAGCGGGGTGCCGATGATCGCGAGCACGGTGCCGAGCGGGACGGGCTTCTCCGGCGGGGTGACACCGGCCGCGCTCTGTTCGACGACGACGGCGGCCTTGGACTCCTCGGCCGCCTCGACCATGTCCTGCGGTACGTCGACGAAGATGCGCTTGCCGATCCAGGCGGCGTAGCCCCAGGCGGCGAGGACGGACGGGATGCCGACGAGGGCGCCCATCAGGATGACCCAGCCTAGGGAGACGTTGAAGAGGCCCGCCGCGGCGACCGGTCCGGGGTGCGGCGGCAGGAACGCGTGGGTCATGGAGAGACCGGCCAGCAGCGGCATCGCGTACAGGACGACGGACTTGCCGGAGCGCTTCGCGGCGGCGTACACGATCGGTGCGAGGACGAAGATGCCGACGTCGAAGAAGACCGGGATGCCGAAGATGAGGCCGGTGAGGCCCATGGCGAGCGGGGCGCGCTTCTCGCCGAAGAGATTCAGCAGGCGGCCGCTCAGGACCTCCGCGCCGCCGGACACCTCCAGGATGGCGCCGAGCATCGTGCCGAGGCCGATGATGATCGCGACGTGTCCGAGGATGCCGCCCATGCCGGACTCGATGACGGAGACCGCGGCGGACTTCTGGACCGTGCCGAAGAGTTCGGTGACGGAGAGACCGGCACCCAGGCCGACGGCTATGGACACGGCGAGCAGCGCGACGAACGGCTGCAGCCTGACCTTGATGATCAGGTAGAGCAGGAGTGCGATCCCCAGGGCGGCGACGGTCAGCAGACCGGGGGTCCCTCCGATCAGGAGGAGCAGTCCACCGGTGTGGGGTGGCACTTCGGGCGCGGGGGCGGCGGCGAGCAGCATGAGCGGTCAACTCCGGTGGTGACAGGGTCCTTCGGGGCAGGGGGGAGCGCGGCACGGCGCCCGTGTGCGGGTGGGGGACGGGGCGCCGTGCCGTGGGGCGAGCGGTTCAGGAAGCCGGCTGTACGGGGATCCGGGACGACCGGGCCGGCGGATCAGATGGTCAGCCGAGGACGGCGAGGGCGTCGATCTCGATGAGGAGCCCCTCGGGCAGGCCGACGTACACCGTCGTACGGGCGGAGGCGGGAGCCTTGAGGCCCTGCTCCTCGAAGTACTCGTTGTAGATCGCGTTCATCTCGGCGAAGTGGTCGACGTCCGTGAGGTAGACGCGCATCATCATGACGTCGTCCCAGCTCGCGCCGCCCTCCTCCAGGATCGCCTTGACGTTGGCGAAGGTCTGCAGGGTCTGCTCGCGCAGCGTCGGGCCGGCCGGGGTGGGGGCCTGTCCCTCCACGGCGGGCAGGAAGCCGACCTGACCGGCGACCTGGAGGATGTTCCCCTTCTTCACGCCGTGCGAGAACTTCGCGGGAGGCGTGGTGTGGGTGCTGGGGGTGAGGGCGGTCTTCTCGGTCATGGTGGTTCAGGCTTTCTTGGTGGGGGTGGTGCCGGAGTACTCCCGGCTGATGGTGTCCGCGGTGCGGCGCACCAGCGGGAGCAGGGTGAGGAGTTCCTCGGCGGTGACGACAACGTTCGGTGCGGACACCGACATGGCGGCGACGACCCGCCCGTCCGCGCCCCGGATGGGGGCGCCGACGCAGTTGATGGACTCCTCGTGGCCGCCGAGGTCGGTGGCCCATCCCTGTTCGCGTACGACGGCGAGCTCCTTGAGGAAGGCGCCTGCGTTCGGGACCGAACGGGACGTGTACATGGGGTAGTCGAGCCGTTCGGCGATCGCGCGCCGTTCGGGCTCGGTGAGGTCGGCGAGGAGCAGCTTGGCGACCGCGGCGACGGTGATCGCGACGGGTTTGCCGATCCGTGAGTACATGCGCACGGGGTAGCGGCTCTCGACCTTGTCGATATAGAGGACCTCGTTCTCCTCGTACACCGCGAGGTGGACGGTGTGCCCGCACTGCTCGTTGAGTGCGACGAGGTGGCTGTGGGCGATCTCGCGCACGTCGAGGTTCTCGACGGCTTCCTGCGCGAGGGCGAAGAGCCGCGCGCCGAGGCGGTAGCGCTGGTCCTCCTGGCGGTAGACGAGGCCGTGCTCGTGGAGCGTACGGAGCAGGCGCAGCGCCGTGGACTTGTGGACGCCGAGCCGCTCGGCGACCTGGCCGAGGTCGGCGGGGCCCTGGGCGAGCAGCGGCAGGATGCTCAGCGCGCGGTCGACGGTCTGGCTCATGTGACTCGTACCTCCTCGTTCGCCCCGGCGGCGAGTGTCCAGCCGGGGCCGAGACGAAGTGTGCCCCAGGCGTCGTCCTCCAGGGCGGCGAGCCGGTCGGCGTACGCGCGGGGCGGGGGGCCGGTGAGGTCGCCGGGGACGGTGAGGACGGCGGCGGCCATGAGGTGGCCGTGCCGGGCGCGGTCGCGTACGGGCAGGTCGCGCAGGGTGGCGGAGAGGAATCCCGCGGCGAAGGCGTCGCCCGCGCCGACGGCGGCCACGACGTCGACGCGCAGGGAGGGGACGCCGGTGACGGTGTCACTCTCCGGGCTGTCGCCCGTCCGCGAGAAGACGGTGACGCCCTGTGCGCCCCGCTTCACGACCAGGACGCCGGGCTCCGGAAGGGCCGCGCGGATCGCTTCCGCGCCGCGGACGCCCCATGCCTCCTCCGCCTCGTCCTCGCCGACGAAGACGAGGTCGCAGCGGCGGGCGAGGTCGAGGAGCACCTCGGGGCCGGCCGCGCCGTCCCGCCAGAGGCCGGGGCGGTGGTTGACGTCGAAGGAGATCAGCGGGCGGGCGTCGCGCGGCGCGGTGAGGTCGTGGAGGAGTGCCAGGCAGTCGGCGGAGAGCGCGGCGGTGATTCCGGAGAGGTGCAGGACGCGGGCGGGGAGGAGATCCTCGTACGGGACGTTGTCCGGGGACATCGCGGAGGCCGCGGAACCGGCCCGGTAGTACGCCACCTCGTGCGTGTCGGTGGCCCGGTCCGTCGCGGTGCGGAAGTAGATGCCGGTGGGGCGGTCCGGGTCGCGGCGCACGGCCGAGGTGTCGACCCCGTAGCCGGTGATCGTGTCGACGAGGTGGTCACCGAAGCCGTCGGCGCCGACCCTGCCCACCCACTTCGCCCGGTGGCCCGCGGCGGCGAGCGCGCAGGCGACGTTGGACTCGGCGCCGCCGATGCCCCGGCCGAAGGAGGGGACGTCGGCGAGGCGGCCCGGCTGCGAGGGCAGGAACGTCACCATGGACTCGCCGAGGCAGACGACGTCCGCGGTGGCTGTCCTGGCTGCGGATCCGGACACTCTGGGCTCCTCATGGTCGGCCGTGGGCGCCGGTGCTCACCATTGACCCGGCATCGGCCAGGATGTTAGACAGCGTTAAGCGATATGCGCAATGGTCGTTGCAGAGAATGCAACGATGACGTTTCCGAGGAGGATCCCTTGGCCGCCCAGCAGCACGCCGAACAGTCCGTGCCGGCACTCGCCGGTGAATCCGTGACGGCACTCGCCGGTGAAGTGGTCGACCACCGCTTCAAGGCGCTGCCGCCCGACGCGGAGGGGATGACCGTCGGCGCCCTCGCGGCCGAGCGCCGCAACCTCTTCACGGGCGGCTTCACCACCCCCGTACTGGCCCTGTCGGCGGAGTCGGTCGAGGCCAACCTCGCCCTGCTCGAGACGTACGCGGAGCGGCACGGCCTGGCCTTCGCGCCGCACGGCAAGACGTCGATGTCCCCGCAGCTGTTCGCCCGTCAGCTGGAGTACGGCGCGTGGGGCATCACCGCCGCCGTCCCCCACCAGGCCCGGGTCTACCGCGCCTACGGAATCCGGCGGATCTTCCTGGCCAACGAGCTCGTCGACGCGGTGGCGCTGCGCTGGCTGGCCGGCGAGCTGGACGCCGACCCGGAGTTCACGTTCGCCTGCTACGTCGACTCCGTGCGCGGCGTCGAGCTGATGGACGAGGCCCTGCGCGCGGCCGGTGCCGTGCGCCCGGTCGACGTCGTGGTGGAGCTGGGAGCCGGCCAGGGCGCCCGCACCGGCGCCCGCACGGAGGCCGACTGCGCGGCGGTCGCCGACGCGGTGGCCGCCGCGTCCACCCTGCGCCTGGTGGGCGTCGCCGGTTACGAGGGCGAGGTGCCGGACGCCTCCCCCGAGCGGGTACGGGAGTGGCTGCGCCGGCTCGTCGCGCTGGCCGCCGGCTTCGACGCGGCCGGCCGCTTCAGCGCCCTCACCGACGGCGAGGAGATCCTGGTCAGTGCGGGCGGCAGCGCGTGGTTCGACGCGGTCGCCGACGTCTTCGCCGACGTCCCCGCGCTGAGCCGGCCCGTCCTCAGGCTGCTGCGCTCCGGGGCGTACGTGAGCCACGACGACGGCCACTACCGCCACCTCACCCCCTTCAACCGGATCCCCGAGGAGGGCACGCTGCAGCCCGCCTTCCGGCTCTGGGCGCAGGTCGTCTCCCGCCCCACCCCCGAGCAGGCCTTCGTCAACGCGGGCAAGCGCGACGCCGCCTACGACCTGGACCTCCCCGAGGCGCAGGTCGTCCGCTCCGGACGCGACGGCTCGGTGCGGCCGGCCACCGGTGTCACCGTCAGCGGGCTGTCCGACCAGCACGGCTGGGTGCGTACGGACGCGGGCGCGGAGCTGGAGGTCGGCGACTGGATCGGCATGGGTCTCTCGCACCCCTGCACCTCCTTCGACAAGTGGCAGCTCATCCCGCTGGTCGAGGCGGACGGCACGGTCACCGACTACATCCGCACCTTCTTCTGACCGCGGCGGGAGCGGCGGAGCCCTCCCCCACCCCGAAAGGCCACATCTCATGGACCTGGTCATCCGCGACGCCCGCGTCGTCGACGGCACCGGCGGCCCCTCCTACCGCGCCGACGTGGGCATCACGGACGGCCGGATCTCCGAGATCCGCCGCGAGGGCGACGGCCCCCGCCCCACCGCCGCCCGCACCCTGGACGCCGGCGGCCTCGCGCTCTCCCCGGGCTTCATCGACATGCACGCGCACAGCGACCTCGCCCTGCTGCGCGACCCGGACCACAGCGCGAAGGCCGCCCAGGGCGTCACCCTCGAAGTCCTCGGCCAGGACGGCCTGTCGTACGCCCCCGCCGACGACCGCACCCTCGCCGAGGTCCGCCGCTCCATCGCCGGCTGGAACGGCGACGGCAGTGACATCGACTTCGACTGGCGCACCGTCGGCGGCTATCTCGACCGCCTCGACCGGAACTTCGGCGGCCGGGGCATCGCCGTCAACGCCGCCTACCTCATCCCGCAGGGCACGGTCCGGATGCTCGCGGTGGGCTGGGACGACCGCCCCGCCACCGCCGCCGAGCTGGAGCACATGAAGGAGCTCGTCGCCCAGGGCATGGCCGAGGGCGCGGTAGGCATGTCCTCGGGACTGACCTACACCCCCGGGATGTACGCGAAGGACGCCGAACTCACCGAGCTGTGCCGGGTGGTGGCGGCGCACGACGGCTACTACTGCCCCCACCACCGCTCGTACGGCGCGGGAGCGCTCCAGGCGTACGAGGAGATGGTGCGGCTCACCCGCGACGCCGGCTGCGCCCTCCATCTCGCCCACGCCACGATGAACTTCGGCGTGAACAAGGGCAGGGCCCCGGAGCTCCTCTCCCTTTTGGACGACGCCCTCGCGGCCGGCGCGGACATCTCCCTCGACACCTATCCCTACACGCCCGGCTGCACGACCCTCGTGGCGATGCTGCCGAGCTGGTCGGGCGAGGGCGGGCCGGAGTCGCTCCTGACCCGGCTCGCGGACGAGGCGACGGCGGAGCGGATACGCCATCACCTGGAGGTCCTGGGCTCCGACGGCTGCCACGGCGTCCCGATCGAGTGGGACAGCATCGAGATCTCCGGCGTCGGTTCACCCGCCCTGTCCGAATACGTCGGCCGTACGGTGGCCGAGTCGGCCCGGCTGCGCGGCGAGGAGCCCTGGGTGACGGCCCGCCGGGTGCTCGTCGAGGACCGCCTCGGCACGACGATCCTCCAGCACGTCGGCCACGAGGAGAACGTCCGGCAGATCATGCGCCACCGGGTGCACACCGGGGGCAGCGACGGCATCCTGCGGGGCGACAAGCCGCACCCCCGCGCCTACGGCACGTTCCCCCAGTACCTGGGCCGCTACGTGCGGGAGCTGGGCATCCTGTCCCTGGAGGAGTGCGTCGCCCACCTCACTTCCCGCCCGGCCGCCCGTCTGCGCCTGCCGGACCGCGGACTCGTACGCGAGGGCTACCGCGCGGACCTGGTCCTCTTCGATCCGGCCACGGTGGCGGCCGGATCGACGTTCGAGGAGCCGCGCACGCTCCCGGTGGGCATCCCGCACGTCCTGATCGACGGCCGCTTCGTCATCGAAGAGGGCAGGCGGACCTCCACGCTGGCGGGCCGGGCGGTGCGGGGCGGTGGCCGGCCGGCGGCCTGACCCGGCCGGCCACCGGCCTCACGGCTTGGGCAGGGTGCAACCGGCCCGGTTCAGGTCGATCTGGTTGCCGGTGCCGATGCACGGCACCATGTTGTACGTCTGCTGGGCGTAGTTGATGCCCTTGCGAACGGTCACGGTGCCGTCCTCGGCCACCTCGCACGGGTTGTTGTCCGTGCACCGCTGCCCGTCCTCGTTACCGGTGTTGTTGACGGCCACCACCTTGCCCGTCGCGTCGTCGATCACCGGGGACCCGGACGTACCGCCGATGGTCTGGCAGGCGGAGGTGTAGCGGACCGAGTCCTTCCAGGTCCAGGCCCCCTCCTTGAGGCGGTACGCGAAGCCGTCCACGGCGCAGCTGTAGGTGCGCTTCCAGTACCCGGAGGCGACCGTGATCGCCCTGCCCTGCGTCGGGCGCGCGGAGTCGAGTTCCAGGGCCTTGATGCCGTAGGAGCTCTCGATCTGGGCGTAGGTGCGGGTCAGCTGGTAGAGCGAGAGGTCGGTGTCCGTCATCGTCCCGTAGGCGATCTTGGACGCCCGCAGGGTGCCGACACCGCTGCCGGCGGCGTTCAGCAGGGTGAAGCTGCGGGTCGACGCCTTGTTGAGCACGACCTCGCCCGGGTCGGGGAAGCCGGTCTCCAGGCAGTGGCCGTTGGACAGCACGAGCGCGGGGTCGCCCGGCTGCGACGAGGGCGCCCGGACGACCGAGCCGGAGCAGTTGCTGAGCGCGACCGTGCCGGCGAAGGTGACCGCCTTGGCGCGGACTTCGGCCGTGTCCGGGTTCGTGGCCGCGGCCGCGGGTGCGACGCCCGCCCCGAGGAGCAGGACGGAAAGAAGTGCGCCGACGAGAGGCTTGTTCATGTGGGAGGTCCCCTCCAGATGCGTCTGTCACCGGAGTTCTTCCGGTTTTTGACATGCGCATGTTGTCGCACAGCGATCAGTCCGACAAGGGGTGAAATCAAGCCGCCGGGCGATTCGGCGCACGGGCCCGCCGTCCGCGAGGCCGTGCGGACCCTCCCCGCACTCCCGGTCACGGGCAGGCCGAGGAGCCCGCCGGCCGGCACCAGGGCCGGTCGGCGGAGCTGACGCACCGTGGGCAGCTCGCCGGTGACCGGCGTGCACATGTGAACCGGTGACCGGCGTGCACATGTGAACCGGAGGCGGGCTGCCGGACACTCAGCCGGACGCCGCCCCCGCAGCCGTGTCCCGCAGGACGTTCTCCCGCCCCCACGCCCCCAGGGGCTCCAGCGCGTCGTTGAGTGCCACGCCCCGTGGCGTCAGCGAGTACTCCACACGGGGCGGCACCTCGGCATGCTCCTCACGGTGCACGATGCCGTCCCCCTCCAGCTCGCGCAGATGCGACGCGAGCACCTTCTCGGTCACCCCCGGCACCTGCCTGCGCAACTCGCCGAAGCGGAGCGTCCGCTCGTTCAGCGCCCAGAGGATCAGCACCTTCCACTTCCCGCCGATCACGTCCATCGCCGCGTCGATCCCGCAGGTGTACGAACCAGGCCGCCGAACGGTCCCCATGCCCTGTGCCTCCCAGCTGGTCACTCACCACAGCGTAACCACCCACTTCCAGGTGGGTACTTGATCACGCCGCGGCCTGCGGCAACCCTCGTGGTCATGACCGATGACACCGTGCGGGAAGCCGCGCAGAAGAAACCCGTCACACTTCTCGGGCTCGGTGCCATGGGCACCGCGCTCGCCGACGCCTGGCTCACCGCCGGGCATCCCGTGACCGTGTGGAACCGGAACCCCCGGCGTGCCGGGCCCCTCGCCGCCCGGGGTGCGGCCGTGGCGGCCACGGCAGCCGAGGCGGTGGCCGCCGGCCGGCTCGTCGTGCTCTGCCTGCTCGACGACGACTCCGTGGACGAGGCCCTGGCCGAGGCCGACCTGACGGGCAGGGACCTGGTCAACCTCACCACCGGCACCCCCCTCCGGGCGCGGGACCGCGCCGCCTGGGCGCAGGCCCGGGGCGCCCGGTTCCTGGACGGCGGGATCATGGCCGTACCACCGATGATCGGCGTACCGGAATCCGGCGGATACGTCTTCTACAGCGGCTCGTCCGGCGCCTTCGAGGACCACCGGGACACACTGGCCGTGCCCGCCGGCACCCGGTACGTCGGGGAGGACCCCGGCTTCGCCGCGCTGCACGACGTGGCGCTGCTGAGCGCCATGTACGGGGCGTTCTCCGGCATCACCCATGCCTTCGCACTCATCCGCCGCGAGGACATCGACCCCGAGGAGTTCGTGCCGCTCCTCGTCGACTGGCTCACCGCCATGGTCCCGGCCGCGCACACGACCGCGGCGCGGCTGAACAGCGGCGACCACACGACAGGGGTGGTCTCCAACCTGGCCATGCAGGTCGCGGGCAGTGCCACGCTGGTGCGGACGGCGGAGGAACAGGGCGTCGACACCGCACTGCTGACCCCTTATCTGCAGCTGATGGAGCGGCTGCTGGAGGAAGGGGGCCACGACCACGAGGACACCGCCCGCGTGGTCGACCTGCTCACCCGCTGAGCGCGGCGGCCCCGGCCCCGCGTACGCCGTCGCTCGCAGGTGCCCGCACCCCCGCCGTCGCGGAACGGGGTGGGGACGGGCTCGGCTCCGCGGGGCCCGTCTGCGTACTGTCGAAGCATGACACTCGACCTCGACGCCTACTTCGCCCGCATCGGCTGGTCCGGGGAGCGCCGCCCCACCGTGGAGGTGCTGCGGTCCGTGCACCGCGCCCACATGCTGGGCATCCCGTTCGAGAATCTGGAGCCCGTCCTCGGCAGCGCCCCGTCCCTCGAGCTCCCGGACCTGGAGGAGAAGCTCGTCCGCAGCGAACGCGGCGGGTACTGCTACGAGCACAACACCCTGCTGGCCGCCGTCCTGACGCAGCTCGGCTTCCGGGTGACACTGCTGACCGCACGGGTGGTGGTGGGCGCCGCGCCCGGTGACGTCCGGCCCCGCACGCACATGCTGATGCAGGTGGACGTGGAGGGGGAGTCCGCCTCCTGGCTGGCCGATGTCGGCTTCGGCTCGCACGGCGCACTGCTGGAGCCGATCCCGCTGGTGGTGGACGCCGAGCTGCTCGACACGCCGCGCCACCACCGGCTGGTGCACGCCCCGCACGACGGACCGCTGGAGATGTGGGAGCTGCAGACGGAGAAGGGGGGCTACTGGGAGCCGCAGTACGAATTCACCCTGGAGCCCTTCGAGGCCCCGGACTACGAGGTCATCAACTGGCACATCGCGACGAACCCGCGCTCGCCGTTCCGGCAGGCGGTGTACGCCCAGCGCACCCTGCCGGGGCTTCACCGGGCGCTGTCCGGACGGACCCTGGTGGAGACCGCCGACGACGGCACGGTCACGGAGCGGGAGCTGGCCGACTCCGCCGAGGTGCTGCGGGTGCTGGCCGAGGACTTCGGCGTACGCATCCCCGAGGGGACCGTCCTGCCCGGCTGACCAGGCCGCGCGCCCCGTCCGTGCGCCGGCAGGAGCCGACTTGTGCGGGCGGGGCCGGGGGCGCACCGGACAGGGCTCGCGCCCCCGCGTGGCGCATCTCACCCGGTCCCGCGCCCCATGCCCGCATTCCAAGCCGCGACGCCGCCCCGACCGGCCGTTCCCACGGTTCGCGGCCGGGGCTGCATGCCGATGGAAGACCCGGCGCACCGCCGTACGCCCCCGGAGGGAGCAACCGGTGCGCGAACCGGGAGCACCGTGCGAAACGCGGTCGTAAGCTCGCTGACATGCAGGTCATCCAGTCCACGAAGCTCTCCGGCGTCTGTTACGAAATCCGCGGCCCCGTGCTCGAGGAGGCGACGCGGCTCGAAGCCGCAGGTCATCGCATCCTCAAACTCAACACGGGCAACCCCGCGGCGTTCGGCTTCGAGTGCCCGCCGGAGATCCTCGAGGACATCCTGCGCAACCTCTCGGGCGCGCACGGCTACGGCGACGCGAAGGGCCTGCTGTCCGCGCGCCGCGCGGTGATGCAGCACTACCAGACCAAGGGGATCGACCTCGGTGTCGAGGACGTCTACCTGGGCAACGGCGTCTCCGAGCTGATCCAGATGTCGATGCAGGCGCTGCTCGACGACGGCGACGAGGTACTCGTCCCCGCTCCGGACTATCCGCTGTGGACGGCCTCGGTCTCGCTGGCCGGCGGCACGGCCGTGCACTACCGCTGCGACGAGCAGGCCGACTGGATGCCCGACCTCGCCGACATCGAGCGGAAGATCACCGACCGCACGAAGGCGCTCGTGATCATCAACCCGAACAACCCGACCGGCGCGGTCTACGACGACGAGATGCTGCGCGGGCTCACGGAGATCGCCAGGCGCCACAACCTGGTCGTCTGCTCGGACGAGATCTACGACCGGATCCTCTACGACGGCGCGACGCACACCCCCACCGCGGCGATCGCCCCCGACCTGATGGTGCTCACCTTCAACGGGCTCTCCAAGAACTACCGGATCGCGGGTTACCGCTCGGGCTGGATGGCGGTCTGCGGCCCGAAGGCGCACGCCTCCTCGTACATCGAGGGCCTGACGGTCCTGGCCAACATGCGCCTGTGCGCCAACATGCCCGCGCAGCACGCGGTGGCCACCGCGCTCGGCGGGCGGCAGTCGATCAACGAGCTGGTACTGCCGGGCGGGCGGATCCTGGAGCAGCGGGACACGGCGTACGACCTGCTGACGCAGATCCCCGGGGTGACCTGCGTGAAGCCGAAGGGCGCGCTCTATCTCTTCCCGAGGCTCGATCCGAAGGTCTTCAAGATCAAGGACGACCGGCAGATGGTCCTCGACCTGCTGCGCGCGGAGAAGATCATGGTGGTGCAGGGCACGGGCTTCAACTGGCCGGAACCGGACCATTTCCGGGTGGTCACACTGCCGCCGGCCAAGGAGCTGACCGACGCGGTGACGCGTATCGGAAACTTCCTGGACGGCTACAGCCAGCCCTGAGCGAACCAGAGCCTCCAGATCCGACACAACTTTAGACTCAATCCAAGATAGGATGGCTTTACCGCATCACCAGGAGGCCATCCATGTACGAGCCGATCCGCACCAAGTCGGTCCACACATCGGCCGACAACGCCGATTTCCCGCACCGCAGCCGCGAGGACGAGCTGGACATCCAGCTCTCCGGGCATCTCGCGGCCCTGCTCGCCGTCACCGACGAGCTGGGACTCGCCGCCATGGGCGACCGCATCGCCCGGCAGGTGGCCCGGCTCCGGGGCGCCCCGCCCGCCCGGCACGCCGGGCGGAGCGACGCGCCCCCGGCCGCTCTGCACCGCCGCGCCCACGCCCTCGCGGGCCGGGCGCTCGTGGTGGCCGCGTCCCGCGCCGACACCGCCGCCGCGATCCTGGCGGCCGAGGCCATGGACGCGCACGCCGCGGCCCTGTCCGCACCCACCACCCCGACCGTCCTGGTCGGCACCCCCTGACGGCCCCGGTCCACGTGTCGCGAAGACGTGTGGACCGGGTGCCACACCCGCCGCGCGGACACGGCGGGCGGCACGGACGCGGACCGGCGGAAGTGAAGGTCGTGTGACCACGTTGTCGTCGTGGCGCGGACGTTCCCCCGGTCACGGGACGGCGTCCCGCCGGAGAAGGTCTCCTGGAGAGAAGCGGCACCCGGAACCATGAGGGGGCTCCGGGTGCCGTGGCCGCGGCGGGCCGTCGACCCCACAGGTCAGGGCGGATGTCACAGAGACCCGGCCGCGGAGTCCAACAGGGGGTCAGCCCAGGCGCCGGACCAGCGCGTGGTACTCGTCCCACAGCTCCTTGGGCGTGTGGTCGCCGAAGGTGTCGAAGTGCTCGGGGATCAGCGCGGCCTCCTCGCGCCAGACCTCCTTGTCGACGTCGAGCAGGAAGTCGAGGTCGGACTCGGAGAGTTCCAGGCCCTCGGTGTCCAGGGACCCCTTGGCCGGCAGGATGCCGATCGGGGTCTCGACGCCCTCGGCCCTGCCCTCGAGCCGCTCGACGATCCACTTGAGGACGCGGCTGTTCTCACCGAAGCCGGGCCACACGAACTTGCCCGCCCGGTTCTTGCGGAACCAGTTCACGTAGTAGATCTTCGGGAGCTTCGACTGGTCCGCCTTGTCGGCGCCGACCTCGACCCAGTGCTTCATGTAGTCGCCCATGTTGTAGCCGCAGAACGGCAGCATGGCGAACGGGTCGCGGCGCAGCTCGCCGACCTTGCCCTCGGCGGCGGCGGTCTTCTCGGAGGCGACGTTGGCCCCGAGGAAGACGCCGTGCTGCCAGTTGAACGACTCGGTGACCAGCGGGACCGCCGAGGCGCGGCGGCCGCCGAACAGGATCGCCGAGATCGGCACGCCCTTCGGGTCCTCCCACTCGGGCGCGATGATCGGGCACTGCCCGGCCGGGACGGTGAAGCGGGCGTTCGGGTGGGCGGCGGGCGTGCCGGACTCGGGGGTCCAGTCGTTGCCCTTCCAGTCCGTGAGGTGCGCGGGGGGCTCCTCGGTCATGCCCTCCCACCACACGTCGCCGTCGTCGGTGAGCGCGACGTTGGTGAAGACGGAGTTGCCCCACATCGTCTTCATGGCGTTGGCGTTGGTGTGCTCGCCGGTGCCGGGCGCCACACCGAAGAAGCCGGCCTCGGGATTGATCGCGTACAGCCGGCCGTCCTCACCGAACCGCATCCAGGCGATGTCGTCGCCGATGGTCTCGACGGTCCAGCCGGAGATCGTGGGCTCCAGCATGGCCAGATTGGTCTTGCCGCAGGCGCTCGGGAAGGCGGCGGCGACGTACTTGCTCTCCCCGCGCGGCGGGGTGAGCTTGAGGATCAGCATGTGCTCGGCGAGCCAGCCCTCGTCCCGCGCCATGACGGAGGCGATGCGCAGCGCGTAGCACTTCTTGCCGAGCAGGGCGTTGCCGCCGTAGCCCGAGCCGTAGGACCAGATCTCGCGGTCCTCGGGGAAGTGCGAGATGTACTTGGTGGAGTTGCAGGGCCACGGCACGTCCTCCTGGCCCTCCGCCAGGGGGGCGCCGAGAGTGTGGACGGCCTTGACGAAGAAGCCGTCGGTGCCGAGCTCGTCCAGGACCTCCTGGCCCATGCGCGTCATGGTGCGCATGGAGACGGCGACGTAGGCGGAGTCGGTGATCTCGACACCGATCGCGGAGAGCGGCGAGCCGACGGGGCCCATGCAGAACGGCACGACGTACATCGTGCGGCCGCGCATGGAGCCGCGGAAGATGCCCTGGTCGCCCACGAAGACGTCCCGCATCTCGGCGGGCGCCTTCCAGTGGTTCGTCGGACCGGCGTCCTCCTCCTTCTCGGAGCAGATGAACGTCCGGGTCTCGACGCGTGCGACGTCACTGGGGTCGGAGGCGGCGTAGTACGAGTTCGGGCGCTTGACCGGGTCGAGCTTCGTGAAGGTGCCCTTGGCGACGAGCTCCCCGCACAGGCGCTCGTACTCGGCCTCGGACCCGTCGCACCAGACCACGCGGTCCGGCTGGGTGAGGGCGGCGATCTCGTCCACCCAGGAGACGAGCTCCTGGTGTCGAGTGGGGACAGAGAAGGGAGCCGCGATGTCTCGCGCCACGATCGCTCCTTGTAGAGAGGGGGTGTTGTCAGGCCCCGTGGGGGCTGCGACCCGGATGCTGACCCCTTCGAATTCCCCTGGCGCTCATCCGGTGCCGACCGCACTCATTTGATCATCCGACCAACGCGCCCATATGTCCAGGGGGCCGCACACGTGAGCATCGCCACTCAAATCAGTTACCTACGGAAGCGTAGGTAGCATGCGGATATGACTTCTGCCGCCGCCGAGTCCGGTCCCGTCGAGCTCACCGACCCCGTACCGGTCAAACCACGGATGCGCGGATGGCTGCACGCCGGAATGTTCCCCGCGGTGGTCATCGCCGGGATCGTGCTGATCGCGCTGGCCGACGGCACGCGCGCGCGGGTCGCCTGCGCCGTCTACGTACTGAGCGCCTGCCTGCTGTTCGGTGTGAGCGGCGTCTACCACCGGGGCACCTGGGGCCCGCGCGGCGAAGCGGTGCTGCGCAGGCTCGACCACGCCAACATCTTCCTGATCATCGCGGGCACCTACACGCCGCTGACTCTCCTGCTGCTGCCGGCATCCACCAGCCGCCCGCTCCTGTGGGCGATCTGGGGCGCCGCGGCGGCCGGCATAGCCTTCCGGGTGTTCTGGGTCGGCGCCCCGCGCTGGCTCTACACCCCGTGCTACATCGCCATGGGCTGGGCCGCGGTGTTCTTCCTGCCGGACTTCATGCGCACCGGCGGCGTCGCGGTGCTGGTCCTCGTCATCGTCGGGGGGCTGCTGTACAGCGCGGGGGGTGTCATCTACGGCCTCAAGCGCCCGAACCCGTCACCGCGCTGGTTCGGCTTCCACGAGGTGTTCCACTCCCTGACACTGGCGGCGTTCATCGCGCACTACATCAGCATCTCTCTGGTCGCCTACCAGCAGTGACCCTCCCGTACGCCGAAGGGCCCGGCCGGCAGCGCTCACGCACCGGCAGGGCCCTTCGCCGTACGTATGTCAGCCGCCCAGCTTCTCCGTCAGCTCCCCCGTGTCCGTCGTCGGCGCGTCGCACACGAAGTGCCGGCAGACGTACGCGGCCGGCTCGCCGCCCACCGGCGGCCGGTCCACCAGCAGCGGGAACTCGCTCCCCGCGTCCGGTCCCTCACCCGCGGCGACGACCGCACCCGGCGCCCGTCCCAGCAGCGCCGTCCGGTGCAGCTCCCCGCCGACCGGCCCGGCCACCGCGACCTCCCGCGGGCCGTCCAGCAGCGCTTCGGCGACGGCCAGCCCCCAGCCGATGAACCGGGGTGCCTTCGGGCCGAGCGCCCCGACGATCCCGAGGGCGCCCTCGGCCGCCGTGCGGTGCGCCTCGGAGCCGGTGTGCGCGGCGTAGGAGAGCAGCGCACCTGCGGCGGCGGTCCAGCCGGCCGGGGTGGCGCTGTCGGTGGGGTCCTGGGGGCGCCGGATCAGCCGCTCCGCGTCGTCGGCGGTATCGAACATCTGCCCGCCCTCGCCGATGAACCGCTCCAGCACGATGTCCAGCAGGAAGCCCGCGAATTCCAGCCAGACGCCCTCGCCGGTGACGGAGGCGAGCGCGAGGAACCCCTCGGCCACGTCGCCGTAGTCCTCCAGGACCCCGGAGTTGTCCCCCGCGCGGCCGTCCTTCGACGTGCGGCAGAGCCTGGCGACGTCGCCCATGTGCACCCGCACCAGCAGGTCGGCGGCCTCGGTGGCCCGCTCGACCAGGTCCGGTCGGTCGAAGTACGCCCCCGTCTCGGCGAGCGCGGCGATCGCCAGCCCGTTCCAGGCTGCGACGATCTTGTCGTCGCGCTCGGGCCGCACCCGCAGCTCGCGCGCAGCGAGCAGCCGGGCCCTCACGTCGGTGACCCGCGCGGGGTCGTCGTGCTCCGCGTCCCCGGCCCCCACGAGCCGCAGGACGGAGGAGCCCTCCTCGAAGGTGCCCTCCTCGGTCACCCCGAAGTACTCGGCGGCGAACGCCGCGTCCTGTTCGCCCAGCACCTCACGCAGCTGGGCGGGAGTCCAGACGTAGAAGGCTCCCTCGACGTGGCGTCCCTGTGCGTCCTCGCTGTCGGCGTCCAGCGCGGAGGCGAACCCGCCCTCGGTGGTCCGCAGCTCGCGCACCATGAAGTCGGCGGTCTCCAGGGCCACCCGGCGGGCCAGGTCCGAGCCGGTGGCCCGCCACAGATGGGCGTAGACGCGGCACAGCAGCGCGTTGTCGTAGAGCATCTTCTCGAAGTGCGGAACCACCCACTCCCGGTCCACCGCGTAGCGGGCGAAGCCGCCGCCGAGCTGGTCGTAGATCCCGCCGCGCGCCATGGCCGCGCAGCTGTCGGCGGCCATCTGCAGGGCGCCCTCGGCGCCTGTGCGGGCGTGGTGGCGCAGCAGGAACTCGATGACCATGGACGGCGGGAACTTGGGGGCGCCGCCGAAACCGCCGTGCTTCTCGTCGTAGTCGCGGGTGAGCCGCAGCAGCGCCTGCGCCAGCTCGGGTTCGCCCGGCAGGCCACCCTCACCGGCGGCCAGGGAGCGGCCCGCGAGGTCACGGACGATGCGCCCGGCGACCTCCGCGACCTCCTCGCGCCGGTCGGACCAGGCGGCCACGACCCCTTCGAGGACCTGGTGGAAGGAGGGCATGCCGTGACGGGCCTCGGGCGGGAAGTACGTACCGAAGTAGAAGGGCTCGGCGTCGGCGGTCAGGAAGACGGTCATCGGCCAGCCGCCCTGGCCGGTCGCGGCCTGCACGGCCTCCATGTACACGGCGTCGACGTCGGGCCGCTCCTCGCGGTCGACCTTCACGGGCACGAAGTGGGCGTTGAGGTAGTCGGCGACGGACGCGTCCTCGAACGACTCGTGGGCCATCACATGGCACCAGTGGCAGCTGGCGTACCCGACGCTGAGCAGCACCGGGACCCCGCGCCGGCGGGCCTCCTCGAACGCCTCGGGCGACCACGGCCACCAGTCGACGGGGTTGTCGGCGTGCTGGAGGAGGTAGGGGGACGTCTCGTTGGCCAGTCGGTTAGGCATGCAGCCATCCTCGCTCACGACGACGAGGGGACCGGCCCACGGCACAGCCGGGCCGGCTCGGGGCGGCCGGTCGCCCCGGCAGGAACTGCTCCTGACACGGGGAGGCGCCCGCCAGTACGCTGAGCCCAGCAGCGCTTGAACTGTCGGGGCCCCTCGAAGGAGGTACACCATGACCGCCGAGATGGTGGCGCCCGCGTGGATGCACACGCAGATCAGCGCGGAGCAGTACGACTCCTGGTCCGACGAGCAGTGCGCCGGGATCGAGATCGTGGACGGAATGGTGGTCGTGAGCCCGAGCGCGTCCAAGCGGCACAACCGACTGGCCCGGATCCTGGCCAACGCCCTGGACGCCGCCGCGGGCCCGGACTGGAACGCCGACACGGACTTCGACGTCCGTCTGCAGGACGTTCCGCTCACCAACCGTCGGCCGGATGTGGTCGTCTACCGGGCCGACACCATCGATCTCACGCCCACCCGCCCCGAACACCTGATCCTGGTGGCCGAGGTCGTGTCACCCGGCTCGGAGACCACCGACCGCATTGTGAAGGTGGACCAGTACGCCAAGGCGGGCATCCCCTTCTACTGGCGTATCGAACAGGCCGCCACCGGTGTACCGATCGTCTACACCTACGTCCTCGACCCCGCCACCAGGGCCTACAGGGACGGCGAGGTGTTCACCGGCGTGATCAAGGCTGCCGCGCCCTTCTCCGTCACCGTCGACCTGGGAGCCCTCTGAGGACCTGCCTCCCCCGGGCCATGTAAGCGGCACCCCGCTTCTGGCCGGGCTGCTCGAACTCCAGCCGTGGCTGAAGCAGTGGCACGACCAGCCCGATCCGCTCTTCACCCCGGCCCCGGCTCCCGCCAAGTTCTTCGAGGGCGAACGCCAGATGGAGCAGGGCAAGCACCGGCTCACCGACGACGACCTGCGCGCCTGGCGCCCCGGCCGCGGCAGTCCGAGGTCCGGCCGCAGCGCACGTGCAGGTGCCCGTCGAGTTCCACGAGAAGCACGGCCCGCTCCGGTGTCGGCAGCCGTTGCGACGGCGAGGCACAAGGTACTCCACCCCATCCACCCGACTCGGCTGCGATCCCGGGGGTTCATGTCCGCCGGGCCTCGAGCACGCTCACATAGTTCGCCACGGCGAGCCCGCCCATGTTGTGGACGGCTGCTCGGTCGGCTCGCGGCAGCTGGAGTTCACCGGCGGTGCCGGTGAGTTGCATGCCGGCAAGCACGTGCTGGGACACGCCGGTCGCACCGACTGGGTGCCCCTTGCTCTTCAGCCCGCCCGAGACATTGACCGGCATGTTGCCGCTCGGCATGACCAGGCCGCTCTCGATCGCCGACGCGCCCTTGCCCTCAGGGGCGATGCCGAGGACTTCATAGAGGTTGAGCTCGGCGATGGTGAAACAGTCGTGCAACTCGACGAACGACAGGTCGGTCAGGCCGACGTCGGCTGCGTCCATGGCGGCTCGCCAAGCTGCCGCGGTGCCGTGGAACTCCAGCGGGTCGCGACGGCGACCTGGCAGGTAGTCGTTGGCGTGGGCGATCGCCGCGATGGCGACGCCGCGGGTGGCAGCTGCGGACGACATGCGCCCGCCCCGGGTGAGGACGAGCGCGGCCGCGCCGTCTGAGACCGGGGAACAATCGGTGCGTCGGAGCCGGCCCGCCACCAGCGGGTTCTTCTCTGAGACGGTATGGCAGAACTCGAAGTCCAGTGGCTTGCGCAGGTGGGCGAGAGGGTTCTTGGCGGCTTGGGCGTGGCTCTTGGCCGCGATCCGGGCCATCGCCTCTGACGGGTCGCCGTGCCGCTCGGCATAGGCGTCGGCCACCCTGGCGAAGAGCCCGGCGAAGCCGCTGGTGCTGACCTGTCCCGCCGCCTCGTAGTCGGCTCCGAGCAGAGCCTGCCCGACGGTGGCGCTGTCGCGCTCGGTCATCTTCTCTGCGCCGACGACCAGCACCGTCTCGGAGGTGCCGGCGAGGATCGACCGGATCCCGGTGTGCACCGCCGCCGAGCCGGAGGCACAGGCGTTTTCGACCCTGGTGACCGGAAGCCCGTGCAGCGCGTCGTCGGCCTGCAGGACGAGCGAGGACGGGAATGCCAGGGCGTTCATCCCGGCGTTGAAGTTGCCGAGCACGATCTCGTCGACGTCGGAGGCCTTGATGCCGGCGTGCGCCAGTGCGTCGCGGACAGCGGTCACGAGCAGGGTCTCGAGCGTGCCCTCGTGCTTGCCGAACGGGGGGTGGCCCCACCCGGCGATGACGACATCGGGAGTGGAGTGGCCGCGGGTCACGCCGTCACCTCCCCCACCGGACCCGTGTTGGAGGGCGCCGCGTCGGTGCGGGGCACCGGCGGGGTCGCGCTGTGCTGGTTCGCCCGGTCGAAGTCGGACTGCTTGAGCACGACCAGCGCGACCAGCGAGAGGACACAGGTGGCGACGTAGAAGTACCACGGCGACGCGATGTCCCCGGTCCGCCCGATGAGCCAGGCCGAGATCAGCGGCGCACTGCCTCCGAACAGGGCCACCGGAACGTTGTAGGCCAGCGAGATGCCAGTCGATCGCACCCGGGTCGGGAACAGGTCGCACATGGTGCCGTACGTCGAGGACGCGTACAGCCCCAGGCAGATCGCCACCGTCAGCAACGGTGCGGCGAAGCTCGCCGGGGTCGCGCCCGGCGCGGCCTCGAACAGCCAGATCACCGCGCCGGTGCTGGCCAGGCCGACCACGAGCAGGAAGTACTTCCGACCGAACCGGTCGGTGAACATGCCGCCGAACGGCATCACCGCAGCGGTCACGGCCATGGCGATCGTGACCAGCAGGAACTTGGCGTTGTTGCTGAAGCCCAGCTCGGTCGACATGTAGGTGGAGGCGTAGGTGACGACCAGGTAGAAGAACGAGGCGTGCAGGGTGATGATGCAGAAGATCAACGCGATCGCCCGCTTCCATGGCCAGGCATCCCGTATAGGTGCCTCGGACTTCTCGCCGCGCTCGGCCAGTGCCTGGAACTCGGGGCTGTCCTCGAGCTTCAGCCGGATGTAGAGCGCGACCAGACCGAGCGGCCCGGCGACCAGGAAGGGGATTCGCCAGCCCCACGCCAGCATCGCCTCATCTCCCAGCAGCACGATCAGGCCGTTCGCCACGACGCCGCCGAGGAGCAGACCGAGCACGGCGGTGACCATCAGCCAGCTCGTCGAGTAGCCGCGACGTCCAGGGCCTGCGTACTCGGCGATGAACGCGGTGGTCGTACCGATCTCACCGCCGGCCGAGAAGCCCTGCAGGCACCGGGTGAGCACCAGCAGCAACGGTGCGGTGATGCCGATTGCCGCGTGCGTCGGCAGCAGGCCGATGGCGAACGTCGAGGTGAACATCAGCAGCATGACGACGAGGAGTGTCTGTTTGCGGCCGATGCGATCAGCCATCGGGCCGAAGAAGAGCCCACCCAGTGGCCGGATGAAGAAGCTCAGCGCGAAGACGGCGAAGCTGCTCATCAGCTGGCTCGCTTCGTTGTCGGCTGGGAAGAACAGCTGTCCGATGTAGATGGCGACGAAGCCGTAGACGCCGTAGTCGTACCACTCGATGAGGTGGCCGGTGACGGCCCCGAGGAAGGCCCGGCGGCGCCGACGCGGATCGACGGTGATGAGGGTGTCGGACATGGTGGTCCTCGCTGGTTGGACGGTGGAGGTCGGTTGGGCTTCAGTGCTGGGACGTGGCCTGGTCGGTGACGGCGAAGCGCCGCACCTTGCCGACGCTGGTGCGTGGGAGTTCGTCGATCAGGTGCCACTCCCGCGGCCGCGCCGCGGGTGCGAGCTCGCGCTCGGCCCAGGCGTGCAGGTCGTCGGTGCTCGGCGGCTCGGCCGCGTCCCGCGGCACCAGGTAGGCGATGGGGACGACATCGCGGACCGGGTCCGGCTTCGCCACGACGGCGGCTTCGAGCACGCCTGGCGCCTGGGCGAGGACAGCCTCGACCTCGGTGAGGCTGACGTTTTCGCCGGACACCTTGATCACGTCATCGGCGCGACCGACGAAGCGCAGCGTGCCGGTCTTGTCGCGAGTAGCGAGATCACCGGTGGCGAACCAGACCGTGCCGTCGGCGTCGATCGGTTCGCTGAAAGAGCGTCCGGTGGTCTCCGGGGCGTCGAGGTACTCGCGGAACAGGTCGATGCCGCGGCGGCCGGCGACCTGGATCATGCCGGGCTTCCCGGTCTCAGCCTCGTCCCCGGTGCTCAGGTCGACCAGCCGTACGCGTCGGTCGAGTACCGGCCGGCCGATGACATCGTGCGCCGGCGGCTCGGAGACGTCTGCGGTCACGATGGCGAGCGTCTCCGTCATGCCGTACAGCTGACGTGGCGTGACACCGGTGATCTCGGCGAACCGGCGGTGGTGTTCCTGGCCCAGGCTCTGCGCGAACCACACGTGCTCGAGCGCGAGCCGGGGAGCGTCCTCGGGGGTGCGGGCGAGGATCATCCGGATCGGGGCGGCGAAGAGGCTGGCATGGGTGGCCCGCAGGTCGTGGGCGCTGCTCACCCATCCACTGGCGCTGAAGGATGCGGTCAGAGCCACGCTCGCACCGACGGCGATCGCCGGGGTGAAGCAGTAGTACTGGGCGTTGCCGTGGAAGAGCGGCAACGTCACGAACCAGCGGTGCCGGGCCTCCAGGTTCGCCACTGCCGACATGACCCGTGCAAGCGTCGCGTAGTTGGCCTGGGTGAGCACGACGCCCTTCGGCTGGGACGTGGTGCCGGAGGTGAACATCGTCGCGATCCGGTCCTCCGGCCTCGGGCGTTCCAGCAGCGGGAGCGCCGGCAAAGCGGCGGCTTCCGAGGCGAGCAGGTCGACGTCCACTGCGGTCTCGTCGAGTTCGAGCACCTGGTCGAGCCCGAACCTCTCGGCTGCTGCGGCGTAGGGCTTTCGCCGCGCCTTCGCGCACACCCCGAGGCGTGGACCGACCCGCTCGAGCTGCCGGTGCAGTTCACGCTCGCTGGAGGCCGGGTCGACCGGCACCATCCAGGCGCCCAGCCGGGCGCAGGCCAGCCAGAAGGCCAGGAAGGCCGGGCTGTTGCGCAGCACGAGGTGGACCGGTGAGCCCGGTGTGACACCGCGGGCGAGCATTACCTGCATCGCGTGCCCTACCGTGGCGTCGAACTGCTCGTAGGTCCAGGAGCGGACGTTGCCCGCGTCGTCCCGGAAGACCAGGAACGTGGCGCCCGGGGTGGCCTCCACCCGGTCGCACCAGATGTCGGCAAAGGCGCGGCCCTCCCCCAGGTCGATGTCCTGGGCGACGTCGGTGTTGCTTGTCACGGGAGATCTCCAGCACGGGTCGTGGGCAGCGGGGGACCGGACCTCCAGATGTGTCACCGGTCACGCGAATGACCCGTAGCGTGGCAGTCACCACGTCGTGATTCCTACGGACCGACAGCTAACCTCGCGTCCCGCTCGTTGGAGAATTCACCAACGAAATCAGCCGGCACTCTCCCCGCGCACCAGGGGATCCAGGACCCAGGCGAGCTCGATGACCGTGTTCGTGGCGGTGAGCCGCACGCCGACGAGCTCCTCGTAGCGCGCCAGCCGGTAGCGCGTGGTGTTCGGGTGCACCGCCAGCGCCTCGGATGCCCGCATGATGTTGAGATCAGCTGCGAGGAAAGCCCGGACGGTGGAGAGCATCAGCTCACCGAACTCGCCCAGTTCCATCGCCTGCGCGACGTACCGGGACTCCAGAAGGGCCGTGACCGCCGGCTCGCCAACCGTGGCCAGCCGCCAGGTCACGTCCTCCAGCGCGTACGCGCGGGGCGCCTCGTCGACGACCAGGTCGAGGATCCGGGTGGCGATCCGCTCCGACGACGCCAGCTCATCCAGCGGGACGGCGGGGCCGACGGCCACCAGGTGCGGCAGCTCGACCAGGGTGTCCGGCGCCGACGTGAGGCCGATCCAGCCACTGCGCCCGGACACGGTCACGAGCTCCGGCCGCGGCGTCAGCGCATCCATCCGGGCCCGAACGGCGTCGACGGTCGTTGCTTGGCTGTGCATCCGGAACACGGCGTAGCGCGCCGAAGGATCGAGCGCCAGCGAGGCCGCCGCCGCCCGGATCTGCGGCTCGCTCAGCCCGCCGGCGAGCAATTCGCGGAACAGCTCGACCTGCCGCATCGAATCCCGAACCGCCGAGCGGACCTCGTGGTCACGGTATTCGGCAGCGGCGCCGGCGGTGAACCAGTCGCCGACCTCCCACAGCAGGTTCGAGTACTCCAGGATCCGGTCTGCCGGCATCGCCTTCGCGCTGGCGAGCTCGATGAACCGATGGTGGATCACCCGCAGGGAGATCCGGTACCCGCGGATGATGTCCTCGATCGGGACTCCCTGCTGCAGCCGCTCACTGGTCGTCATCGCTGCCTCGGCGCTGGTTCCCGGTTCGGGGGCGCTGTGCGAGACCAGCGTGGCGATGGCGCGGGCGGTGTTCCTCCCGACCGAGGCGCGCACCGACGTCTCGTCGACGCCCGTGTAGCTCGGCAACGTCGAAAAGATCGCCGCGGCAGCCTGCCGGCCGAGCTCAGCGTGTTCGGCCTTGAGCTGCTCGGTGACCTCGACGATCAGATCAGGGGTTTCGTCGCTCGGCACCACATCACACTAGCCAGGGCAGCCCGGGATAGCGACGTTGTGAGGAAGTCCAATCTCAACCCTCCACCACATAAAGCTTCCTCCATGAAGTACGACCGCGTCATTTGACGAATCACGCAACGTCGTGATCCGTTACTGACGAAGGTTCAGTGGGTCCGGCGCGCCAGGGGAGGACCTTCGGTGGCGCATTCGAAACAGCCGGGCAGGCAGGTGCTCTTCGCTGTGCCGTGTCCGGCACCCTCTCGCGCCGAAGCCCCGTACGCAGGACACTGGAGGCTTGTGACGGCCGGAGGATTCGAAGGCACCGGAACCTAGGGGGACGCATGCGGGACAGCCATCGGGCGGAAGCCGAACGGCTGTTGGTACGCGCCGTGGAGGAAGAGGCGCGGCGGACGGGAGGACGGACCGACTCCGGCGCACTGCTGGCGCGCGCCCGGGGCGCGTTCGACACCATGGCGGCGGGCGCGGCCGACGAGTACGCCGCCTACACGCAGGCGTTGGACGCTGCGGGGGCGGGCCAGCAGCCGCTGTCGGCGCGGTTCAGCAGAGCGACGCTGGGAACACCGCTGCTGGTGACGGGAGTTGCCGCAGCGGCGGCCTTCGGGGCGGATCTGGCGCTCGGCACCGCGACCGGTCTAGCCCTGGGTGCGGGTGCGGTCGTCGCCGTCGCGGGCACGACCGCGACGATGGCCCGGGTCACCGCCTCGCACTGGCCGGCGGCGCATCGCAGGGCGGGTGAACGGAATCAGCCCGGCGGCCCCGAACAGCTCCGCCTGGAGTGGCTGACGGCCCTGGAGGTACGGGGCATCCGCCCGTTCCTCGACCAGCAGCGGATGCTGACCGCCTCGGCCCGCCCTCCGAAGAAGAAGGCCGGGGCGTCCGTGGTGGCGCAACTGCGCGGCGGCGACCGCAGCGCGGCCGCACGCACCCGCTCACTCCTCGAACAGTCCTTCGGTCATCTGCCCGCCGTGGACGGCCCGTTCGCGGGCCGCCGCGGTGAACTCGCACAGATCGCCCAGTGGGTGCACGCCGCCCGCGCCGCGACCGAGACCAGGCCGACCGTCGTCGTCCTGCACGGCACCCCGGGCTCCGGCCGTACCACTCTCGCCGCACGCGCCGCGCACTCGCTCAAGGACCAGTTCCGCGGGGCCTGCGTGGTCGATCTGCGCGGGGATGTGGCGGGCGAGGCACCCCTGCCGACCCGGGACGCCCTGCTGCACCTGCTGAACCGGCTGGGGGCCCCGCGCGAACAACTGCTCTTCCGGGAGAGGTCCTCCGCCGACCAGCAGGTACGGCGCCTGAGTGAGCTCTACCACCAGCATCTGACGGGAACACCCGTCGCGATCGTCCTGGACGACGCCACCGACGCCGCCCAGGTGCGGACCCTCCTGCCCGAGCGCTCCGACAGCCTGGTCCTCGTCACCGCACGCGAGCCCCTCGAACTGCCCGCCGACATCCCCGCGCGGGTGCACCACCTGCCCGTCGGCGGCCTGGACGCGGCGGGCGCCGAGGAGTTGCTGCGCGAGTCGGCCCTCGACGAGGAAGCCGGTCCGTACGACTACCCCTCGACCGACACCGTCGTCGAGCTGTGCGGCGGGCTGCCGCTCGCCCTGCGCGTCGCGGGTTCCGCCCTCGGGGCGCGTACGCGGGCAGAGCTCGCCGAGGCCCTCGGGGCGTACGGTCCGGTCGCGCCCGTCGAGCGGGCCCTGTGGCTGCGCTACACCGACCAGCCCGAGGCGGCCCGCCGGCTGCTGCGGCGGCTCGCGCTGGCCGGACGCGCCAGCCTCGGTGCCGCCGCGGCGGCATCGCTGCTGTCCTCCGAGGAACAGGAGGCGGCCCGCCTGCTGGAGTCCCTGGCCCGGGCCGGACTCCTGGTCCATGTGCGCGGCGCGCGCTACCGGCTGCACGACCTCGTACGGGACTTCGCCCTGGCCCGGCTGGCCGACGAGGAACCGGCGGCCGACCGCACGGCCGCGCAGGAACGCCTCATCCAGAACTACGCGGAGCTCGCCGACGCCGTGATCCGCATGGTGGACGGCAAGATGTCCACCCGAGCCGGACAGTTCGGCTCGCACGGCTTCAGCTCGCTGGACGCCGCCCTGCGCTGGCTGGACGACGAGTCGAGCTTCATCACCTCGGCGCTGCGGCACGCCGAGGGCGTCGACCAGCGGGCGGTGCTTCATCTGCTGGGCGCCCTGTGCGACTACTGCCTGCTGCGCGGCGACCTCTACCGGCTGGGTGAGATCAGTGAGCTGACGCAGGCCGTCGACCAGGGGCTCCTGGAGCGGTCGGTCCAGTGGCGTACGGGTATCGCGGCCCGGCAGCTCGGCGAGCTCGACAAGGCGCGCACCACGCTGTCCTCCGTCGTCGGCCTCTACCGCGAGGCGAACAACGACGCGGGAGCCGCCCTCGCG
Source organism: Streptomyces mutomycini (assembly GCF_001700505.1). GTDB lineage: Bacteria > Actinomycetota > Actinomycetes > Streptomycetales > Streptomycetaceae > Streptomyces > Streptomyces mutomycini. The sequence continues at coordinate 33,838 of NZ_MAPV01000033.1, forward strand.
CTCTGCTCGCTCGGCATCACCCTCCACCACCAGGGCAATCTGACGGAGGCCTCGGCACGGCTGCGGGAGGCGCTCGGCCTGCAGGCCTCGCCGGAGCAGGCCGAGGACCGGGCCTGGTCCCTGCACGCCCTGGCCGCCGTCGAACGCGACCGGGCCAACCCGGCCGAGGCCCTGACCCTGCTGGACACCGCGCTGGCCCTGCACCGGGAGGGCGAGTCGCTGCACGGCGAGGCCTGGACGCACTTCCAGCTCGGCCAGGTCTGCCTGCGCCTCGGCGAGGTCGCCAGGGCCGAGGAGGAGCTGTCCACCGCGCTGGACCTGTACGGCCGCACCCGGGACGAGCGCGGGGAGGCCTGGGCCCTGACCCAGCTGGCCCGCGCCCGGCTGATGGACGGGGACGGCGGCAGCACGGCGGCGGTGGAGCAGCTGCGCGGGGCCCTCGACCGGCACCGGGGCAACGAGGACGCGCGGGGCGAGGCCTGGACGCGCTACTACCTGGGGCAGGCGCTGGAGGAGGACGGCGACACCGATCAGGCGGTACGCGAGCTGGAGCGGGCCCGCACGATGTTCTCCCGGATGCGGGACGTGTACGGGCTGGCGTGCGCCCGCCACCACTCGGGGCGCGTCACCCGCGACCAGCGGGCGGCGCAGACGGGCAACCTGCGCAACTCCGGTTTCGCCCGGCAGCTCCTGGTGGACGCCCGGGCGGACTTCCGGCGGATCGGGGTGGCCCACGGCGAGGCCTGGACGTGCCTGGAGCTGGCGCTGGTCGACGGCGGGAACAACCGCGCGGCGCAGGCGCTGGAGCTCTGCGGCGAGGCGATCACCCTGTTCGCCTCGTACGGCGACGTCAGGGGCGGCGACTGGGCGGCGTTCCTGCGGTGCACACTGCTGCCGTACGCCTCACCGGGCGGCAGCGAGGTGGGCACGGCGGTGGCACAGCAGGAGCTCGCGGACCTGCTGGAGGCCGCGCACCCGCTGCGGGACGCGAAGCTGGAGGACTGCGCGCAGGCCTACCGGGTGGTCCTGAACCGCGGGGTGGACCTGGACGACGGCTGGCAGGCCTGGCGCCTCGGACTGACGCCGTCCCGGCACGCCCGCGAGGTCATGGGGGTGCCGGTGGGCGTGCGGCCCTGAGGGGAGCGTCGCAGGGCGGGGCCGGCCGGGCCGCCCCCGCCCCGCCGCGTCAGCCCTTCTCCGGGGCCGCCGCCTTCGCCGGTGCGCCGGAGCCGGAGACGGCCGCCTCCGGCTTCCCTGCGGAGCCCGCGGGCTCCGCCGCCGGGTCCGGGGCCTCCTCGAAGTCGACCCTGCCCATGTGCCGGTTCATCGACTTCATCAGGAACCACACCCCCACGGCGAGCGCCGCGAAGACGAGGAAGCCGAGGACGCCGGGAGTCACCTTGTTCTTGTCGAGCTCATCGGCGGCGAACGGGACGAGCTGCGTCAGTGCCTGGGTCGCGTACATATCAGGCATTGTCGCGGATGCCCGCGAAGAGGTCGCTCTCGGGGAGGGATGTGGCGACCAGGGACTTGGCCAGCTCGTACTCCTCGGTCGGCCAGACCTCGCGCTGGACGTCCATCGGGACGCGGAACCAGCCGCCGTCCGGATCGATCTGCGTCGCGTGCGCGATCAGCGCCTTGTCGCGGATCTCGAAGAAGTCGTCGCACGGGACATGCGTGGTCAGCGTGCGTTCGGCGCGCTCGAACTCCTTCCAGCGCTCCAGCCATTCGCCGTACGGGGACTCCAGCCCGCGGGCGAGGAGAGCCTCGTGCAGGGCGACCGTGCGCGGCTTGTTGAAGCCCTGGTTGTAGTAGAGCTTCTGCGGCTGCCATGCCGGGCCGAACTCCGCCTCGGGGAACCTCTCGGTGTCCGCGGCGCCCTCGAACGCGATCATCGAGATCGTGTGGGTCTTGATGTGGTCGGGGTGCGGATAGCCGCCGTTCTCGTCGTAGGTCGTGATCACCTGCGGCCGGAACTCACGGATCTTCGCGACGAGACGCCCCGCCGCCGTCTCGTCGTCCTCCAGTGCGAAGCAGCCCTCGGGCAGCGGAGGCAGCGGGTCGCCCTCGGGCAGACCCGAGTCGACGAAGCCGAGCCACGCCTGCTCGACGCCCAGGATCTCCCGGGCCTCGTCCATCTCCTTCTTGCGCACCTCGTGGATGTTCGCCTCGATGTACGCGTCGCCCTGGAGCTTCGGGTTGAGAATGGATCCCCGCTCGCCCCCTGTGCAGGTGACGACCAGGACGTCCACCCCCTCGGACACGTACTTGGCCATGGTGGCCGCGCCCTTGCTCGACTCGTCGTCGGGGTGGGCGTGTACGGCCATCAGTCTCAGCTGCTCGGTCAAGACTCGGTCCTCAGTGATTGGTCGTGGCGGTCGGCTTCTATAGTGACTGAACCGGGGGGTGGAAAATTCCTCGATCCCCGGCACGGGAGGAACGATCATGGCAGCGGTGCGCGAGGCCTTGCCCGAGGGGCGCTACGGCCGGTCGCAGGACCAACGCGCGGACCGCAAGCTGAAGATCATCGGTTCGGTGCTGGGAGCGGCCTTCCTCGCCATGATCGGCTGGTTCGGTTACGACTACGTGGCCGGCCAGGACGTGAGCGCCGAGCTCATCAAGTCGAAAATCGTCTCCGACAGCCGCGCGGAGGCCCACCTCGAGGTCCGCAAGGACCGGGACGCCGACGGGCACTGCACGCTCCGCGCCCTGAGCGAGGACGGCGGGGAGGTCGGCCGGGCGGACTTCCGGTTCGACGGGCGTACCGAGCGGATCGACGAGGTCGTCTCCCTGCGCACCACCTCCAGGGCGACGGCTGTGGAGCTGACGGCGTGCACCGCCGGCGGCTGACCGCACCGCAGGGCGCGCGCCGCCGCTGATGCCCGCGCTCCTGGCCCGACCTGCGCGAATGTGCCTGTGATGTTTTACCTTCTCCCCCTTTTCGCGCGGAATTGTTAGGCTCGTGGTTTCGCCCACCCGTGGCAGCGCATGCTTGGGGTAGGGCGTTGCTTTGTATTCCCAGCACCGACGAGGAGCACCCTGTGACCCAGACCAGCGATAACGTCACCTGGCTCACGCCGGAGGCGTACAACCAGCTGAAGGCGGAGCTGGAGTACCTGTCTGGTCCCGCGCGCACGGAGATCTCCGTCAAGATCGCGGCGGCCCGCGAGGAGGGTGACCTCCGTGAGAACGGCGGCTACCACGCGGCCAAGGAGGAGCAGGGCAAGATGGAGCTCCGGGTCCGTCAGCTGACCCAGCTCCTGGAGCACGCGAAGGTCGGCGAGGCCCCGGCCGACGACGGCGTGGTCGAGCCCGGCATGGTCGTGACCATCGCCTTCGACGGCGACCCGGACGACACGGTCACCTTCCTGCTCGCCTCACGCGAGTACGCGAGCACGGACATCGAGACCTACTCCCCCCAGTCCCCGCTCGGCACGGGCGTGAACGGCAAGCGGGTGGGCGACGAGGCGGAGTACGAGCTGCCGAACGGCAAGAAGGCCACGGTGAAGATCGTCTCGGCGAAGCCGTACCAGGGCTGATCCCCCAGCACGCAGAGAGCCCCGGCCGCACGTGCGGCCGGGGCTCCTTCGTATGCGTGGGGGTCAGGCGGTGGCCGAGCGGTATCTGCGGACCGCGAGCGTGCGGAAGACCACGATGATCACGACCGACCAGATCACCGAGGCGAGGATCGGATGCTGCATCGGCCAGGCGTCCGAGGTGACGAAGCCCGGCGGAACATTGCCGAACAGCTCGCGGCAGGCCGCCACGGTGGCGCTGAAGGGGTTCCACTCCGCGATGTGACGCAGGACGGTCGGCATCTGGTTGGCGTCCACGAAGGCGTTCGAGATGAACGTCAGGGGGAAGAGCCAGATCAGCCCGCCGGAGGTGGCCGCCTCAGGGGTGCGCACGACGAGGCCGATCAGCGCCCCGATCCAGGAGAACGCGTAGCCGAGCAGGAGCAGCAGCAGGAAGCCGAGCAGCACCTTGCCGATGTTCTCGTGGGTCCGCCATCCGATGATCAGGGCGACGCCGGCGAGCACGACGAGGGTCAGCGCGGTCTGCACGAGGTCGGCGATGGTGCGTCCGGTGAGGACGGCGCCCCGGGCCATCGGCAGTGATCTGAAGCGGTCGATCAGCCCCTTGTGCATGTCGTCCGCGATGCCCGCTCCCGCACCCGCGGTGGCGAAGGTGACTGTCTGGGCGAAGATCCCGGCCATCAGGAATTCCTTGTAGGCCGTGGACGAGAGGGAGCTGCCCACCTTGATGGAGCCGCCGAACACATAGGTGAACAGCACGACGAACATGATGGGCTGGACAAGGCCGAAGATCACCATCTCGGGAATCCTGGCCATGCGGATCAGGTTGCGCCGTGCGACGACCAGGGAGTCGGCCACCGACCGGCCGATCGCCCCCCGGGACTTGAGGGCTACGGGTTTCGGCGTGTCCGTGACGGCGCTCACTGCACGCCCTCCTTCCGGCCCTGTGCGGCCTCGGTCGATGCGTTCCCGCCGTTCTTCTCCAGCTCGGCGGCGTGGCCGGTGAGGGAGATGAAGACGTCGTCGAGGGTGGGGCGGCGCAGACCGATGTCGTCGATCTCGACGCCGTGGGTGTCGAGGTCGCGGATGACCTCGGCGAGCAGCTTGGCCCCGCCGGTGACCGGGACGGTCAGCTTGCGGGTGTGCTGGGCGACGGAGATCTCGCCCTTGCCGTACGTGGCGAGCACCGAGCGGGCGGGCTCGATCTGGTCGGGCTGGTGGACGACGACCTCGACGCGCTCCCCGCCGGTGCGGGCCTTGAGCGCGTCGGAGGTGCCGCGGGCGATGACCTTGCCGTGGTCGATGACGCAGATGTCGTGGGCGAGGCGGTCGGCCTCCTCCAGGTACTGCGTGGTCAGCAGGAGCGTCGTGCCGCCCGCGACGAGCTCCTCGATGACCTCCCACAGCTGCTGCCGGTTGCGCGGGTCGAGCCCGGTGGTGGGCTCGTCCATGAACATCACCGGCGGGGAGACGACGAGCGCCGCCGCCAGGTCGAGGCGGCGGCGCATGCCTCCGGAGTACGTCTTGGCGGTGCGGTCGGCCGCGTCGGCGAGGTTGAACTTCTCCAGGAGCTCCACGGCCCGCTTCTTCGCGTCGCGCGAGCTCATCTGGTAGAGCTGCCCGACCATCTGGAGGTTCTCGCGGCCCGTGAGGTATTCGTCGACGGCCGCGAACTGGCCGGAGAGGCCGATCGAGCGGCGTACCTCGTCGGGATTCCTCAGGACGTCGATGCCCGCGACGACGGCCCGCCCACTGTCCGGCCGGAGCAGGGTGGTCAGGACACGTACGGCTGTCGTCTTGCCGGCCCCGTTGGGCCCCAGCAGGCCGAGGACGGTGCCTTCGGGCACGTCGAGATCGACGCCGCCCAGTGCTCGTACATCGCCGAAGGTCTTCACCAGGCCTTCGGCGTAGATGGCGCCTGGCATACGGGCTTCCCCCTGTGGTCTTCCGTTGCGTTCCTGAGCGGATCGTAGGGTTCCCGGGCCCTCGCGGGCGGGAACACCGGAGTGTTCGGCGATGCACGGTAACGCGATACATCGCGACCCTCAACGGGTTTTCGCGCCAAGGCGCTCAGGACCGGACCAGGTAGCCCGCGGCACGCAGTGCGGCGGCGACCTCCTCGCAGTGCGCGGGCCCCTTGGTCTCCAGCTGGAGTTCCACCTCCGCCTCGGTGAGGCCGAGCCGGGGGTCGGTCCGGACGTGGCTGATGTCGAGCACGTTGGCGTCGGCGACGGAGAGGGTGGCGAGCATCGCCGCCAGCGCTCCCGGCCGGTCGCTGAGCCGGAGCCGCAGGCTCAGGTAGCGGCCTGCCGCGACCATGCCGTGCGTCAGCACGCGCTGCATCAGCAGGGGGTCCACGTTGCCGCCGGACAGCACGGCGACGACGGGCCCGCGAAACGCCTCCGGATCGCTCAGCAGCGCCGCCACCGGGCTCGCCCCGGCCGGCTCGACGACCATCTTCGCCCGCTCCAGGCACAGCAGCAGCGCACTGGCGAGCTCGTCCTCGGAGACCGTGCGGACCTCGTCCACCAGCTCCTGGACCAGCGGGAAGGTGAGGTCGCCGGGCCGGCCCACCTTGATCCCGTCGGCCATGGTCTGCACCGGGTCGAGCGCCACGGGATGCCCTGCGGACAGCGAGGGCGGGAAGGCGGCCGCGCCCGTCGCCTGGACTCCTACGATCCTGACGTCGGGCCGCAGCGCCTTCACCGCGACGGCGATGCCCGCGGCGAGACCGCCCCCGCCGATGCCGACGACGATCGTGCGGACCTCCGGGCACTGTTCGAGGATCTCCAGGCCCACGGTGCCCTGCCCCGCGATGATGTCGGGGTGGTCGAAGGGGTGGATGAAGACGGCGCCGGTCTCCTCGGCGTACTCCTGGGCGGCGGCGAGCGTCTCGTCGACGACCTGTCCCTGGAGCCTGACCTCCGCCCCGTACTCCCGGGTCGCCGCGACCTTCGGCAGGGGGGCGCCGACGGGCATGAAGACCGTAGAACGTACGCCGAGCAGCGAAGACGCGAGTGCGACACCCTGCGCATGGTTTCCGGCACTCGCGGCCACCACCCCTCCGGCCCGTTCGACGGGGGTGAGGCCGGCGATCCGTACGTACGCGCCGCGAAGTTTGAACGAACCGGTGCGCTGGAGGTTCTCGCACTTGAAGTGGACCGGCGCACCGACCAGGGAGCCGAGGTGTCGGCTGCCCTCCATCGCGGTCGTTCTGGCCACCCCGGACAGCATCTTCTGCGCTCCCCGGACGTCGTCGAGGATCACAGGAGGAAAGGGGCCTGACGTACGGAAGGTCATGTCGGCAAGTCTTGCAGCTCATAGCGGTCGGGGCCGTCGCATCTCATGGCGGCCTGCGGTGGTGTCCGCAGGTTTGTGCAGCGCTGGTACACGTTGCCCCGTGGCCGCGTACTCTGTCCCCCACCTATCCGACACCGTACGAAGAGAGCCCCCGGCCATGCCCCCTCAGGACATGACGACTGCCGCGTCTCCTTCCGGGGGCACGGCCCCCGGACATCCGGGAACGGACCACCTGCTCGACGCACTCCAGCACCAGGTGGCAGTCTTCGCCCGCCGTGCCGAGCAGACCCGCCTCGGCGGTGTCGGCCAGGTCCGCAACTCGATGGACCGGGCGGCCTATCTGCTGCTCAACCGGCTCGACGTGGAAGGCCCCATGGGCGTCAAGGCCCTGGCCGCGGGCATGGGCATCGACTCCTCGACGGTGACCCGGCAGGTCGCGCCGCTCGTCGACACCGGTCTGGTCAAGCGCACCTCGCACCCGGAGGACGGGCGCGCCGTCGTGCTGCAGCTGTCGCCGCGCGGCCAGGCCCGCCTCGATGAGGTCCGCGCCTCGCGCCGTGAGCTGATGCACCGGGTGACCGACGGGTGGACCGAGGAGGAGCGCGACACCTTCTGCGCCCTGCTGACCCGGTTCAACGGCTCGCTGGCGGCCCGGCAGTGGGCGGGCCAGGCGACGCAGGAGAGCTGACCGGGTCCGTCCCGGCCTGTACGTCCCGGCGTTCGGATCTACCCTGGAAGGGCGTGCACTCGCCAGTCGAGGAGGCCGTCATGACACGGAAGATCGCCGACTGCCGCAGGTATCCGAGCGTCTCGAACTGCTCACTCACCATTTCCGGTGAGGAGGACGAAGTCGTCCGGGCCGCCGCCGAACACGCGGTCTCGGTCCACGAGCACACCGACAGCCCGGAGATGCGTGAACAGATCCGGGCGTCACTGGAGGACGAGAAGGTCGCTGCCTGACCGCATCACGCACCGCCCGGCGGGCCGGAACGGAAGCCGGCCGCCGGGCGGCGGTGTGTCAGCGGCGTCGTGTCAGCCGAGTGCCTGCGTCAGGTCGGCCAGCAGGTCGTCGGCGTTCTCGATGCCGACGGACAGCCGGACGAGGTCGGCCGGCACCTCCAGCGGGGAGCCCGCCGCGGAGGCGTGCGTCATACGGCCCGGGTGCTCCAGGAGCGACTCGACGCCGCCGAGGGACTCACCGAGCGTGAAGAGCTTCGCGCGGTTGCACACCTCGACGGCCGCCTCCTCACCGCCCGTGACCCGGAACGACACCATGCCGCCGAACGCCTTCATCTGCTTGGCGGCGACCTCGTGGCCCGGGTGCTCCGGCAGCCCCGGGTAGAGGACCTGGGTCACCTTGGGGTGCCGCGTCAGCAGGTCGGCGACCTTGGTGGCGTTCTCGTCGTGGCGGTCCATGCGGACCGCGAGGGTCTTGATGCCGCGCAGCACCAGCCACGCGTCGAAGGGCCCGGCCACCGCGCCCATCGCGTTCTGGTGGAACGCCAGTTCCTCGGCCAGTTCCGGGTCGCTGACGACGAGCGCGCCGCCGACGACGTCCGAGTGGCCGCCCATGTACTTCGTGGTGGAGTGCACCACGACGTCCGCGCCGAGGGAGAGGGGCTGCTGGAGGTAGGGGCTGGCGAAGGTGTTGTCGACGACCAGCCGCACGCCCGCCTGCCGGGCCACTCCGGCGACGGCCGCGATGTCGGTGATGCCGAGCAGCGGGTTCGACGGGGTCTCCACCCAGATCGCCCTGGTACGCGGGGTGAGCGCGGCCCGCACCGCGTTCACGTCCGAGGTGTCGGCGACCGAGAACTCCACGCCCCAGCGCGAGGCGACCTTCGCGAACAGCCGGAACGTGCCTCCGTAGGCGTCGTTCGGGATGACCACGTGGTCGCCGGGGGTCAGCAGCGTACGCAGGAGGCAGTCCTCGGCGGCGAGGCCGGACGCGAAGGCGAGTCCGCGGCGCCCGCCCTCCAGTGCCGCCAGGTTCTCCTCCAGTGCGGTGCGGGTGGGGTTGGCGCTTCGGCTGTACTCGTAGCCGCCGCGCAGGCCGCCGACGCCGTCCTGCTTGTACGTGGACACCTGGTAGATCGGCGGGACCACGGCGCCGGTGAGGGGATCCGCCGTGTTGCCGGCGTGGATCGCAAGGGTCTCGAAGCTGTGCTGCTGGTCGCTCATGGGGCCCGAGCGTAGTTCGTCGGGAGGGGTGTCACAGGCCACTCGCCGCCCGGATACCCGTCCAGGGACAATGGACCGCATGGAGATTCTGTGGTTCCTGCTCGCCCTGTGCATGCTGGTCGCCGTCGTGGGACCGGTCATGGCGCGACGCCGTGGCGGTATCCGCCAGGTCGCGCCCGGTTCGCCCGACGCCGCGGACCCGGACACATACGGTTTCGCGCGGCAGGAGGAGCTCGACGTCCGGATGCCGGGCCCCGACCAGGACCTGCTCGACGTCCTCGACATCGTCCAGGGCACCCAGAGCTGGAAGGCCGCCTCCCAGCTGCTCGCGGGCACGCCCAAGGAGAGCGAGATCCGCTGGCAGCGGGTGCAGGCGTTCGCCGGTGCGGCCTCCCTGGAGCTGGCGCAGCGGCCCGGTGCCGGCGGGGCGTGGCTGAGGACGTGGCGGGCCGAGGCCCCGAAGGACGCGGGTGCGGCGGCGGTGCACGCGGAGTTCCTGGTGCAGCAGGCGTGGCGGACCGGCACCGTGGGCACCGACGACTTCCGGATCATCCTGGAGGAGGCACGCACGGTCTGCGGCGAGGCGGCCCTGCTCGCTCCGGGCGACCCCGTCCCGTACATCGTGGAGCTGGCCGTCGCCCGTGGACTGGGCTATTCCCACGAGCAGTTCGACCAGCTCTGGGCGAAGATCATCGACCGTGCCCCGGCGCACATGGGCGCGCACATCGCGGCCCTGCACTTCTGGTGCGAGAAGTGGCACGGCTCCCGCGTGGAGGCCGAGCGATTCGCGACGACGGCCGCTGCCCGTGCCCCGCAGGGCTCGCTGCTCGCGGCGCTGCCCCTGTTCGCGGTGTACGAGCACCTGCCCGAGGTCAATCTGGTGCAGGGCTTCTACCGGGGCGTCGTCGTGACGAAGGCGGTCGAGGGTGCGATGTTCGCGGTGCACGCGGCCCGCGCGGACGACCCGGTGCTCGCCCACGTCAGGCACCTGCTGGTCCTCTTCCTCGTCCGCATGGAACGCTGGTCGGAGGCGATGCACCAGCTCGTCCACATCGACGGCCACGTGGGCGCGCTGCCCTGGACCCAGAACCCGGACCCGGCCGCCGAGTACACGGTGTACCGGGCACTGGCCGTCGCCGGCTACGAGTCGAACGGCGGCAGCCCCGCGACCCTGCTCCACTGAACCGGCACACCCGCCCCTCCCGGATTGGACCGGCACACCATGGCACGACTGATTCCGCTGATCCTGATAGCCCTCGCGGTCTGGTTCTGGCTGCGGGCGCGCAGGAAGACGGCCGCGTACATGGCCTCCTACGAGTCGCCCGCGGGCCGGGACCGTGAGGGCGACGAGCGCCGCGAGCCCCCGGCCCCCGCGGCCTGACACCCCGGAATCCACGGCGCCCCCGCGGCGTTGTACGGAGCGAACCCCGACCCCCGGAGGAGCCCCCGCATG
>NZ_MAPV01000330.1 GCF_001700505.1 Streptomyces mutomycini
GGCCCGCATGCCCGCCGCCCGATCGGGGCATACGGGCCCAATGGCACGCCCGTTCCACGCCGCAGCAGCCCGTGTCCGCCGCCTCCGCTCCCGTTCGCTCGCCACCTCCCCAGCCGGCGGGCTCGCACCCGCGGCGCACCCCTGGAAGCGCGCGTTCGGCCTCCTCGCCGTGGTCGTGCTGGGCGCCTGGCTCGGCCTGCTGGTCGTCGGCAGCGTGCGGACGCCCGTGGGCCCCATGGACACCACCATGACCCTGCGTCCCTCGGTGAGCGGCGGTACCAAGATCAACGTGTCACCGCTCGGCGCCCTGGAGCTGGACTCCCACCACGCACCTGTCCGCCTGGACGTGGACGTGGACCAGCTGGACCCGGAGCGCTCGCAGGCCCTGGTCAAACACCCCGAACGCCTCTCCGGGCTCCAGGACGAGGTCACCGCCGACGTCGCCTCCGGGACCCGGGAGCTCGCCGTCCGCTCCTGCGTGGCCGTGGTGTCCGGCGCCACCGCGCTCGGCCTCGTCGTCTACCGGCGCCCGCGTCGCGCCCTGGCCGCCGGAGGTCTCGCCCTGGCGCTGCTGGCAGCCTCGGGAGTCAGCGCGTACGCCACCTGGAACCCGAAGTCCGTCCTGGAGCCCAAATTCTCCGGGCTGCTCTCCAGCGCCCCGTCGGTCGTCGGCGACGCCCGCTCGATCGTCACCGAGTTCGACGTCTACCAGCAGGAACTGGCCAGGCTCGTCACCAACGTCACCAAGCTGTACGACGCCACGTCCACGCTGCCCGTGTACCAGCCGGACCCGGGGACCATCCGGGTCCTGCACGTCTCCGACATCCATCTCAACCCCGCCGCCTGGCACATCATCGCCTCGCTGGTCGAGCAGTACGAGATCGACGTGATCATCGACTCGGGCGACACGATGGACCACGGCACGGCCGCGGAGAACGGCTTCCTGGACCCCGTCCGCGATCTCGGCGCGCCCTATGTGTGGGTCAGGGGCAATCACGACTCGAAGGAGACCCAGGCGCATCTGCAGAAGACGAAGAACGTGCGCGTCCTCGACGGGGGCGACGCGGTGAAGGTGGCCGGGCTGCGGATCGCCGGCATCGGGGACCCGCAGTTCACACCCGACCGCTCGCGCCCCACCGGCGGCAAGGCCTCCGAGCAGCTCGCGGGCATGCGCCTCGCCGCGGCACTGCGCGACCAGAAGCAGGCGGGAACCCCGGCGGACATCGCGGTGGCGCACGACCCGAACGCCGCCCGGGAAACCGACGGGACCGTTCCGCTGGTCCTGGCCGGCCATGTGCACCACCGGGTGAACGAACTGCTGCCGCTGGGCACACGGCTGAAGGTCGAGGGCTCCACGGGCGGCGGCGGACTGCGCGCCGTACAGAACGAGAAGCCCGAGAAGGTGCGCGCCTCGGTGCTCTACCTGGACCGCGCCACCCGGCGTCTGCAGGCCTGGGACGAGATCACTCTCGGAGGTCTCGGCCTGACGACGGCCGAGGTCGGCCGCCATCTCCCCGAGGAGAACCTGAAGAGCCCGTCCCCCTCCCCCTCTCAGACCCCTTCCACGGC
>NZ_MAPV01000331.1 GCF_001700505.1 Streptomyces mutomycini
CGGCTCGTCGTCGGCGACGAGGACCCGGATCACACAGCCTCCTGCGCGGTGTCGATCATGACGTAGTCAAGGAGAACGGACGGAGTGGCCCCGCCATCATGCCCTGTAGGGGCCGACCCGCCGCACGGAGCCCGGCATCACTTCGCCTTGTACGTCTCCTTGGAGACCAACTTCCCGCCCTGGAAGCAGAACCGGAAGACAGTGAGGGCGTCGACCCCCCGGTCGTCCTTGGAGGTGAAGTGTCGGCACGTCGCTCCCTCGGGCAGCTTGGGCCCCTGGTCCGCCAGGTCCGAGGTGAGCCACGAGTCCTCTTCGGGGAGCCTGGCCTGGATGTCCGCCTCGGCGTCCCCGACCTTCGCCTCCTCGTAGACGCTCGGCGAGATGTCCGCCTTCTTCACCTCTTCCGTCATGACGCCCACTCCCCAGACGCCCAGGCCGATGACGCCCGCGACGAGGACGACGGCGGTGACGGCGCAGCCGATGGCGACGTTCTTCCTGGTACTCATAGTGGTGGTGAACTCCCTCTGTGGATCGGCCCCGTTGATGACCGTTCCACCGTCGCCCACCGCCCCCGGACGCCGCTGCCCCCGAACG
>NZ_MAPV01000332.1 GCF_001700505.1 Streptomyces mutomycini
GTTCTCAGCCGGGGGTGAGGCGGGTGGGCTGTGCTCCGGTCATGAGGGTTTCGAGGGCGCGGTCGATGTCGGAGCCGAGGTACCAGTCTCCGGTGTGGTCGATGGAGTAGACGCGTCCTTCGTTGTCGATGGCGAGGACGGCCTGTCCTTCGCCTTCTTGGCCGAGGGGGGCGATTTCGGTGTCGAGTGCGCGTCCGAGGTCGCCGAGTGTGCGTGCCAGGTGGAGTCCGCCGAGCGGGTCGATGTGCACGGTGGCGGTGGCGATCTGCCTGCCGGGTGCGGTCGAGGTGATGTGGAGTCCGCCGAATTCGGCCCAGGCTTCGACGGCTGCGGGGAAGACGGCGTGCTGGTGTCCGGCGGGGGACGCGTGGGAGCGGAGGGCGTCGGCCCATTCCTCGGCCTGGCGGATGTCCCAGCGGCCGGGTTGCCATCCGGCGTCGCGGAGTGCGGCGTCGACGGCGACGGGGAAGCGGGTGGTGGAGGTGCGTTGCTGTTGGGCGGGTACGTCGGTCCGGTCGTGCATGGTGGGGTGTTCAGCCCTTCTCGGCGGTGGTCGCCGCACTCGTGGTGAGGTCGACGGGTCGTACGCCGAAGTGGGCGAGCATCACCGTGCAGGAGCGGCAGGGGGGTGCGTAGGTGCCGTGGAGGGGGTCGCCGTCCTCGCGGATGCGGCGGGCGGTGAGGCGGGAGTGTTTGAGGGCGCGGCGGGCCTCGCTGTTGGTGAGGGGTTTGCGCTGGGCTCGTTTGGAGCGGCTCTCGTCGGCCGCGGTGAGCTGGCGTGACAGGAGTATGGCTTCGGGGCAGCGTCCGGTGAAGCGTTCGCGCTGGTTGCTGGTGAGGGTGTCGAGGAAGTCCTGTACGAGTGGGTGGAGGACGGGTGGCCGGTCACCCTTGCCTGCGGTGCAGGTGAGTGTTTCTCCGCGTACGGACAGGGCTGCGGCCACCGCGGGCAGGATGCCGTCGCGGCGGTGCTGGAGGTGGGGTGCGCGGTTGGGTTCGGTGGTGCTCCAACTGAGTCGCGGGTCTCCGGATGTGACTGCTTGTGCTGTGTGCATGGTGTTGGTGTCCCTCCCGTGCAATCCCCCGAGTTGCGGGGGACAGCCTGCCAAATGTCCAGGGTGCTGTGGAAGCTGGGTGGGTGAATCGTGTCTTCGTGTCGCGGCCGGGGGCTCCGCTTGTCGCGTGTCGGTCACCCGTTGGTGACGTTGGGTGAGCGGGGGTGCGGGGG
>NZ_MAPV01000333.1 GCF_001700505.1 Streptomyces mutomycini
GCCCAGCCCCAGTGCGAGGAGCCCGCGGACTCCTCGCACTGGGGCTGGGCGCGATGCTGTTGCTGGTGACCGCGTGCGGGGGCAGCGGAGCCGCAGCCGACAGGAACGGCGGGCAGGCGGGCGGGAAGGCCGGCGACACCAGCGCCTCGCAGGCGGTGGTGACCATCGCCCCCAAGGACGGCGCCGATGACGTGGCGACCAGCGGGGCGCTGAAGGTCTCGGCCGCCGACGGCAAGCTGAGCACGGTCAAGGTCGCCGACCCCAAGGGCAAGGAGGTCGGGGGCAAGATAGCCGAGGACGGCCTCAGCTGGGCGCCCGACCGCCACCTGGCGGCCGCGACCAAGTACACCGTGCACGCGGTCGCCAAGGACGCCGAGGGCCGTGAGTCGGCGAAGGACACCAGCTTCACGACGCTGGTCCCGCAGAACACCTTCATCGGCCAGTACACGCCCGAGGACGGCTCGACCGTGGGCGTGGGCATGCCGGTGTCGATCCACTTCACACGGGGCATCACCGACCCGGAGGCCGTGGAGAAGGCGGTCAGCGTGACGGCGGAGCCCGCCGTGGAGATCGAACCCCACTGGTTCGGCAACGACCGCCTCGACTTCCGCCCCGAGGACTACTGGGCCGCGGGCACGAAGGTGACCCTGCGCCTCGACCTCGACGGCGTCGAGGGGCGGCCGGGCGTGTACGGCAAGCAGGCCAAGACCGTGAAGTTCACGATCGGCCGCAGCCAGGTCTCCACGGTCGACGCGAGCTCCCACCGGATGAAGGTGGTCCGTGACGGCAAGCAGATCAAGGACATCCCGATCTCCGCGGGCGCACCGGCCACGACCACGTACAACGGCCAGATGGTCATCAGCGAGAAGCTCAAGGTGACCCGGATGAACGGGGACACCGTCGGCTTCGGCGGTGA
>NZ_MAPV01000334.1 GCF_001700505.1 Streptomyces mutomycini
GCCCCCGGCCGTCCGCCCCGCCGGGGGCCTGCCCCTCAGTCGTCCGCCCCGCCCGTCAGCCGGGCCAGGTCGACCGCGGAGGCGACCCGCACCGCCACACTCTCGGCGTACGACACGTCGGGCCGTTCGAACGCGCCGCGGTTCGCCGCGCGCAGGAACGTCACCACCCCCAGCGTCCGCCCCCGGCTCCGCAGCACCGCGCACAGGGCGTGCACCGCGTCGCCCGGCCACTGGTGCTCCACCGCCCACGCGGCACCCGCACCCGCGGGAGCCGCGGCACGTACGGAGCCCGTGCGCTCCACCGCCTGGAGGGCCGGATGCCCCGGCGCGTACCGCACCGGGAGCGGGCCGCCGGTGACCGGCAGGCAGGGCCCGGGCGCGTCGGACGGCGTGGCAGCGGCCCGTACGAGCCGCTCCCCCGCCGCCAGGTCCACCAGGAGATCGAGCACCACGTGGTCGGCGAACCCCGCCAGGGCGTAGTCCAGTGACGTGGTCGCCGCCTCCATCGGGTCCTCGCACTCCGCAGCCTGGCGGGCCGCCCGGTACGACTGGTTCGCGCGGAAGCGCACCCGGTCGGCGTCCTTCTCCGCGAGCTTCGCGGCCGTGATGTCCCTGAACAGCCAGCCGACCCCCAGCGGCACCGGCTCCTCCGCCAGCGGCGACGCCAGGCGCAGGAACCCGCTGCGCCAGCAGCGCCGCCGGTCGCCCTCGGAGGTCCGCAGGGTCACCCACAGCTCGGCCGGAGCTGATGGCGGGCCCTCCGCGAGGACATGCTGCAGCGCACCCTCCAGGTCCTCGACGCCCTGCACGATCAGCTCGCCCAGCGGGCGTCCCAGCAGCGCGGTGTGCTTGCCGCCCAGTGCCCGGGCCGCGTAGGCGTTGGCCACGGTCGGGCGCAGGTCGACGTCGACGAGGACCACGCCCCAGGACGCGTCCTCGAACAGGGCCTCGCTCAGCGCGATGGACCGCTCCAGATCGATCTGTGCGTGCACCTCGCTGAACGCGCAGTAGACCCCGGCGGGCTTGCCGTCCTCGCCGCGCACACCCGACGACTGGGTCCGCACGAGGACGCGCCCGCCGTCCTTGCGCAGCAGGGCGAACTCGTGGACCTGCCGCCCGGGCGCGTCCATGACCGCCAGCAGCCGGCCCTGTACGTCCTCCGCGTCCGCGCTCCGCACGGCCCACCCCGCGAAGCCGCGCCGCCCGACGGCCTCCGCGGCGGTCCAGCCGAGGACGCGTTCGGCCTCGCGGTTCCAGTGGGTGATGGTGCCGTGCGCGTCGAACGCGCAGAGCGCGGCGTCCATGCCGTCCAGCAGCGCGGCGAGGAGCCTGGACCCCGGAACGGCCGCCGCCGACGGCTCCCGTCCGGGGTCTTCGTCGGGCCCGAGCGCGTCGGTGGTCCCGGTGCTCCTGGACGCACTCACTCCGTACCTCCCGCAGGACGTATTCCGCTTCGCGTTCCGCATTACCGCACGTCAGACCATTGAACTCGAACGTGAGCCACCGCACAGCCACTTCCAGGAAATCCGGGGTACACCGATGGCCCGTTAATCCGCTTGTGCGGCCGAGGGGGAGGTTCCTACGCTGTGGGTACACGCGAAAGGAGGTGTTCCGGAAGTGATTTCTTCTCGGACTCGTGAGGTGACCGCGGGCTGACGCCCGTCGTCGCGCTCTTTGCAGTGCAGGCCGGTCGCCGGCCAATCCCAAGCAGTCACCGACCCGCAGGCTCTGGTCCCTCCTTGCGGAGGAGCCGGCCGGACTTACCGGCGAGCCTGCGGGTCGGTGACTG
>NZ_MAPV01000335.1 GCF_001700505.1 Streptomyces mutomycini
GGCTCGTCGCCCGGCTGTGCGGATGCGGACCCGGCCGGGGCGGGGGCCGAGGAGGAGCCGCCCTTCGCGGGCTTGCTGGGCCGGGAGGCCGAGGCGCTCGCACTCGGCTCGGCCCGGCCGGACGCGGAGGCACCCTCCGACGGCGAGGCCGTGGCAGTGCCGGACGGCGAGGCGGAGACGCCGGGCGTGGCTCCGGGGCTCCGGGACACGATGTCGCCACTCGGCGCGGGCCGCACCTCGACCTCTTCCGCGAGCTTGTCGTCCTGCCCGGAGAGCGGAAGCCAGGGAGCGCTGGAGTTCCCGCCGAGCACGGCGACCACAAGGGTCACCGCGTACGCGGCACAGATCGTGGCGAGCACCCAGCCCACACGCCGGTACGTCTTGCTGCGCCGTCCGCTCTCGTCGACGAACACCGGACCGTCGGAAGGCTCGGGACGGCCGGGTTCGACAGGTAGTTCGGAGAGCTGACGTCCCAGTCCGTCGAGTTGGACGGTCACGTCGTTCGGCTCATGCGTGTGCCCGGTTCGGGTACCTTCGCGCCAATTTTCCACAGGTGTTCGCACTTCCCCCACTCAATGAACCAGGCGCGCGAGAAATGACTGGAATCGTGCCAACGAACCGGGCCCCCACCCCGTCCGCGTGCCATCTGTCAACTTGCACCCGAGGCACTGAATGTAGCGCACGCCGGCGACGCGCAGAGGGCGTAATCACTGGTTGTTCATGAACAGTGACCCATGAGTGACAGATCGGTTTCAGGCAACCACGATGTCGGTGGCCTCACCATCCACCCTTCCGTCCCAGCCAGTTCGGCCACCGCGGCGCGCAGCGCGGCAAGGCCGGGGTGGCCGGTTCCTTTGCGCCACACCATCAGCAGCGGCGAAATCGGCACCGGCCGCACCAGTGGGCGCAACACCGTCCCCGGCAGCGGCGGAAAGCCGGCGACCGCCAGTACGGGGTTCCCCGTCTTCGCCATGACCCGCTGGAATTCGGCCACTCCGACGGCCAGCGGAGCCGGCGGAGCGAGGACGACTCCCCACTCCGCGAAAAGCACGGATGCGAGGTCCGTCCACTCGAGCGTGCGCGCATTGCCCGCCCCGGCGTAGACGGTTACGCCGGTCAGATCACTCATGGCGACCTCCTCACGCCCTGCCAGAGGGTGACCGTGCGGCAGGAGGACGGCCATCGGCTCGTAACGCACCGGCTGTACGGAGAGCTGGGCGAGCACCGCTGGATCGAGCCCGGCTGCACGCCCGAAGGAGACGTCCAGCCGTCCTGCGAGCACCTCCCCCGCCGCCCAGGTCAGTCCGCTCTCGAAGCGGGCCATCAGCTCACACTCGGGCGCGAGCTCCCGCGCCCGGGCGAGCACCCTGGCCGCAGTCATCCCGTCCGTGTTCAGGTCGACCAGCAGCGGACGTTCCGCCGGGTCCGTGAAGGCGGCGGAGAGCGCGGTGTGCGCGGCGAGCACCCGCCGGGCGTGCGGCAGGAGGCGTTCCCCGTCCGCGGTGAGCGAGACCTGCCGGGTGGTCCGGACGAAGAGCTCCCGGCCCAGCTCGCGCTCCAGCCGGCGAATGTCCCGGCTCAGCGCCTGCTGGGCGAGGTAGAGGCGGGCGGCGGCACGGGTGAAGTGCAGTTCCTCGGCCACGGCGACGAAGGCGCGGAGGAGCCGGGGATCGGTGTCGGATGCGGCCACGGGCCCAATTTACAACGGAAGTGCGTCAATGGGTCCGGATCAGGTGTTGGACGCCACGCACCCCGCGATCCGAGGCTGGACGGGTGCCCCACGAAAC
>NZ_MAPV01000336.1:0-251 GCF_001700505.1 Streptomyces mutomycini
GGACGGGGGTTTCCGGACCGGTGGGGGAGTTGTCCACAGGGGGCTCCCGGGTCGTCCACAGGGGCAGACGGCCGTCATGGAACGGCTGTACCGTCGTCCGCAGTTGATGTTGGTCGGACGGAACGGCTGAACGAGGACGGGGGAGGTGGCGCTCCATGGGCGAAGTCGAGGCGACCGAGACAGCGGTGCCGGTGCGGCGGGCTGCGGAAGACGTGCGCATTCCTGTTGTTCCCGGGTTCGCGGGCCGGACG
>NZ_MAPV01000336.1:305-866 GCF_001700505.1 Streptomyces mutomycini
CCCGGCCTGACGCCCATACGGGTCGGGCGGATGTCGGCAACACCGTTCGCGTTTCTGCGCGGCTCCGCCGGATTGATGGCACATGACCTGACGGCCACGCCGTCCACGGGGGTGGGTGCCCAGCTCTGTGGTGACGCGCACGCGGCCAACTTCGGCTTGTACGGCGATGCGCGCGGGAACCTGGTCATCGATCTCAACGACTTCGACGAGACCGTGTTCGGCCCGTGGGAGTGGGATCTCAAGCGGCTCGCCACATCGNNCCTGCCGGCAGGGTGCGTACGACACGGTGGGCGCGTACCGGCGCACGATGCGTCTGCTGGCCCGGCTGCCCGCACTCGACGCGTGGAACGCCATCGCCGACGAGGAGCTCGTCTCGCACACCGACGCCCGGGACCTGATCGGGACGCTGGAGCGGGTCTCCGCGAAGGCGCGCAACAACACGAGTGCCCGATTCGCCGCCCGGTCAACGGAGGAATGCGAGGACGGCGGTCGCCGCTTCACCGACGCACCGCCCGTGCTCCGCCGGGTACCGGACGCGGAGGCGGCGGCGGTCGCGGCGGG
>NZ_MAPV01000337.1 GCF_001700505.1 Streptomyces mutomycini
GGCGCGGCCACCGTAAGCCGTAAGGCGGGGCTTCATCCGGGGGCCGATGGAGTAGCCCACGATGCGGCCGGAGTACACGTCTTTGACCGCGCACAGATACAGCTTGCCCTCGCCGGTGGCGTGCTCGGTGATGTCCGTGAGCCACGACCGGTTCGGCCCGTCCGCGGTGCAGTCCCGCCGCACCAGGTCGTCGTGGACCGGGGCCCGGCCCTGGCGTTCTTCCCGCGGCCCCTTCGCTTCCCGAAGGCACTCCACCAGCCGTTGTCCCGGCAGATCCGCCAGACGGTCCTCTCGGCCGTCGACTTCACCGGCGGGGCGGGTCTCGTCGAGGAGGAAGCGGTGCCCGAACTCAGGATCGTCACGGTGCGCGTCGAACAGGGCGTTGGCCCGGNNCCGGGCCAGCCACCGGTAGTAGAGCTGGCGGGCAAGCCCGAGCCCCGGCATGTCACTGCCACCGGCACCCGGTAAGGGGCATCGGCGGCGCCAGCTACATGATCTTGCCGGCAGGTTCGCCTGCGAAAAGTACACCGCAGCGCTCCTGAGCACCTCGTTCTCCTGCTCCAGCAGCCGGATGCGCTTGCAGGCCTGGCGCAGCCCGGCCGACTCACCCGATGCCGCAGGTTTGGCGCCTTCGTCCGTGTCGGCACGGCGCAGCCACTTCGACAGCGTGATCGGGTGGACGCCGAAGTCGGCGGCGATCTGTTCCAGCGTGAGCCGGGCTCGCGGTTGCGCGCGACCCGCACGACGTCCTCGCGGAACTCCTTCGGATGCGGCTTGGGTACTGCAACACCCTTCCCCGCCGCTTCTCAGCAAGCCAGGCCAGGTGTCACCCAACCCTGCCGCAGCATTCCGCTTCAACAATGCCTACCTACCGGCCCACTTACGCGAGGGCGTGGCAGCTGAGGACCGTCGGCAGCTCGAAACAAACCTCAACGTCTGAGTCGGCCGCAACGCGCAGCACCTGGCGCTGCCCCCCGAACGGCCGGACAACACAACACAGTTCGTGACGAACCTGCTGAAGACGGCCAGACTGTACAGGCTCTTCCTCGCAGCCAGCCGCGAACTCAATGACGGGGACCGCCTCAAGAAGATGCTCTTCAACGAACGCAATGGCCCCGCGCCCAGGCGGTCGCCGTCCTCGCCCGCAACCCACCCCGAAGACCAGCCCTCCGAAGCCAAGGACAAGGGCCGCCTCGTCGCCTCCTACGTGGACCGCGGGTACGCCATGC
>NZ_MAPV01000338.1 GCF_001700505.1 Streptomyces mutomycini
GATTGTCCCCGAGGAGTACTCCTGGCAGCGCCTGTTGGACACCGAGGGGGTGGCCCTGGAGACCCAGTACACGCTGATCCTGCAGGGGCTGGGCCGCCAGCCGGGCATGTTGGGCACGATCTTCCGCAAGGCGCAGAACCGGGTGCAGGACCCGGCGATCCTCAAGCGGCTGATCCATGACCTGATCAACAAGGAGACATGGTCGGGTGGCGGTGATCTCAACGGCGACGCCTACGAGGCTCTCCTGTCCAAGGGCGCCAGCGACAAGGGGTCGGGCGCGGGCCAGTACTTCACGCCGCGGTCGGTCATTTCCGCGATCGTCGATGTCGTGCGGCCCACCGTGGAGGACACGGTGGTCGACCCGGCCTGCGGCACGGGTGGGTTCCTGCTGGGCGCCCACGAGTACGCCTCCCAGGACGCCGCGCGCATGAACCCCGAGCAGCGTCAGCACCTCAAGGCGTCGTTCGTGCACGGCGTGGAAATCGTTGACGGCACCGCACGCCTGGCTGCCATGAACCTGCTGCTGCACGGCATGGGTGACGCCAAGGGCAAGTCGCTGATCGAGGTCAAGGATGCCCTGATCGACGACCCCGGTAGGCGCTGGTCGGTGGTATTGGCCAACCCGCCCTTCGGCACGAAGTCCTCTATCACGATGGTGGGCGCCGACAGCAAGGAGGCCCGCGAGGACCGGGAGGTCGAGCGCCACGACTTTGTGGTCACTACGAGCAACAAGCAGCTCAACTTCCTGCAGCACATCATGACGATCCTGGACATCAACGGCCGAGCCGCGGTAGTGCTGCCGGACAACGTGCTGTTCGAGGGCGGGGTCGGCGAGGCGCTGCGCCGACGTCTGCTGGACGACTTCGACCTGCACACGATCCTGCGTCTGCCCACCGGAGTGTTCTACGCCCAGGGGGTAAAGGCGAACGTGCTGTTCTTCGACAAGAAGCCGGCCAGTGAGACCCCATGGACCACCAGGACGTGGGTGTACGACC
>NZ_MAPV01000339.1 GCF_001700505.1 Streptomyces mutomycini
GCACACCTCGGACTGGCATCTCGGCCGTCAACTGCATCGCGTATCCCTCCTCGCGGAGCAGCGCACCTTCCTCGAACATCTGCTGGACACGGTGCGCCAGGAGCGCGTCGAGGCAGTGGCCGTTGCGGGCGACGTCTTCGACCGCGCCATCCCGCCCCTGGACGCGATTGACCTGTTCAACCGGGTCCTAGGAGAACTGGCCGACCTGCAGGTTCCCCTGGTCATGATCAGCGGAAACCACGACTCGCCGCGCCGTCTGGGCGTCAACTCGCGGCTGATCGAGCGAGCCGGAATCCACCTGCGCACCAGCGTGGAGGACTGTAATCGCCCCGCCATCCTGCACGACGAACACGGACCGGTCGCCTTCTACGGTCTGCCCTACCTCGAACCAGGCCTGGTCCATACTCACCTCGGGGCCGAAAAGCCCAGCCACCATGCTGTGCTCAGCGCAGCGATGGACAAGGTCCGCACCGACCTTGCCGTCCGCCCGGCCAACACCCGCTCCGTCGTCCTGGCCCACGCCTTCGTGACCGGAGCCGACACCAGCGACAGCGAGCGTGA
>NZ_MAPV01000034.1 GCF_001700505.1 Streptomyces mutomycini
CCTGGACCGGCCCCGCCCGGCCGTGCCGGGCTTCCACGGGGCGAGCCTGGACGGACATATTCCCGCAGCGGTCGCCGACCGGGCCCGCGCGCTCGCAGGCGCCGAGCAGACGTCGCTGTTCGGCGTCGTCCTCGCCGCCTGGTTCACGCTGCTGCACCGCTACAGCGATCAGGCCGACATCGCCGTGGGCACTCCGACGGCCGGACGCGGGACGAGCGGCTTCGACGACACGCTCGGCTACTTCATGAACATGGTGGTGCTGGCCGAACGCGTCGACGGCGCCGAGGCGTTCCGCGGCCTGGTCCGCCGCGTCCACCGCACCGTGCTGGACGCCCTGGAACACAGCGCGTACCCGCTGATCACCCTGGCCGACGACCTCCGCCGCGCGGATCCCGGGGCCGGCGCCCCGTTCAACGTCGCGTTCTACTTCCAGAACTGGGCGCGTACCGCCCGCCGCGACGCGTCCGGTGACACCGTGGTGCGCGGCCCGGTCGAAGGCGTGCACCAGGAGGGCGAGTTCGACCTGACCCTGGAGGTCGTCGAGCAGGAACAGGGCTGCCGCTACACGCTCAAGTACGACCCCGACCTGTTCGACGAGGAGACCGTGGCCCGCCTGGGCGCCCACTTCACCACCCTCCTCGCCGCCGCGGTCGAAGGACCCGGCACCCCGGTGGCCGACCTGGAGCTGCTCACCGAGGACGAGCGGGCCCGGCTCACCGCGCCCGCCCCCGCCGACTACCCGGCCGACACCCTGGTCTGGGAACTGGTGCGACGGCAGGCCGACCACCGGCCCGACGCCGTCGCGGTCCGCCACGCCGGCACCGAACTGACCTACCGCACACTCGTGGAGCGCGCGGACGCCCTCGCCGCCCGGCTCACCGCCGCCGGAGCGGGCCGTGGCCGTACCGTCGGGGTGCTGCTCCCGCGCGACCAGGACCTGCCGGTGACGCTCCTCGCCGTCCAGGCATCCGGCGCCGCCTACGTACCGCTCGACCCCGCCTACCCGCAGGACCGGCTCGCCTACATGGCCGAGGACGCCGGGCTGCACCTGCTGCTCACCCACTCCGCCTCCGCCGTCGGCCTCACGTCCGTGCCCCGGCTGGTCGTCGACACATCCGAGGAGCCGCCGGCCCTGCCCTCGCCCGGCCCGGCCGGCCCGTCCGACGCCGCGTACGTCATCTACACCTCCGGCTCCACCGGCCGTCCCAAGGGCGTCCGGGTGCCGCACCGCGCGCTGACCAACTTCCTGTGGTCGATGGCCCGCGAGCCCGGCTTCGGACCCGGCGACACCCTGCTGGCCCTCACGACCGTCTGCTTCGACATCTCCGGTCTGGAGCTGTACCTGCCGCTGGTCACCGGTGGCACGGTGGAGGTGCTCGCCTCCGAGGACGCCCGCGACGGACTGCGGCTGCGCGAGGCCCTCGAACGGGCCCGCCCCACCGTCATGCAGGCGACCCCGGCCACCTGGAGCATGCTGATGGCCGCCGGCTGGCAGGGCGACCCCGCGCTCAAGGTGCTGTGCGGCGGCGAGGCCCTGCCCGCCGACCTGGCCGAGGCGCTCCTCGCGGGCAACGGGCAGGTGTGGAACCTCTACGGCCCCACCGAGACCACCATCTGGTCGGCGGTGAGCCGCCTCGCCCCGGGTGGCCGGGTCACCCTGGGTGCCCCGGTCGCCAACACCGCGCTCCACGTCCTCGACAGCGCGCGCAGACCTGTCCCCACCGCCGTCGCCGGGGAGTTGTACATCGGCGGTGACGGCGTGGCCGACGGCTACCTCGGCCGCCCCGGACTGACCGCCGAGCGCTTCCTGCCCGACCCGTTCGCAGCGGGCGCCGAGGCCCGCATGTACCGCACCGGCGACCTCGTACGGCGGCTCGCCGACGGCACGATCGAGTACCTCGGCCGGCTCGACTCACAGGTCAAGGTGCGTGGCTACCGGGTCGAACTGGAGGAGGTCGAGGCGACCCTGCGCCGGCTCGACGGCGTCCGGGAGGCTGTTGTCGTGGCCCGTGGACAGGCAGCGGGCTCGCACACGCTGCTCGCCTGCTACGTCCTCGAGGACGGCGCGGCCGAGCCGGACCGTGAGCGGCTGGCGGCCTGGCTGCCGGAGCACATGATGCCCGACGCGCTGGTCCGGGTGACCGGCTTCCCGCGCACCCTGAACGGGAAGACCGACCGCACCACGCTGGCCGCACTGCCCCTGGCCGACCTGCGTGGCCGCTTCGGCGCCGGGTCCGCACCCGGCCCCGGCGCTCCGGCAGGAGCCGCCGACGGCCGGACGGAGGGCCTCGTCGCCGAACTGGCGCGCATGGTCGCCGCCCTGACCGACCTGCGCCCCGAGGACATCGGCGCGCACACGCCGCTCGGCGAGACCGGCATGAACTCCGTGAGCTTCACCGCCCTCAGCGCCGAGTTGCGCAAGGTGTTCGGCATCACCGAGTACCCGACCCTCTTCTACCGCCGGGGCACCCTGCACGCGCTCGCCGAGCACCTGTGGGAGCATCACGCGAGTGCGCTGACGGCCCACTTCGGCAAGGCCCCGCAGGCGCGCGCCACCGAGCGGGCCGCTCCGGCCGGGACCGCGGACGCGGCGATCCCCGCCGGATCCGCGACGCCCGGGGCTCCTGCGGGGGCCGGGGCCCCGGTGGCCCCCACCGGCCGTGAGGTCGCCGTCATCGGTATGGCCGGGCGCCTGCCCGGCTCCATGGACCTCGGGGAGTTCTGGGACCATCTCGCCGCCGGCGACGACCTGGTCGGAGAGATCCCCGCCGACCGCTGGAACTGGCGCGACCACCCGCGCTCCCGCTCCCGCTGGGGCGGCTTCGCCCCGGACGTGGACCGGTTCGACGCCGCGTTCTTCGGCATCTCACCCCGAGAGGCCGAACTGATGGACCCGCAGCAGCGGTTGCTGCTCGAAACCGTCTGGCAGGCGGTCGAGGACGCCGGCTACCGCCCCTCCGAGCTGGCCGGGAAGCGGGTCGGTGTGTTCATCGCCGTCACCAACTCCGACTACCACGAGGTGCAGCGGGCCGCAGGACGCGCCACCGAGGGCCACACCCTCACCGGCGCCGCCCTGTCGATCGTCCCGAACAGGGTGTCGTACCTGCTCGACCTGCGGGGTCCCAGCATCGCGGTCGACACCGCCTGCTCCGGCTCCCTCACCGCCGTCCACCAGGCCTGCGCCGCCCTGCGCGACGGCACCTGCGACCTGGCCATCGCGGGCGGAGTCAGCCTCATCCTGGACCCGGGCGTGTACGAGGCGCTCAGCCAGGGGGAGATGCTCAGCCCCGACGGCCGCTGCAAGGCCTTCGACAGCCGCGCCGACGGCTATGTGCGGGGCGAGGGCGCGGGCGTCGTCCTGCTCAAGCCGCACGAGCGGGCCGAGCGCGACGGCGACGCCGTACACGCCGTCATCAAGGCCGCCTCGCTCAACCACGGCGGCCGGACCACCTCGCTCACCGCCCCCAACCCGGAGGCGCAGGCCGACCTGCTGGTCGAGGCCTATCAGGCCGCAGGTGTCCACCCCGGCACCGTCGGCTACATCGAGGCGCACGGCACCGGCACCGCCCTGGGCGACCCGATCGAGACAACCGGCCTGAGCACCGCCTTCCGGCGGCTGCGCGCGGGGGAGGACGCACCCGCCGGGTCGGCTCCGTGCGCCATCGGCTCGGTCAAGACGAACATCGGCCACCTGGAGGCCGCCGCCGGAATCGCCGGACTCTTCAAGGTGATCCTGTCGATGCGGCACGGCACCATCCCGGCCAGCCTGCACTTCCACGAGCCGAACCCCTACCTGGAACTCGACGGCGGCCCCTTCGAGGTCGCCGCCACCACCCGGCCCTGGAAGCGTCCCAGGGACGCCTACGGAGCCGACCTGCCCCGCCGTGGCGGCGTCAGCTCCTTCGGCTTCGGCGGGGCGGGCGCGCACATCGTGATGGAGGAACCCCCCATGCCGGACATCCGCGACGAGCCCTCGGCCCAGCAGGTCTTCGTGCTCTCGGCCCGCGACGGCGACGCGCTCCGACGCTCGGCCGCCCGGCTCGCCGACCACCTCGGGCGCCAGGACGTACCGGCCGAGGACCTCGCCCACACCCTGCAGACGGGTCGGGAGCCGATGCCGCACCGGCTCGCCTGCGTCGCCGACGGCACCGCGGCCCTGCGCGCCGAGCTCACCGCGTACCTGGCCGGGCGCCCCTCCGCCGTACGCACCGCACAGGTGACGGCCCCCCTCACCGGCGCCCCCGTCTCCCCGGACCGGCGCGACCTCCAGACCGTGGCCGCCGCCTGGCTGCACGGCACCGACATCGACTGGCGGAACCTGCACGAGGGCGCAGCCCGGCGTCGCGTCCACCTGCCCGCCTACCCGTTCGCCGGCCCCCGGCACTGGGTCGCCCCCGGGGAGCGCCTCGCGGAGCCCGGCCCCCGTCTGCACCCCACCCTCCTGGACGCCAACGTCTCCACCTTCGGCGAACAGCGCTTCGCCAAGACGCTGACGGGCGAGGAGTTCTTCCTGCGCGACCACGTCGTCGGCGGCGACCTGGTGCTGCCCGGCGTGGCCTATCTGGAGATGGGCCGACTGTCGGGCGAACTCGCCGCCGGGGGAGCCGAGGTGCGCGGCGTCGACGACCTGGTGTGGGCGGCACCGGTCCGGCTCGCCTCCGGCCACACCGGGCACCCGCTGCTGGTCCGTGTCACCGGCGACCGCTCCCGCGCGGCCTTCGAGGTGCGCGGCACCGCCGAGGACGCGCCGGTGCACGCCGGCGGCACCCTGCGGTTCGACGACCCCGGTTCCCGGCCCGCCCCCATCGCCCTGGCAGACGTACGCGCCCGCTGCCCCCGTGTCCAGCAGGGGGCCGACTGCTACGACGGTTTCGTCCGGCTCGGCTTCGCCTACGGTCCCGCCTTCCGGGTCATCGAGGAGATCGCCGAGGGCCCCGGGGAGGCGCTGGCGACGCTGCGCCTGCCGGAGCCGCAGCGCGCGGACGCCGGTGCGTACGCCTTCCACCCCTCGCTGCTGGACGCCGCCCTGCAGACCGCGGGCCGGCTGGTCCAGGGCGCCGGGGACCCGGCGGGCCCGGCACCGTACCTGCCGTTCTCCCTCGGCTCGATCCGGCTGTACGCTCCGCTGCCCGAGCGGGGGTACGCGTACGCCACCCCGGCCCGGCGCCCCGCCCCGGGCGGCTCCCTCGCCTTCGACATCGCCCTGCTCGACGAGAACGGGCAGGTGGCCGCCGCCCTGGAGTCCTTCACACTGAGGGCGCTGCGCCCGACGGACGCCACACGGGTGACGGACCCCCGACCCGCGCCCGGGATACAGGCCGTGCCCGCCGTCGACGTCGTCCACGCCTTCGAGCCCGTCTGGGAGGCCGCGCCCGCTCCGCACGGCCAACTCCCCTCCGCCGCACGGGTCCTGCTGTTCGCCCCGGCCTCCGCCGACGCCACCGACGTGGCCGCGGCCCTCACGGCGACGGGAGCGGAAGTCCACAGAGTCCCGCTCGGCGACGGCTTCGATGCCGAGGCCGCTGTGCGCGCCACCGGAGCCGGCCCCGTCCACGTCGTCCACCTGGCCGGACACGACCGCACCGCCCGGGAGTCCGTGGAGCACGGCTTCCACGCGGCCCTGGCCTTCCTGCGGACCTGGCAGCGCGAGCGCCGCGACGCGCTGCGCTACCTGTACGTCCACCCCGAGCCGGCCCCGTCGCCCGCCCAGCCGGCGATGGCCGCCTTCGCCCGCACCGTGCGCCTGGAGCAACCGTCGGTCGCCCTCGGCGTCCTGGCCCTCGGCCAGGGCCGCCCGCTCGCCGACGCCGTCGTCGCCGAACTCGGCACGGACGGGGGCCCCGAGGTGCGCACGGACGCGGAGGGCCGGGCTCGCCGCGCCTGGCGGCAGGTGAACCTCCCGGTCGCGCCGGCCGCCGCGTTCACCGGTGCCGGAGCGCACATCGTCTCCGGCGGCACCGGTGCCCTCGGCCTGCTCGTCGCCGAGCACATCGCCGCAGCACGGCGGGCCGCCGGAGTCACCGGCGGAGGCATCGTGCTCGCCGCGCGCACCGCCCCCGGTCCCGAGACCCGGGCCCGCGCCGACGCCCTCGGCGCCCTGGTGGTCATCGCCGACGTCACCGACCCGGCCGCCGTACGCGGCCTGGTGGCAGAGGCCCGCCGGGCGCACGGCACGGTCAGCGGCGTCGTGCACGCGGCCGGCGCTCTCAGGGACGGGCTCATACGCACCAAGCAGCGTGCGGACGCCGACGCCGTCCTCGCCGCCAAGGTGCACGGCACCGTGCTGCTCGACGAGGCGACCGCGGACGAACCGCTGGACTACTTCGTCGCGTTCTCCTCGGCGGCCGCGGCCTTCGGCAACACCGGCCAGAGCGACTACGCCTTCGCCAACGCCTTCCTCGACCACTTCGCCGAGGAGCGCGAGCGGCGCCGCCGGGAAGGCACCCGGCACGGCCGCACCCTCGCGGCCGCCTGGCCGGTCTGGACCGACGGCGGGATGCGCGTCGACGCCGACGCCGAGGCCTACATGGAGCGCGTACTCGGCATGCGCCCCCTGCGCACCGCCCCCGCCCTGCAGGCCCTGGAACGCGCCCTCGCCCACACCGCGCCGCGCCTGCTCCTGGCCGCCGGCGACCCCGACCGCATCCTCCAGGCCCTCGAAGGCGCAGAGCCGCACAAGGACGAGTCCGAAGCCGCCGTGCCCGGAGCGTACGAGCGCGCGGAGGAACTCGTCCTGCGGCTGCTCGCCGAGGAGTTGAAGCTGCCCGAGGCGGAGATCGCCGTCGGCGAGCCCTTCGACCGGTACGGCGTGGACTCGCTCATCACCATGAGCCTCATCCGCCGCCTGGAGGAACACCTCGGCCCGCTGTCGAAGACCTTGCTCTTCGAGTACGTGACTGCAGGCGACCTCGCCGGGCACCTGGCCGGTGCCCACCCCGGCGCGTTCCCTGCCGCGCCCATGGCGACCGTGTCTCCGGCGAAGCCCGCCGAGCCGGCCGTGCCCGCCCCGCAGGACGACGCCATCGCCATCATCGGCGTCGCAGGACGCTACCCCCAGGCCGACGACGTCAACGAGTTCTGGCGCAACCTGCGCGCCGGCCGGGACAGCGTCGAGGAGGTCCCCGCCGACCGCTGGGACCACGGCCTGTTCTACGATCCGGACAAGTCCGCCGCAGGCAAGACCTACGGCAAGTGGGGCGGCTTCGTACCCGGCGCCGACCGCTTCGACCCGCTGTTCTTCCGGATGTCGCAGATCGAGGCGGAGCACACCGACCCGCAGGAGCGGGTGTTCCTCGAGACGGTCTGGCATCTGCTGGAGGACGCCGGATACACCCGCGAGCAGCTGCGTGGCGCCCGCACCGGCGTGTTCGTCGGCATGATGTACGGCCACTACCAGCTGTACGGCGTCCAGGAGGCGTTGCGCGGCGAGGGCTTCGCGACCTCCTCGTCGTACGCATCGGTGGCCAACCGGGTGTCGTACTTCTTCGACTTCACCGGCCCCAGCATGGGCCTGGACAGCATGTGCTCCTCGTCACTGGTCACCATCCACCAGGCCTGCCTCGCCATTCGCAACGGTGACTGCGACGTCGCGGTGGCCGGCGGGGTCAACATCTCCAGCCACCCGGTGAAGCTGCTTCAGCTCGCCCAGCGCGGCTTCCTCGCCGAGGACGGACGCTGCCGCAGCTTCGGCGAGGGCGGCACCGGGTACGTGCCCGCCGAGGGCTCGGGCGCCGTTCTGCTCAAGCGTCTGGACGCGGCCCGCGCCGACGGCGACCGAATCCTCGCCGTGGTCAAGGCGTCCGCCGTCAACCACGGCGGCGCGGGCGCCGGTTACAGCGTCCCCAACCCCAAGGCCCAGGGCGACCTCGTGCGTACGGCGCTGGAGCGTGGCGGGCTCGCGCCCACCGATCTCGACTACCTGGAGGCACACGGCACCGGCACCGCACTCGGCGACCCGGTGGAGATCACCGGCATGCTGAGGGCCTTCGGCGAGGAGCCGCCCGAGCGGCTGCCCATCGGCTCGGTCAAGTCGAACATCGGGCACGCCGAGTCGGCCGCCGGCATCGCCGCGATCACCAAGGTGCTGCTCCAGATGCGGCACGGTGAGCTGGTGCCGTCCCTGCACGCGGACCGCCTCAACCCGAACATCGACTTCACGGCGATCCCGTTCGAGGTCCAGCGCGAGCATGCGCCCTGGCCCCGCCGCGTCCTGGAGAACGGCAGGGTACGTCCGAGGACGGCGGGCGTGAGCTCCTTCGGCGCGGGCGGCACGAACGCCCACATCATCCTCCAGGAGTACGTCGGCGACGGTGCCGGTGCGGGAGCCGACCCGGCCGGCCCCCAGCTGGCGGTGCTCTCCGCGCGGGACGCGGGCCGACTGGCCGCGCAGGCCCGGCGGCTCGCCGGCCATCTGCGCGCCGAGGACACCGCAGCTGTCCCCGCGCAGGTCGCCTGGACCTTGCAGACGGGCCGGGAGGCGATGGCCCACCGGCTGGCGGTGCTCTTCCGCGACCTGCCCGAACTCTGCTCCCACCTCGACGAGTTCGCCGCAGGCGGCACCCCGGCCGACAGCTGGACCGGCGTGGTCGACCCGCGCCGGCCAGCCGCGGGCGAGCGGCTCCCCGCCGACCCCGCCGCGTACGCCGCCGCCTGGACCGGCGGGCAGCAGGTCGACTGGCCCGCCCTGCACCCCGGCGACAGGCCCGCCCGGGTGGCGCTGCCCGGCTACCCCTTCGACGGCGACCGGGTCTGGCTGGCCGCGGCCGACGCCGAACTGGCGGCACTCGGCGCCGGGCGTGACGCACTCGCCGCCGGGCGTGATCTGCTCGGTGGCGGCCGGAGCGCACACGCCGTCGAGCACGACGACGCGTCCGATGCCGGCCCCAGCACCCCCGGCGCCCGACGCGACCCCGAAGGACTGTTGCTCACCCGGCGGTGGCGCCCCGCCCCGCCCGTGCCCCGTTCGGCGCCGCCCTCCCTGACCGCCGTACTCGCCGCACCCGGTACGGAGGCGCTGGCTGCCCGGCTCGCGGCGGTGCTGCCGGCCGCCGAGGTGCTCACCACCGACCGGATCAACGCCGAACTCACCGACGCGGGCACCCGCTGGGACCGCTTCGACGCCGTCGTCGACCTGGCCGGCTGTACCGGACCCGTGCTGCCGCCCACGCACGCCGCGCTGCCGTCCTGGCTGCGCTGGCTCCAGCACCTGGTCGACCTCGGCCGCCGCGACCTGCGCGCCCTGCTCGTCTCGCGCGGTGCGCCCGCCCTCGGCGGAGCGGCCCGGGTGGGCCTGTACCGGATGCTGCAGAGCGAGTACCGCCACGTCCGCTCCCGCCACGTGGAGACCGACCACGCGGTGACCGACGAGCAGCTGTGCCACTGGGTCGCCGAGGAACTGACCGCCGACGGCGAACCCGCCGAGGTCGCCTACCGCGGGGGAGTGCGCCACCTGGCGACGCTTGCCGAGGTTCCGCAGGCGCAGGGCGCCGGACTCAGCTTCCCGGCGGACCACGTGCTGTGGGTGACCGGCGGCACGCGCGGCCTCGGGCTGCTCACCGCGTGCCACTTCGTCGCCCGGCACGGCGTGCGCAAGCTGGTCCTCACCGGCCGCGAGGAGTTGCCGCCACGCGCGGAGTGGGCGGCGCACATCGCCGAGGACGGCCCGCTGGGCCGCAAGCTGCGCCCGCTCGCCGACCTGGCCGCCCAGGGCGTCGAACTCGAGGCCGTTGCCGTGCCGCTGGACGAGCAGGAGGCGCTCGCCAAGGTCCTCGCCGACGTCAGACTGCGGCTCGGCCCGATCGGCGGCGTGATCCACAGCGCGGGCTTCACCGACTTCGGTAACCCGGCGTTCGTCCGCAAGCCGCAGACCGGCATCGCACGTGTCCTCGCACCGAAGGTGTTCGGGCTGGACGCCATGCTGGAGTGCTTCCGGGACGAGCCGCTCGGCCTGTTCGTGCTGTACTCGTCGGTCGCCGCCGCCGTTCCCGCCCTCGCGGTCGGCCAGAGCGACTACGCGATGGCCAACGCCTACCTGGACGCGGTGGCCGAGGCCCGCCCGTACGGCATGCCCCTGGTCAGCGTGCAGTGGCCGAGCTGGAAGGACACCGGTATGGGGGAGGCCCGCAGCGCCGCCTATCAGGCCTCCGGCCTCGCCTCGCTCACCGACGCACAGGGACTGGCCCTGCTCGACCGCGCGTTGGAGAGCGGCGCCCGGGTCGTGATGCCTGTACTGCCGCGCCCCGGCGCCGAGTTCAGTGCCGAGCGCCTGACGGCACGGCGCCTGGAGGCCTCACCCGCAGCCCCGGTCGCCGCACCGCGACCGGTGGCCGGCACGGGCACGGGCACGGGTGCGGACGTGCGTGCTGCCGTCGAAGCGGTCTCCTCCTGGCTGCTCGACCAGCTCGCGACGGAACTGCGCTTCGACCGCGCAAAGCTGGCCGGGGACGTCCCGGTCCATGACTACGGCATGGACTCGATCATGGTCTCCCAGCTCGTCCAGACCGTTGCCCAGCGCCTGGACGTCTCGGTCGACCCTTCGGCCCTGCTGGAACACCCGACGGTGGACGGCTTCGCGGCGTACCTCGGTGAGGAGCACCGGACCGAGCTGCTCGAGGAGTTCGGCGTCACGGCTCCCGAGGCCGAGGCACGGCCTGAGTCCGCGGCACAGCTGGAGTCCGCGGCACGGCCGGAGTCCGAGGCGCCGGCACCGTCAGAAGCCCCAGCCCCGGCATCCGCCTGGGCCTTCGACACACCCGCCCCCGTCGACCAGCAAGGCGCCACCGCCCACACCCCTGACCCGCGAACCAACGCCGTAGCGGTGATCGGCCTCTCCTGCCGCTTCCCCGACGCCGACTCCGCCGACGCCTACTGGGAGCTGCTGCGGGAGGGCCGTACGGCTCTGCGTCCCGTCCCGGACTCCCGCTTCGGCCGCTCCCTCGGGTTCCACGCCGGGCTGCTGCCGGAGGTGCTGCGGTTCGCGCCCGAGCGGTTCCTGCTGTCAGAGGCGGACGTCGAGGCGATGGACCCGCAGGCGCTGCTCCTGCTGGAGGAGGTCGACAGGGCCGTGCACCACGCGGGATACCGCCCGGCGGACCTCAGGGGCCGCCGGGTCGGCGTGTACGTCGGCGGCCGGGCCACCCACACCCCCGACCCGGCGGCCCTGGAGCGGGCCAAGAACCCGGTCGTCGTCACCGGCCAGAACTACCTCGCGGCCAACATCTCCCAGTTCTTCGACTTCCAGGGCCCGAGCCTGGTGGTGGACACCGCCTGCTCCTCCGCTCTGGTCGCGATGGACACGGCCGTACAGGCACTTCGCACGGGTTCCGTCGAGTCGGCCGTCGTCGCCGGTGTGAGCCTGCTCGCCGACGACCGGGCGCACCAGGTGTTCGGGCAGCGCGGACTGCTCAACCCAGGTCCGGAGTTCCACGCGTTCGACGGCAGGGCGGCCGGCCTGGTGCTCGGTGAGGGCGTCGGCGTCGTCGTCCTCAAGCCGCTGGCCCGGGCCCAGGCGGACGGTGACCGGGTGCTCGCCGTACTGGAGGGCATCGCGATCAACAACGACGGCCGCACCGCCGGGCCCGCCACACCCAACCTGCTGGCTCAGAAGGACGTGATGGCCGAGGCGCTCGCGCTCAGCGGACGCGCGCCGCAGGACGTCGGCTGGGTGGAGACCAACGCCTCCGGCTCGACCGTCACCGACCTGCTCGAACTGAAGGCGATCGACAGTGTCTACGGCGCCGGCCCGGCCCGGTCGTCGCGGCTCGCGCTCGGATCGGTGAAGCCGAACATCGGTCATCCGCTGGCCGCGGAGGGCATAGCCGCGTTCATCAAGGTGGCCCTGATGCTGCACCACCGGCAGCAGGTGCCGTTCCTCTCCGGACAGCAGCCCTTGCCGCACTTCGACCTGGACGCCTCCGCGATGTACTTCCCGAGGGAGGCCCACCCGTGGCCCGCGGGCGCGGACCGGGCCGCTGTCAACTGCTTCGCCGACGGCGGCACCAACGCGCACCTGCTGCTCGCCCCCGCCCCTGAGGGCCACCGCGCCGCTCGGGCGCCGCTGCCGCAGCCCTCGCCGGAACGCACGGTCGTCATCCGGAGCACCGCCTCCGAGGCGCCCGACGCACCTGCCCGGTCGACGGCGGCCGGCCTGTTCTGGGACACGTACCGATGACCGCGGCCCACGGGACGGCCCCGGTGACCGAGACGCCCACCGGGCGCCTGCCGGTGGTCTTCATGTTCTCCGGGCAGGGCTCGCAGTACTACCGCATGGGCGAGGAACTCTTCGCATCCGATGAGGTGTTCCGCACGGCCCTGCAGCGGTACGACGCCATCGCCGCGGGGCTGCTGGGCGAGTCGGTCCTCGCCCGGATCTTCGACCCGGCCCGGCGCAGGAACGAGCCCTTCATCGACACACGGCTCACCCACCCGGCGATCGTCATGATCGAACTCGCCCTGGCCGAGACCCTGCGCGCGGTCGGCATCGAGCCGGATTACCTGCTCGGCTCCAGCCTCGGCGAGTACGCGGCCGCGGTCGTCTCCGGCAGCATGGACGCCGAGAAGTGCCTGGGGCTGCTCGTCCGGCAGGCGGAGGCGCTGCCGGCGGGGCCGCGCGGCGGGCTGCTCGCGGTCATCACCCGCCCGGACGACCGGGGCCGGATTCCCGCCTTGCCCGGCTGCGAGGTCGCCGCCCGCAACTACCCCGGCCACATCGTGGTCGCGGGCACCGACACGGACCTGGACCGGGCCGAGGCCGATCTGCGCGCGGCCGGCGTGCTGCACCAGCGGGTGCCGGTCGAGTACGCGTACCACTCCAGCCTGATGGACGGCGTCCTCGCCGAGTGCCGGGCCGTCTTCGACGGGGTGACCTTCGCCCCACCACTCATCCCCTGGGTGTCGTGCGTGGACGGACGGCTCGTCGAGCGTCCCGGTGCCGACCACTTCTGGCAGGTCGCCCGCAGACCCATCGAGTTCGAGCGGGCCATGGCCGCGATGCGGGCCCGCGGCGACTTCCTCTACCTCGACCTGGGCCCATCGGGCACCCTGCACAACTTCGTCCGCGGCAACCTCCCGGCGGGTGACCGCTCCCGTTCGCTGCCGCTTCTCAGCCCGTTCGGCCACGACCCACGGCATCTGGAACAGGCCCGGACGCTCGCGGCACCGGCTCCCTCCCTCTCCACCACCCCCATCACTCATCCACATCCGGCTCCGGTGACAGCGAAGACGGCAAGGAAGGCACACGGCATGAAGGTCTACGGTTTCCCAGGTCAGGGGTCTCAGCAGCGCGGGATGGGCAAGGAACTGTTCGCCAGGTACCCGCGGGAGACCGCAACCGCCGACCGCGTGCTCGGCTACTCGATCGAGGAACTGTGCGTCCGTGACCCGGAGCGCCGCCTGGGCCATACCGAGTACACACAGCCGGCGCTCTATGTCGTCAGCGTCCTGACCTACCTCGACCGGCTCGCCGAGGACCCCGAGCCGGCCGATTACCTGATCGGTCACAGCCTCGGCGAGTACGCCGCCCTGTTCGCCGCCGGCGTCTTCGACTTCGAGACCGGGTTGCGTCTGGTGCAGCGGCGCGGCGCCCTGATGGCGGAGGCCGGCGGTGGCGGGATGGCCGCGGTGGTCGGCTGCGACGAGGTGACCGTGCTGCGGGTGCTCGCCGACTCCGGCATCGACGAGCTCGACATGGCCAACTACAACGCCCCCGACCAGTTCGTGCTGTCCGGTCCGGCCGAGCGCGTCGACGCCGCCCGCGCCGCCTTCGAGTCGGTCGGTGTCCGCGCTGTCCGGCTCAACGTCAGCGCGCCCTTCCACTCCCGCCACATGCGTGACACCGCCACGGAGTTCGCCCGCTTCCTGGACGGCTTCACCCTGCGGAACCCAGCCGTCCCGGTGCTGGCCAACGTGGACGCGAAGCCGTACGCCCCCGGCGCCGTACCGGCGACCCTGACCGCACAGATCACCTCCCCGGTCCGCTGGACCGACACGGTGCGGCGGCTGATGGGCCACGGCGACTTCGATTTCGTGGAGCTGGGCCCGGGCCGCGTCCTCACCAATCTGGTCGCCAAGATCAGGAAGAACTCGGAGCCGCTGCCCGCTCCACGAGCGGGGGAACGACTCGGGGAGCCGCTGCCTTCCGGTCAGTCGCCTGCCCCCGTACGACCCGTGGTCTTCGCCGCCCCGACAGCTGACACCCTCGGAGCTGCCACCTTCCGAGAGCGGTACGGTCTGCGGCGCGCCTACCTGCTGGGTGCCCTGTACGGCGGCATATCGGGCCGGGAGATGCTGGGCTCCGCGGCCAAGGCCGGGTTGCTCGGCTTCCTGGGGACCGGCGGCCTGCCCCTCGAAGAGGTGGACGACCTGCTGCGCGGCCTGACCGGGGAACTGGGCCTGGGCGGCTCCTTCGGCGTCAACCTGCTGTACCGGCACGGCACTCCCGAGGAAGAGTCCGCGCTGGTGGACCTGCTCCTGCGGCACGGCATCGACCTGGTCGAGGCGTCCGGCTTCCCGCTGATCACCCCGGCGCTGGTCCGGTTCCGCCTCAAGGGCGGCCGGATCATCGCCAAGGTGTCCCGCACGGACGTGGCCGCCGAGTTCCTGGCCCCGCCGCCGGAGCGGCTGGTCGCCCGGCTGCTGGAGGCGGGCGAGGTCACCGCGGAGGAGGCCCGCGCGGCGGCCGGCCGGCCGATGGCGGACGACCTGTGCGTGGAGGCGAACGGCGGCTGGCTGAGCAGCACGGCTGACCTGCTCACCCTGCTGCCCGCCGTGCTGCGGCTCCGCGACACGACCGCGACGGGCGGCCACCGGGTGCACGTGGGGTGCGCGGGCGGCATCGGCACGCCCGAGGCCGCCGGGGCCGCGTTCCTGCTCGGCGCCGACTTCGTCCTGACCGGCTCGGTCAACCAGTGCTCCGTGGAGGCGGCCACCAGTGCTGAGGTGAAGGACATCCTTCAGGCGGCCCGCGAGTACGACGTGGACACCGCGCCCTGGGGCGAGCTGTTCGACCTCGGCGTCCAGGCCCGCTACCTCAAGCGGGGGCTCTTCTTCCCGGCCCGGGCGTCACGGCTGCACGAGCTGTGGCGCCGGTACGGCTCGCTCGACCTGCTGGACGACGAGACCAGGAGCCAGGTTCTCGACCGGTACCTGGGCGGCGAGGCCCCCGCGCCCGCAGCGGCAGGCAGTGCCCCCGAGCAGCATCTGGCGGCTGTGTTCCGCGGCTACTTCACGCGCGCTTTCCGCCTCGCCGTGAGCGGCGACCAGCGCTCACGCGTGGACTACCTGGTGTACTGCGGCCCCGCGATGGGCGCCTTCAACCAGGCGGTCGCGGACACCGAGCTCCACCCGTGGCGGGCCCGTAAGGTGGAGGCCATCGCCGACGCCCTGATGGACGGCGCCGCTGCCCATCTCTCCGCACGCCTGGGCAGTTTCGGCTGACCGCATCTCGTTCGAGGTGCCGGCAGTGGCGCTCCGGGGCACGGAACCGGAACCCGGTACTGCCGGTACCGCCGACCGATGTGGTGGTACCGGCTTCGGGCGCGTCCCGGTATCCGCGCGGGGTCGAGCAACCCACATCGTTGACCGGCTGCCCGACCGGCCAGTGTGTGATGGTCAGCGCAGTACTGAGCCCATCCAGGCCGACGCCTGCTCGGGTGTGGTGCGGGTGTCGACACCGAGGACGTGGATGGTGCCCAACAGGCCCCTCGGGCCGCGCACCTGGAGGGTGCGCCGGGCGTGACTGCCCGGCTGGGGGTGGACGATGACGGCCGTCGGGGCGTCGGCGGACGCGTAGCCACTGCTGTAGGTGAGGAGCTGGTGGACGTCGGCGGCGCTCACGCCGTGGCGGTCGTAGCGCTTGTACTTGGCGTCCACGGGCAGCAGCGTGCGATGTGCCGTGTCGTGTCCGGGAAGTCGTGGAAGGCTGAGCAGCAGATCGGGCCGGAAGGCCGAGGCGTTGCCCAGGTCTCCGCGGATGGTTATCCCTGCGCCGCTCCCGCCGGGTACGGCGTGGCCGCCTTGCGGGCCGGCGGCCTCGGTGCCGAGACGGCGGACGACGGCTTCCCAGAGCGCGGGCATGGCGAGCAGGAGACCGTCCGCCGTGGTGCCGTGGTCGGTGAGCAGGTCGGTCACACCGCCACCGCGCAGCAGCAGGCGGGCCCAGGTGTGGGCGGGGCGGTAGCGGGCGTTGAGTCGCGTGTAGTGGGTACGGTCCAGAGCGCGGAGCGCCGCGGCCGGGGTCGGGGCCTGCGGGAAACCGCCGGCGGCGCCGTGCAGAGCGCGCGCCAGGCCAGGGCTGCCTGCCGAGGAGGACGGCCCAGCGGCCTTGGGCTGGGCCGATCCACATGCCCGTGCCAGTGAAGCCGTAGTGGACTCAGATGTCCTCGGCGAGGGCAGTACCGGGGGCGGGTGCCAGAAGAGGCCACGGGCGGGAGTGAGGGCGCCGGTGTGGATGCGGAGGGAGTCCTTGAGTTAGGTCGGACCGAAGGCGGCCTGCCCGGAGCCATCCAGGTCGAGGCAGAGAACGCCCTCCCCGCCAGACACCGTGCGCGGCCGGAGGACCAGATTAAGCGTCAGTGCGTCCCTCGCCGTGGCCGGCCCGAGGACGTCGCTGCCCTGGTGGCGTTCCTCGTGGGCCCCTCCGCCTCGTTAATCACGGGGCAGTCCGTCCACGTCGACGGCGGCTGGCTGGTCCACTGAGACCTTCAACAAGCAAGGAGACGAACCGTAATGATCGAACGAGTCCGCGCCGTCCTCGTCACCGCCGACGACACGATGCTGGTCATCCGCCGCACCAAGCCCGGCATCCCCGAGTACTGGGTCCTGCCCGGTGGCGGTGTCGAGCCCAGCGACGAGTCCCGGGAGGCCGCCCTCCACCGGGAGATCCACGAGGAGATCGCGGGAAAGGCTGACATCATCCGACTCCTCCACACGTTGGAGACCGACGACGAGCGCCAGCTCTTCTACCTCGCCCGCATCGTGACCTGGTCCTTCGAGGACCGCACCGGTCCCGAGTTCAGTGCCGAAGGCCGCGGCGAGTACGCGCTGGAGGAGGTCCCGCTGACCTTGGAGGGGCTCGACGGCATCGATCTCAAGCCCGAGGAGATCGCCCACGTCCTGAGGGGAGCCATCGGCGCCGGAAGCCTCGGAGTCGAGGCGTCGCTCTGAGCCAGTGTGTACGTCGTCGTGCCGCCGGTCCCGGCTCTGAGATGAGCCGGGACCGGCAGCCTTCCGAGGTCAGCGCAGGGAACCCGGAGGCGGCTCCTCGTCCTGCCCCGGCAGCAGCCGCAGGGCGAGGACCGAGCCGTCGGCATGGACGGAGACGGGGCCGCCCCAATCCTTGTCGAAGGTGAGGCGGAGGCGGACGTGGCGGCTCGCGTGGACGAGGGCGCGGTACTCCTCGACGTCGCCCCGGGCGAGCAGACGGAAGACCTCCGCGTCCACGCCGGAGAACGCCTCGACGCGAGGGCCGTTCAGACGGAAGACGTGATCGGTGCCGACGTACTCGTTGCCGAAGAGGGTGTGGGTGGCGTCCTGGATGCTCATGCTGGCCGCGTGCTCGAGGCCGGTGAACCGTTTGTGGCCCTGCCGGTCGGTCAGGTGGCGGGCGGTGGCGTGGCCGGAGCCGGTGAAGGCCATGAGGCCCGCTGCCGTGGTGTGGGCCAGGGACTCCTGGAACCAGGCGTAGTCCTTCGGCTGCACGTGGCAGCCTCGTACGGGTTCCGGTGCCACCAGGCCCTCGGTCGGAGGGTGGATGTCAGGCATCACGTTCGCCTGGAACGGTGGGGCGTTCAGGTTCGGCTCACGGCCTTCCGCCGGGGACAGATGCCCCCCGCTGCCGGGTGCCTGGAGGGCGTGGACGGTCATCGTGCGGCCGTCCGTCGGGAGCTGCGTGCTGAACAGCAGGCCGGGGGTCTCGCTCCACGCTCCGATGTGGACTGCTTCGGCGTGGGCCGAGGCGGAGGCCAGCTGCTCGGCGGAGGTAGCGGAGTCGCTGTGGTTGCCCTTGCAGGACAGGGGGATGACGAGGGACGGCTCGCCCGGCCGCCAGACCTCCGCGAAGTACTGGGGACGATAGCGGTACTTCACCTTCTCGCCCCTGTCCCTGCTGGTGAGGGCCCAGCCCGCGCGTAACGCCGTGTCTGCGGAGACGATCGTCACGGAGTGGTCGGGGAAGCGGCTGCCCAGCATGTGCTCGGCGAGCGTGAGCGCGAATCCGATGCCGAGCTCGCCGGACTGCAGCGACTTGTAGTGGTCCGCGATGCGGTGGCCTTCGTCGGTGAGGCCGAGGAAGGAGTCGCGACCGCCGGCCAGGGCCTGGGTGTACTTGAGCGCGCCCCAGTGCTCCGCCAGCCCCCGGCCCGCACCGCGCCACGACAGGGCGGTGGCCCGGGCGAGGGTGTGGAGGACGTCCCAGAGAGTCACTTCGAACTGCCGGGGCAGCTCCGTCGGCGGGATCGGGTTGAGGGTGGGCTTCCTGCGGAGGGGCTCGTCCTCGTTCTCCTTCCGCTTCTTGTCGTCCGCCGCGATGGCGGCCTTCACCTTGCCGACGAGCGCGTCGTCGGAGTGGACGGAGATGTTCGATGGCTGGGTCAGGTTCTGGAGCACTTCCTCGGTCGGCTTCAACAGCTCTCCTTTACGGTGTGCGCGGGCGGTTCGCAATCGGGCTGGACCGTACGGAGAGGAGGAGAGGCGCACGCAAGTGCGCAGGGGCGCGTGACCTGGACCTTGGCCTGGGCGGGCTGGTGTCGGCGCCTTGTTCGCGAGTTCCGCGCTGCCGAGAGGCCTCCCATATGCCTGATGGCTCATCAGGTAAGTCAGCATTCGGTCAGCATGAGTCCCCGAGCGTCCCGGGGCAGTGGTCCCAACCGGTGCCGGTGCTTAGGGAAAGCCCAGGTAGGAAGCCGTCCGGCCCGACCGGAGCGATGTTCCTCACAAACATCGTTCGGCGCATGCCGGTGTACAGTCGAGACTGCCCTTGACCTGCAGAAGCAGGCAGGGAGCCGTCTTCGAGGAGTCCACAGTGCTGCGCACTCTGTTCAAGTCCAAGATCCACCGAGCCACCGTGACCCAGGCCGACCTGCACTACGTAGGCTCCGTCACGGTGGCTCGGTGGATC
>NZ_MAPV01000340.1 GCF_001700505.1 Streptomyces mutomycini
CCGGGCCGGCCACCGCGTCCGACGCCGAGTCGAAGCGGTCGTCGAGGCTGTCGGCCGCGCTGCCCGGCCCGGTGTCCGGCGCGGTCTCGTCGTACAGCCTGCGCCACCAGTGGTCCTCGTGGGCGGCGGGCTTCTCCCCCTGCTGGCTCATGCCCATAGTGTCGACCGCCCCGGGCGTCCGAAACCGGTCATCCGGAAAGTGGCCCGGAAAGGCGCCGTCCGGGGTGGCCCGCCGGGCGTCCCCACCCCCCACGGGAAGGTCGCCCGGCGGGCCGGTACCTGTGAACAGCCCACCGCCCGCGGGGCGGTCGTTGCTGCGGTGCCACCACCTTGTCGGAGAGACGGGTGCTACGGGGCATGATGGGCCCGGCGGGTTTACGCCGTGGCCGTTTTCCGCCACCGCACATGCACGCCCGACGGGCGCGGAAACGCGCGAGCATGATCCGGGGAGGGCCGAGGATGCTGTCAGCGATAGGTCTCGACGAGAGGCAGGAAGCGGCCTACCGGGCACTGGTCGCGGTGGGCGCCGCGGAACTGGCCGGACTCGCGCGCCGGCTGGCCCTGCCGGAGGCGGACACCGAGCGCGCGCTGCGCCTGCTGGAACAGCGGGGGCTCGTGGCCCAGTCGTCGTCGCGGACGGACCGCTGGGTCGCCGCGCCGCCCGGGGTCGCGCTGAGCGCGTTGCTGATCCAGCAGCGCCATGAGCTCGAACAGGCGGAGCTGGCGTCCGCCCTGCTCTCCGAGGAGTACCGGGCCCAGGCGGCCGAACCCACGGTGCACGACCTGGTGGAGGTGGTGACGGGGGCGAGCGCGGTGGCCCATCGGTTCCACCAGCTCCAGTTGGGAGCCGCGTCCGAGGTCTGCGCGCTGGTCACGGGGAAGCCGATCGCGGTCACCGGGATGGAGAACGAGTCCGAGGAACGGGCCACGATGCGGGGCGTGTCCTACCGCGTGGTCGTCGAGCGCGACGTCCTCTCCCTTCCCAACGGCATCGTGGAGCTGTCGGCGGCGCTGGGCCGCGACGAGCAGTGCCGGGTGGTCGACCGGGTGCCGACGAAGCTGGTGGTGGCCGACGGCGCGCTGGCCATGGTGCCGCTGACCGGCCGGGGGGCCGAGCCGGCCGCCCTGGTGATCCACGCCAGCGGGCTGCTGGAGTCCCTGATGGGCCTCTTCGAAGCGGTGTGGCGGGACGCGATGCCGCTACGGCTGGGCGGGAGCGGCATCGGCGAGGAACGCGGTCCGGGTGCGGATCCGACCGATCTGGAGATCCTCTCGCTGCTGCTCGCCGGTCTGACCGACGCGAGCGTGGCGAAGCAGCTGGACCTGGGTCTGCGGACGGTGCAGCGGCGGGTGAAGGGGCTCATGGAGCTCACCGGGGTCACCACCCGGCTGCAGCTCGGCTGGCACGCGTACGAACGTGGCTGGGTGGCCCGCGCCCCTCGCTGACCGCTCCGGCCTGCGACTCCGCCCACTCGGAGGGGCCGCGCTGACGGGCGGGACCCGGCGTACTCCGGCACGCTGGTCGAATGAGTGTGTGGCAGCTCGTTGCCGTCGGGGCGGTGATGCTGCTCGGCCTGATCGGCGTACTGGTGCCGGGCGTGCCCGGGCAGGCGATGGTCTGGGCCGCCGTGCTGTGGTGGGCGCTGACGGACCCGACCCCGGTCGCCTGGGGCGTACTGATCGGCGCGACGTGCCTGCTGCTGCTGAACCAGGCGCTGAAAGCGCTGCTGCCCTCGCGGCGCCCGCGCGAGTCGGGGGCGCCGCGCAAGACGCTGATGGCCGGAGGGATCGCGGCGATCGTCGGCTTCTTCGTGGTGCCGGTGGCGGGCGGGATCCTGGGATACGTGGGTGCGGTCTACGGCGCCGAACGCATGCGTCTCGGCAGCCGGGCGGCGGGCTGGACCTCTCTCCGGTCGGTGATGCGGGCGACGGGATACTCGGTGCTCCTGGAGCTCTTCTGCTGCCTGCTGGCGGTGGGGGCCTGGCTGGGCGCCGTCATCTGGGGATGCCCCGCTTCATCTCCAGGGCGGCCCGGCCCTCCGCACCCCTGCGCTTCCACTCACGCAGGGTCTCGGTGCGCAGCCGGGCGTCCGTCTTCGCCGCGATGCGGTGGTTCTCCCGGAGCAGCTTGCGGTAGCTGTCGAGACGCCGTTCGGACAGCGACCCGTCCTCGATCGCGCCGAGCACGGCACAGCCGGGCTCGGACTCGTGTGCGCAG
>NZ_MAPV01000341.1 GCF_001700505.1 Streptomyces mutomycini
CACCGCCACCCTCGGCGAATCGGGCAGGGACCGGCTCGACCGAGGCGGACTGCAGGCCCTCGGCACCGAGGAAGGTCTCGCCCTCTTCGACCGGTCGCTGGCCCTCGACGCCCCGCACCTGGTCCCCGTACGCCTCGACCTGTCCCGCGCCCGCGCCGGAGACCGGCAGGTGGCCCCGCTGCTGCGCGCCCTGGTCCGCACCCCCGCCCGCCGCACCACCGGCACCCCCGTGGGCCGCGACTGGCGTGCGCAGTACGAGGGGACGCCCGAGGACGGGCGCGAGAGCATGCTCGTCGACCTCGTCCGAGCCCAGGTAGCCTCCGTCCTCGGCCACTCCGGCACCGACGCGGTCCGCGTCGACCGCGGCTTCAAGGACCTCGGCTTCGACTCCCTGACCGCTGTGGAGTTGCGTAACCGGCTCAACGAACTCACCGGCACCCGCCTGCCCGCGACCTTGGTGTTCGACTACCCGACACCGGCCGCACTCGGAGCCCGTCTGCATGGCCTCCTGGACGGCACGGCCGCGCGGCAGCACAGCGCGGTGGCGCGGGTCGTGGCGGACGACGAGCCCATCGCGATCGTGGGCATGAGCTGCCGTTTCCCAGGCCACGTCGACTCGCCCGAGGAACTGTGGCAGCTGCTCGCCGACGGTGGTGAGGGCATCACCGGCTTCCCGAAGGACCGCGGCTGGGCCCTCGACTCGTTCTTCGACCCCACGGGTGAGCGCCCCGGCACCTCCCTGGTGGACCAGGGCGGATTCCTGCACGACGCCGCCGACTTCGACGCCTCCTTCTTCGGGATCTCCCCGCGCGAGGCCGTGACCATGGACCCCCAGCACCGGATGCTCCTGGAGCTGTCCTGGGAGGCCATCGAGCGTGCGGGCGTCGACCCGACAGGGCTGCGCGGCAGCAGAACCGGTGTGTTCTCCGGCCTGATGTACCACGAGTACGCGGCGCGCCTGCGCTCCGTGCCCGAGGACGTCGCAGGCTTCCTCAGCAACGGCAACGCGGGCAGTGTGGCCACCGGCCGAGTCTCCTACACCCTCGGCTTCGAGGGCCCCGCCGTGACCGTGGACACAGCTTGCTCCTCGTCCCTGGTCGCGCTGGACATGGCCGTCAGCGCCCTGCAGCGCGCCGAGTGCGACCTGGCGCTCGCCGGCGGCGTCACCGTGATGTCGACCCCGACGATCTTCGCCGAGTTCACCCGCCAGCGTGGCCTCGCGCACGACGGTCGCTGCAAGGCGTTCTCCGACACGGCCGACGGTATGGGCGTCGCCGAAGGCGCGGGTGTGGTCCTGGTCGAGCGGCTTTCGGACGCG
>NZ_MAPV01000342.1 GCF_001700505.1 Streptomyces mutomycini
GGGGCCGGTCCAGGGGCAGCGGCACGGTGGTCCCGCGCCCGCGCAGCCGTTCGGTCCAGTATGCGCGCAGCCGTCGGCCCTCGGCACCGGTGAGCATCTCGCGCTGCCAGGCGGTGAAGTCGGCGTAGCTGCGGGCGGGGCGGTCCTCGGGGAGGGCACGGCCCGCGAGGAGCGCGTGGTAGCCGCGTTCCAGCTCGCGCAGGAGCACGGCGATGGAGACGCCGTCGAAGACCAGGTGATGGAAG
The DNA here is from genome assembly GCF_001700505.1 of Streptomyces mutomycini. Lineage (GTDB taxonomy): Bacteria > Actinomycetota > Actinomycetes > Streptomycetales > Streptomycetaceae > Streptomyces > Streptomyces mutomycini. The sequence goes on from NZ_MAPV01000342.1 coordinate 246, forward strand.
GTCAGCAGCAGCGCGTTGCGGCCGTCACCCAGGGTGTAGAGGGTGGCGCGGACGAGCGGGCCGGCGGTGAGCTCGAAGGGGCGGCGCAGGTCGGCGCGCATCCGGTCGCGCAGCTCGGAGTCGCTCCTGGCAGTCAGGAACACCTGTTGGAAGGGGAGTTCGGGCTCGGACGCGATCCGGGCGTACGGCCCCTCCTCGCCTGCGTGGACGGTGGCCCGCAGCTCGGCGTGCCGGTCGACCAGGTCCTGCAGGACGGCCCGCAGGGCGAGCACGTCGAGGCCGCGGTCGAGCCAGAGGGCGAGGGGCAGGTTGTAGGCGTAGGTACCGGGTGCGATCTGTTCGATCACCCAGAGGGAGCGCTGGCCCGCGGACAGGGGGTGGCGGCTCTCCTCGCCGTCGGTGCGCGGGCGCAGGACGCGGGCCGCGGCCTCGGTGGCCGGGGAGAGAGCAGTGGGGG
>NZ_MAPV01000343.1 GCF_001700505.1 Streptomyces mutomycini
CCTGCGACGCCGTCGGTGTCGGTCCACTGGTGCAGCTCGACGGTGGCTTCGGCGGTGGCGGTGCCGGTCTTGGCGCGTTTGCTGGGGTAGGTCTGCTTGGGTTTTCGTGCGATCTTGAGAAGGCGGCCGGCGGCGGTGAACTCCAGGATGACGTGGGTGCGTGTGTCGGTGGGGGCGTGGTCGCTGCGCAGGCGGTGGGTGGGGCGGATGCCGGGCACGGTGCCGTAGAGGGCGAAGCAGACGGCGTCCAGGATGCTGGTCTTGCCCGCCCCGGTGTCTCCGCGCAGGAGGAACAGGCCGTTGCTGGTCAGGGCGTCGAAATCGACGGATTCTGTGCGGGCGAAGGGCCCGAATGCCTGGAGGGTCAGGTGGTGGAGGTACATCAGCTGGCCTCTCGTGCGGCGGCTGCGGTGCGGACGCTCTCGAGTCCTTCTTGCAGCAGGTTCTGCTCTGGGACGGTGGCGGGGACGCCGGTGACGTGGTCGAGGAACCCGAGCGTGATCTCGTGGTCGCTGCGGCCGTTGACGCGGGAGCGGTATGACTGCGTCTCGGTATCCCGCTGGTGGGAGAAGCTCAGCTTCAACGTGTGGGGGAAGCGCTCTCGCAGACGTTCCATGGCCATGTGGGGCCGGTCGGTGTCGGTGAGCGTGATGTGCAGCCAGCA
>NZ_MAPV01000344.1 GCF_001700505.1 Streptomyces mutomycini
GGCGGGCACGTGCCCGCCCCGGGCCCAGGCCACGGAGTTCTTCAGCATCCAGGCGACGAGGGTGTGGGCCGCCTCGTTCGTGGCGCCGCCCCGGTCCTTCTGGTGGGGCAGGACGAAGGCGTGGCAGTCGGCCTGGGTGGCCGCGGTGCCGAAGAGCGCGGGGACGCGGGTCATTGAGAACGGGAGGCCGGTGGTCTTGAAGGTGGTGATCTCCCACTCGCCGTTGAGGTGGAAGGCGGTCTTCCCGCCGTTGAAGACGCCGATGGAACCCGCGTAGTCGACGCGGCGCACCATCAGCCCTTCCTCGACGAGACGGGCCAGGTACTCCAGGACGCGCAGCGCCTTGGCGTCGTCGAGCGCGACGCGCTTCCCGTCCGGCGAGAGGACCGTGCCGCCGGTCTGCGCGTAGAAGCTGGAGAACAGCCGCCAGGGGGTGATGCAGTCGGGTCCGAGCGTCTCCGTCACGAGCCCGGGTTGCCCCGTCGCCTTCTTCGCGGCGCGCAGTGCGCCGGCGAAGTCGTCCGCGCCGCTGATCGGCTTGAGGCGGCCCCCCGACATGAGACCGGCCTTCTCGCAGACCTCCGTCTGGTAGTAGAGGACGAAGGGGTGGGTGTCGAACGGGACGGCGTACTGCTTCCCGCCCACCCGGCCCCTGCGCCAGATGTCCGTCGGGAAGTCCTTCTCCCTCACGCCGAGTTCGGCCAGCAGGCCGAGGTCGAACGGGTCGAGGAGTCTGCCGGGGGCGAAGCCCGCGAGCCGGGCGAGGTG
>NZ_MAPV01000345.1 GCF_001700505.1 Streptomyces mutomycini
CTCCTGCACGGGGCCACCGGAAGCGCTCTCGGCGGCGGCGAGACGTCCCGCATCTTGGAGGTGGGCACGATCGGAGCGGACTCCTTGATCGCTCCCCGCCTTGACGTGGCGCCCGGCACGCCCGTCCACGTGCGCCGTCGCGTGGTCAGCCGGGGAGGCGTCCCGGTGCACGTCAGCAGCTCCTACTATCCGGCCTACGTGATCGCCGTGACGCCCGAGCTAACGCAGCCGGTGTCCACCGGAGCATCGCGGGAGCTTGCGGCGGAACGCCTGGGGACGGCGCAGGACGAGGTGCTGGAAGAGGTGACATCTCGCCTCGCCACAGAGACGGAAAAAACCACCCTCGGCCTCACGGCGGGAGATGTAGTCGTGACTCAGGTAGTGCGGACCGTGACTCTCACGGACGGCCGCGTGGTGGAAGTGGCCGTCAAGGTCGCCGGCGGCTCGACCATCCTCCGCTGGACCACGTCCCTCCGGCCCGAAGCCTGACAGGCCAAACGGGCAAACGGCCGGTCACCAGCCAGTAACTGGCCGTTAGAGTGATCGCAAGCAAGACAGCAGAAAGCCCGACCCCCCTCATTCTTGGCGGAGCGAGGGGGCCGGGCTTCAGATCCCGCAGTGCGGGGCCGATCTGTTTCAGATCATACGTGGTCAGCACCCTTCGGGGCGAGCGCCACGGAGGTCGGTGGGAGCAGCGGCAGCGCACTCGGGCAGGGAATGGAGCCCTTCATGTGCCGTGACCAGCGTGGTCACACCACCGCTACACCACACACCGTGGCAAGGACCACATGCCTCGCCACCGCACCCGGATGGTTTTGGGCCTCGGGTACGCACATCGCCAGGCCGACCATTACTGACACCCGGCCGGGCGATCTCCAGCAGGAGCTCATGATGCTGGCGTCCCGTCGCACCGTTGCCCCTGCTGGGGGAGCCCGATGAGCGTTGAGGCTCTCAACTACTCCCACCGCGTCAAGGTCGGGAACACCACGGCCAAGTTCGTATTGACTCGACTCGCTGACCGAGCCGACGAACGGTTCTCCTGCTTCCCGTCGGTCCCGCTGATCGCGGCCGAAGTCGAGGTCAGCGAGCGCAGCGTTCAACGCGCGCTCACCCTGCTCCGCGACCTGTGTCTCGTATCGGATCGCCCGCAGTACCGGGCTGACGGCTCCCAGACGACCAGCCGCTACACACTTCACGGACCGTGGGACGACTACGCAGGCACCGGCGTCCCGTTCCCGGAAGTCGTCACCCCAAAGCAGGCCCGGACCGAGCTGTGGGCACAGGCTCCAGCGGAAGCCCCGTTCCGGGCGGGCACCGCCGCCGCCGTGGCACTCAGTGG
>NZ_MAPV01000346.1:0-263 GCF_001700505.1 Streptomyces mutomycini
CCCTCGTACCGCAGGAACGCCCACCCGTGCTCCCGCTGTCCTACGCCCAGCAGCGCCTGTGGTTCCTCCACCGCCTCGAAGGCCCCTCCGCCACCTACAACATCCCTTTCGCGCTGCGCATCGACGGACCGCTCGACGCGGAGACCCTGCGCCAGGCCCTCGGCGACGTCGTCGGGCGGCACGCGGCCCTACGCACCGTCTTCCCCGAGCACGACAGCCGCCCGCACCAGCACATCACCGCCCCGGCCGACGTCCGTGTCCCC
>NZ_MAPV01000346.1:274-699 GCF_001700505.1 Streptomyces mutomycini
CGACGTCGAGCACCAACTGCCCCTGCGGGCGACCCTGCTGCGCCTGGCCGACGACGCCCACGTCCTCGTCCTCGTGATCCACCACATCGCCGCCGACGGCTCGTCCCTGGCCCCCCTCGCCCGTGACCTCGGTGTCGCGTACGGCGCCCGCCTCCGCTCCGAGGCACCGACGTGGACGCGCCTCCCCGTCGACTACGCCGACCACACCCTCTGGCAGCGCCGTCTGCTCGGCGAGGAGCACGACCCCGAGAGCCTCGTCAGGCGTCAACTGGCCTACTGGAAAACGGCCTTGAGCGGGCTCCCCGAGATGATCGAGCTGCCCTGGGACCGGTCGCGCCCCGCAGTGCCCCGGCACACCGGCGCCACCCACGCCTTCGCGCTCGAACCCACCACCGCCCGGCGGATCGCGGACCTCGCCCGCGCCG
>NZ_MAPV01000347.1 GCF_001700505.1 Streptomyces mutomycini
ACACAAACACCACTGGCTGGACAGGCAGACCCCAGCGCAGGCCACCGGCACTATTACGACCGCGCGCCGCGACAACATCACGGACTGGTTCTACGCCCCGTCCTGGCAGCGAGCCGCTCTTCCCGCCGGGCAGCAGCCGGACTGCAGCCGGCACTGGCTGGTCTTCGCCGACGTCCTGGGCGTGGGTGAGGCGGTCGTCGAGCGGCTGCGGTCCGGGGGCGCCACCGTCACCGTGGTGGCGGCAGCCGGCGCCTGGTCCGAGCAAGGAGACGGCCGGTACGGCATCGACCCTGCCCGCAGCGCCGACTACGACCGGCTGATCAACGCGCTCGGGGAGGGACCCGCCGGCGTACCCACCCGCATCGTCCACGGCTGGAGCGTCACCGCACCGGGTGAGGAGGGGAGCCTCCAGCACGGCTTCGAGAGCCTGATCCGCCTCTCCCAGGCGCTCGTTCGCCACCCGGACAGCGAGCCGCGCCGGGTCTGGGTGCTCAGCAACGGGCTGCACAACGTCACCGGCGCCGAGCTGCTCTCGCCGCTTAAGGCCACCCTGCTGGGCCCCTGCCGAGTGCTGCCCCGCGAGCAGCCCGGCACCACCTGCCGGAGCGTCGACCTCGACTGCGTGACTGCTCCCTCTCAGGATCAGCTGGTGAGGCTGATGGCCGAGCTGGCCGCTGAGCCGGAGCCCGGTACGGAGACGGTGGCCCACCGGGGCGGCCACCGCTGGTCCCAGCACTACGTGCCGCAGCCACTGCCCCGACGCGACCAGGCCCCGGTGGTGCGCGGGGGTGGTGTCTACCTGGTCACCGGTGGCACCGGCGGCCTGGGTCTGGCCCTGGCCGAGCACCTCGCGGCCGCGGGAGCACGCGTCGCGCTCACCGCGCGCACCCGGCTTCCGGACGCCGAGGACTGGGACTCGTGGCTCGTCCGCAACCCGGGACCGGGCCGGCTCGCCGAAACCGTGCGGAAGCTGGTCCGGCTGCGGGACGCGGGCGCCGAGCTCCTGGTGTTCCAGGCCGATGTGAGCGACCCGGCCGCGATGCGCGAGGCCGTCCGGCAGACCACCCTGCGCTGGGGAGCCGTCCACGGCGCCTTCCACACGGCGGGCGTGGCCGGTGGCGGCCTGATCCAGCTCAAGGACCTCCAGGCGGCCGCCGAGGTGCTGCTCCCGAAGGTACGCGGCACCCTGGTGCTGGAAGAGGTCCTGGCAGACCAGGAGCTGGACTTCCTTGTCCTGTTCGGATCGAACGGTGCGAACATCGGCAGTGTCGGACAGGTCGACTACTGCGCCGCCAACTGCTTCCTCGACGCCTTCGCCCAGGACCGCGGCCGTGGTCAGCGGGTGATCTCGATCGACTGGGGTCCATGGCGGGAGATCGGCATGGCGGTCGGTACCGCTGCGCCGTCGGGCGTCGAGCAGGTGGACGAGCGCGCCATGTCGGCCGCCGAGGGACTGTGGGCTCTCGACACGATTCTGGCCGGCGCCTCGGAGTCGCAGATCATCGTGTCGCCCGCCGAGCTCCCGGCGCTCTTCGCGAGCGCCTTCTCGCTGGGCCAGGACGCCACCACCGTTGAGCCCCGAACCACCGCGCACGAACGCCCGGACATCCTGACCGAGTTCGTCGCGTCGCGCAGTGACACCGAGCGCGTGGTCTGCGAGGTGTGGCAGGACCTCCTTGGCATCGAGAAGGTCGGCATCCAGGACAGCTTCTTCGATCTCGGCGGCAACTCCCTGATCGCGATCCAACTGGTGAGCACCGTCAACACCAGGCTGGGCACGAAGCTCACGCTGGGCGACCTGTACGAGGGGCTGACGGTCGCACACCTGGCCGGCCTGACCGAGAAGCCGGTGCAGCAGGCACCGAGTGACAACCTCAAGGCACTTGAGGAACGCAGAGACAAGTTGCAGCGACGGCGCCAGCAGCAGCAACGGCGTCGAACGGCAAGGGGCGAATGATGACCACTGAATTCACCGATGTCCCGGCACGGGACGGTGTCGCGATCATCGGGATGGCGGGGCGTTTCCCCGGTGCCGGGGACCTGACCGAGTTCTGGTCGAACCTGCGCGACGGCGTCGAGTCGATCGTCGCCCTGACCGACGAGGAGCTTGCGGCGGCCGGAGTGCCGCCCGAGGAGTTCGGCCGGCCGGACTACGTCAAGGCCGCGCCCAAGTTCGAGGGCATCAGCCTGTTCGACGCGGAGTTCTTCGGGTACACCGCCCGCGAGGCCAAGATCATGGACCCGCAGCACCGGCTCTTCCTGGAGACGGCCTGGGGTGCGCTGGAGCACTCCGGTTACGACGCCGCCCAGTACGACGGCAGCATCGGTGTCTTCGGCGGCGCCAGTACCACCGCCTACCTCGGCAACATCCTCAGCAACCTGGAGCAGGGCGAGGCGATCAAGGGCGAGAACGTCGGCCTGGGCTTCGAACTCGCCTTCCTCACGAGCCGGGTGTCGTACAAGCTCGATCTGCGGGGGCCGAGCTTCCCCGTCCAGACCGCCTGCTCGAGCTCACTGGTCGCACTGCACGCCGCCTGCCAGAGCCTGCTCAACTACGAGTGCGACATGGCGCTTTCGGGTGCGGTCTCCTACAAGGTGCCCGAGAACACCGGGTATCTCTACCAGGAGGGCGCCTTCCTCGCTCCGGACGGGCACATCCGCCCGTTCGACGCGGACGCCCGGGGCACGGTCTTCGGCAACGGCGTCGGCGTGGTGGCGCTGAAGCGGCTGGAGGACGCGCTGGCCGACGGCGACACCATCCACGCGGTGATCAGGGGATCGGCCGTCAACAACGACGGTGGGGCCAAAGCCAGTTTCACCGCACCGACCGTCGCAGGTCAGACCGAGGTGATCACGGAGGCTCTGGCCGTCGCGGAGGTCGACCCCGAGAGCATCGACTATGTCGAGGCGCACGGCAGCGGCACCGTGATCGGCGATTCGATCGAGGTGCAGGCGTTGT
>NZ_MAPV01000348.1 GCF_001700505.1 Streptomyces mutomycini
CCCGTGGCCCCGTGTCCCCCGTGGCCCCGGAGCTCCGCGTCGTGCGCCCCCGTTACGTCCGGGGTGCCGCGCCGTTCCGCCGCCCCGTGCCGGCGGTCCGGGCGCCGCGCCCCTTCCGTGGTCTCCACTCTTCCGTCTGCGCCGGTGAGGGCCTATCCGCATCCCTACTCATCTCCCGTACTAGGTAGGGATACTCAGACCTGCGCGGCAGCCCCCGTCCCGGCAGGCACCGGCCTGACGGACGAGCTGTCGGTGGCACCCCTTAGGGTCACTGACATGGCACGAATTGCGGTGATCGGCGCCGGGACCGGCGCGATGGCGGCGGCCGCCCGGCTCTCCGTGGCAGGCCACCGGGTGACGGTGTACGAGCGGTCGGAGACCTACGGCGGCTCGCTCGGCCGGTACGCCCGTGACGGCTTCGTCTTCGACACCGGCCCCGGGCTGCTGCATCTGCCCGCGGTCTACCGCGACCTCTTCGTGAAGACGGGCAGGGAGAGCCTGGAGGAGTGCGTGACGCTCACCCAGGTCGACCCCGCGAGCCGCCATCTCTTCGCGGACGGCACCGCGGTGTCGCTGCCCAACGCCTCACGGGCCGGGGTGGTCGGCGCGCTGGACGGTGCGCTCGG
>NZ_MAPV01000349.1 GCF_001700505.1 Streptomyces mutomycini
GTACGAGCAGCTCCCGGCGGCGGGTGCCGCCGGGAGCTGCTCGTACGGATCCGTGGACCTTGTGTCGCCCTGTCCCTGCCGTGCCTACAGGTGCGGCAGGATCGCCGGCATCAGGTCCTGGAACGTCCGGCCGTTGGCCGGGTTGCCGAGGGCCGTCATCTGCCAGCCGCTGCCCACGCGGTGAACCTTCGCCATGATCTGCGCCGTGTACTGGCCGCCGCCGTCCAGCGTGTAGCGGGCGAGCTCCTGGCCGTTGGTCTCGTCGACGATGCGGCAGAAGGCGTGTCGCACCTCCTGGAACGTCTGGCCGGTGAACGAGTTCACCGTGAAGACGATCTGGTCGATGTGGACCGGGACCCGCTGCAGATCGACCAGGATGGCCTCGTCGTCGCCGCCCGAGCCGGCGCCGCCGACCAGGTTGTCGCCGGTGTGCTTGACCGAACCGTCGTCGCTGACGAGGTGACGGAAGAACACGACGTCCACGGGCTGCTTGTCGGCGAAGAGCACCGCCGAGGCGTCCAGGTCGATCTCACGGGTGCGCGAACCGAACAGCCCGCGGCGCGGTGCCGCCTGCCAGCCGAGCCCCATCCGTACCGCGGTCAGGGTCCCCCCGTCGCTCTTCTGCAGGTTGATGGCCTGGCCCTTGGTCATGTTGACCGTCACGCGCTGTCCCCTCTCCGCTTGCCCCGCAACCATCGCTGTGCGGTTTTCCCGAACCCTACGCAGTCCGCGGAGGCGAAAAGCAGTGGCAGGGCGTTTTCGTGTCGGTCCTGCAACACTGCGGGCCCCCACCCGTCAGGCGAGCCCCGCCTCCCTCATCTGGCGCAGCTCCTTCTTGAGCTCCCCCACCTCGTCACGCAGCCG
>NZ_MAPV01000035.1 GCF_001700505.1 Streptomyces mutomycini
GCCCCCCGCGTATCCGGAGGCGGATCCCGCTCCGGCGGTGCCGGAGCGGCCCCAGCGGCACCCCGACGAGATGGACTTCGAGCAGCGCCGTGTCCACCTGACCGCCCGCCAGCGGGGCGCGGACGCCACCGCGGTGAGCCGGCTCCTCGTCCAGGTGCCCTCGTTCCTCTGCAGCCTCGCCGTGGTGACCGGCTTCGCGTCGGCGTTCCTCGGGTCGGCCGCCTGGCTTCCCGTCACCCTCTGGGTACTCAGCGGCGTCCTGGTCTTCCACCGCCCCACCGAGGGGTTCCTCGCCCGCAGGCTGCTGCGGCTGCGCGCACCGGCCCCTGCCGAACGGGCCCGGCTGGAGCCGGTGTGGCGCGAGGTCACGGCACGGGCCGGCGTCGACCACCAGCGGTACGAGCTGTGGATCGAGGAGAGCGACGCCATCAACGCGTACGCCGCGGCAGGCCACATCGTCGGCGTCACCACCTTCTCCCTGAACCACCTGCCCAACGGCCAGCTGGCCGCAGCACTCGCGCACGAACTGGGCCACCACACGGGCGGCCACGCCTGGGCCTCCCTGCTGGGCCGGTGGTACGCGACTCCCGCCGAGCTGACCTGGCGGGCGATCCGCGCGATGTCGCGGGTGGCAGTGCGCGTGGCACGCGTCATCTCCCTGCCCGCGACAGGAATCCTGGTCATGCTGTTCGGCTGCGGCCTGCTGGCCTTCGTCGCGGCGGCCTGGATGGTCGTCCTGCCGATGGCGGTCGCCCCGTACCTGCTGGCGCTGGTCAACAGGAGGTCCGAGCTCCGGGCCGACGCCCACGCCGCGGACCTGGGCTTCGCCCACCCGCTCGCCGGGGTCCTGCACACCATGCGGGCGCACGAGGAGGCCTCGTACGCGGCTGCGGGCCCCCAGGCCCGCCGTACGGGCGGACTCGCCAAGCTGCTGTCCTCGCACCCCGACTACGCGGACCGGCTGCAGCACCTCCAGCCGTACCTGGACGGCCGTCCGCCCCGGTGACCGGGAACGCCGAAGGGCGGTCACCCCGTACGCAACGGGGTGACCGCCCTTCGGTCGTATCAAGCGACTCGCTTACTGGTTGTACGGACCGTAGTCGTAGTCCTCCAGCGGAACGGCCTGGCCGGAGCCCGTGCCGAACGGCGAGTAGTCGATGTCGTCGTAGCCGACGGCCGAGTACATCGCGGCCTTGGCCTCCTCGGTCGGCTCGACCCGGATGTTGCGGTAGCGGGACAGACCCGTACCGGCCGGGATGAGCTTACCGATGATGACGTTCTCCTTGAGGCCGATCAGGGAGTCCGACTTGGCGTTGATCGCCGCGTCGGTCAGGACCCTGGTCGTCTCCTGGAAGGACGCCGCCGACAGCCACGACTCGGTGGCGAGCGATGCCTTGGTGATACCCATCAGCTGCGGACGGCCGGAGGCGGGGTGACCGCCCTCGGTGACCACACGACGGTTCTCGACCTCGAACTTCGACCGCTCGACGAGCTCGCCCGGCAGCAGCTCAGCGTCGCCGGACTCGATGATCGTCACACGGCGCAGCATCTGCCGGATGATGATCTCGATGTGCTTGTCGTGGATCGACACGCCCTGCGAGTTGTAGACCTTCTGGACTTCGCCGACCAGGTGGACCTGGACCGCGCGCTGACCGAGGATCCGCAGCACGTCGTGCGGGTTCGTGGCACCGACGGTGAGCTTCTGGCCCACCTCGACCGCGTCGCCCTCGCCGACCAGCAGACGGGCACGCTTGGAGATCGGGAACGGCGTCTCCTCGCTGCCGTCGTCCGGCGTGACGACGAGCTTCTTGGTCTTCTCGGTCTCCTCGATCCGGACCCGGCCCTTGGCCTCCGAGATCGGGGCGACACCCTTGGGGGTGCGCGCCTCGAAGAGCTCGACGACTCGGGGCAGACCCTGCGTGATGTCGTCACCGGCCACACCACCGGTGTGGAAGGTACGCATCGTCAGCTGGGTACCGGGCTCACCGATGGACTGGGCGGCGATGATGCCGACCGCCTCACCGATGTCGACCAGCTTGCCGGTGGCGAGCGAGCGTCCGTAGCAGAAGGCACAGGTGCCGACCGCGGACTCACAGGTCAGGACCGAGCGGGTCTTGACCTCCTCGACGCCGGCGCCCACGAGGGCGTCGATCAGGACGTCACCGAGGTCGACGTTGGCAGGCGCGATGACCTTGCCGTCGACGACGACGTCCTCGGCGAGCATGCGGGCGTAGACCGAGGTCTCGACGTCGTCCGTCTTGCGCAGGACACCGTCGGCGCCCTTCACGGCGATCTTCAGCTTGAGGCCGCGGTCGGTGCCGCAGTCCTCCTCGCGGATGATGACGTCCTGCGAGACGTCCACCAGACGACGGGTCAGGTAACCCGAGTCGGCGGTACGCAGGGCGGTGTCCGCCAGACCCTTACGGGCACCGTGCGTGGAGATGAAGTACTCCAGAACGGTGAGGCCCTCACGGAAGGACGCCTTGATGGGACGCGGAATCGTCTCGTTCTTGGCGTTCGACACCAGACCACGCATACCCGCGATCTGACGCATCTGCATCATGTTTCCTCGGGCACCCGAGTCGACCATCATGAAGATGGGGTTCGTCTTCGGGAAGTTCGCGTTCATCGCCTCGGCAACCTCGTTGGTCGCCTTGGTCCAGATCGCGATGAGCTCCTGCGTGCGCTCGTCCTTGGTGATCAGACCGCGCTCGTACTGCTTCTGGACCTTCTCGTCCTGCTCCTCGTAGCCCTTGACGATGGCCTTCTTGGCCTCGGGCACGACGACGTCGGAGATGGCCACGGTCACACCGGAACGGGTCGCCCAGTGGAAACCGGCCGCCTTCAGGTTGTCGAGCGTCGCCGCCACGATGACCTTGGGGTAGCGCTCGGCCAGGTCGTTGACGATCTCGGAGAGCTGCTTCTTGCCCACCGAGTAGTCGACGAACGGGTAGTCCTCGGGCAGCAGCTCGTTGAAGAGCGCGCGGCCCAGGCTCGTACGCAGGCGGAAGGTGTCACCCGGCTGGTACTCGGGCTCGCCCTCCTCGGCGACCGGCGGCACCCAGCCACGCGGGGGCATGGTGCCCACCGGGAAGCGGATGTCGACCTTCGCCTGGAGCGACAGCTCGCGGGCGTCGAAGGCCATGGTGGCCTCGGCCGTGGAGCCGAACGCGCGGTCCGTGCCCTTGACGTTGCGGCCCTCTTCGTCCGTGGTGAGGAAGAAGAGACCCAGCACCATGTCCTGGGTCGGCATGGTGACGGGACGACCGTCTGCCGGCTTCAGGATGTTGTTCGAGGACAGCATCAGGATGCGTGCCTCGGCCTGCGCCTCCGCGGAGAGCGGCAGGTGCACGGCCATCTGGTCACCGTCGAAGTCCGCGTTGAACGCGGTGCAGACGAGCGGGTGGATCTGGATGGCCTTGCCCTCGACCAGCTGCGGCTCGAAGGCCTGGATGCCGAGGCGGTGCAGGGTGGGCGCACGGTTCAGCAGCACCGGGTGCTCGGCGATGACCTCTTCGAGGACGTCGTACACGACGGTGCGGCCACGCTCGACCATGCGCTTGGCCGACTTGATGTTCTGCGCGTGGTTCAGGTCCACCAGGCGCTTCATCACGAACGGCTTGAAGAGCTCCAGCGCCATCGCCTTCGGCAGACCGCACTGGTGCAGCTTGAGCTGCGGACCGACGACGATCACGGAACGCGCGGAGTAGTCCACGCGCTTGCCGAGGAGGTTCTGACGGAAACGGCCCTGCTTGCCCTTCAGCATGTCGCTGAGGGACTTCAGGGGGCGGTTACCGGGACCGGTGACCGGGCGACCACGGCGGCCGTTGTCGAACAGCGCGTCGACGGCCTCCTGCAGCATCCGCTTCTCGTTGTTCACGATGATCTCGGGGGCACCGAGGTCAAGGAGACGCTTGAGGCGGTTGTTGCGGTTGATCACACGGCGGTACAGGTCGTTCAGGTCGGAGGTCGCGAAGCGGCCACCGTCCAGCTGCACCATCGGACGCAGGTCCGGCGGGATGACCGGCACGCAGTCGAGCACCATGCCCTTGGGCTTGTTGCTGGTCTGCAGGAACGCGGAGACGACCTTGAGGCGCTTGAGCGCACGGGTCTTCTTCTGGCCCTTGCCGGTACGGATGATCTCGCGGAGGCGCTCGGCCTCCTCGTCGAGGTCGAAGGACTCCAGGCGCTTCTGCAGCGCGGCGGCGCCCATGCAGCCGTCGAAGTACGTGCCGAAGCGGTCACGCAGCTCGCGGTAGAGCAGCTCGTCGCCCTCGAGGTCCTGGACCTTGAGGTTCTTGAAGCGGCTCCACACCTCGTCGAGACGGTCGATCTCGCGCTGCGCACGGTCGCGCAGCTGCTTCATCTCACGCTCGGCACCTTCGCGCACCTTGCGGCGCACGTCGGCCTTGGCACCCTCGGCCTCGAGCTCGGCCAGGTCGGTCTCGAGCTTCTTGGCGCGGTTCTCGAGGTCCGAGTCGCGGCGGTTCTCGACCTGCTGGCGCTCGACGGAGACGTGTGCCTCCAGCGACGGGAGGTCGCGGGTGCGGCGCTCCTCGTCGACGAACGTGATCATGTACGCGGCGAAGTAGATGACCTTCTCGAGGTCCTTCGGCGCGAGGTCCAGCAGGTATCCGAGGCGCGACGGGACGCCCTTGAAGTACCAGATGTGGGTGACGGGAGCGGCAAGCTCGATGTGACCCATGCGCTCACGGCGCACCTTGGCGCGCGTGACCTCTACGCCACAGCGCTCACAGATGATGCCCTTGAAGCGGACACGCTTGTACTTGCCGCAGTAGCACTCCCAGTCCCGGGTCGGACCGAAGATCTTCTCGCAGAAGAGTCCGTCCTTCTCGGGCTTGAGCGTGCGGTAGTTGATGGTCTCCGGCTTCTTCACTTCGCCGTGGGACCAGGTCCGGATGTCGTCCGCGGTGGCAAGGCCGATCCGCAGCTCGTCGAAGAAGTTGACGTCGAGCACTTGTCGTCAATCCCTCTTTCGGGGGTTCGAGCCCCCTCGCCTGAGCGAGAAATCGGGGCACTTCAGCAATGGTCTGAACGGGTCCGGGGAGGGCCGGCCGGATCACGAGGATCCGGCCGGGCAACCCGTCAGACCTCTTCGACGCTGCTCGGCTCTCGCCGGGACAGGTCGATACCGAGTTCCTCCGCCGCGCGGAAGACGTCCTCGTCCGTGTCGCGCATCTCGATGGACATGCCGTCCGAGGACAGCACCTCCACGTTGAGGCAGAGCGACTGCATTTCCTTGATGAGCACCTTGAAGGACTCGGGAATGCCGGGCTCGGGGATGTTCTCGCCCTTGACGATCGCCTCGTAGACCTTCACGCGGCCGGTGACGTCGTCGGACTTGATCGTCAGAAGTTCCTGGAGGGCGTATGCGGCGCCGTAAGCCTCAAGGGCCCACACCTCCATCTCACCGAATCGCTGACCACCGAACTGCGCCTTACCACCCAGCGGCTGCTGCGTGATCATGGAGTACGGACCGGTCGAGCGCGCGTGGAGCTTGTCGTCGACCAGGTGGTGCAGCTTGAGGATGTACATGTACCCGATCGAGACCGGGTCCGGGAACGGCTCACCGGAGCGGCCGTCGTACAGGTTGGCCTTGCCCGAGGGCAGGACCAGCCGGTCGCCGTCGCGGTTCGGGATCGTGGCCTGGAAGAGGCCGGTGATCTCGTCCTCGCGCGCGCCGTCGAAGACGGGCGTGGCGACGTTGGTGCCGGGGGCGACCTGGTCGGCGCCGATGGCCTGCAGGCGCTGGGCCCACTCGTCACCGAGGCCGGAGACGTCCCAGCCGCGGCTGGCGAGCCAGCCGAGGTGGATCTCCAGGACCTGTCCCGGGTTCATTCGGGACGGGACACCCAGCGGGTTGAGGATGATGTCGACCGGGGTGCCGTCCTCCAGGAACGGCATGTCCTCGATCGGGAGGATCTTCGAGATGACGCCCTTGTTGCCGTGACGGCCGGCGAGCTTGTCACCATCGGTGATCTTGCGCTTCTGTGCGACGTAGACGCGGACCAGCTGGTTCACGCCCGGCGGCAGCTCGTCGCCCTCTTCGCGGTCGAAGACGCGGACGCCGATGACCTTGCCGATCTCACCGTGCGGCACCTTCAGCGAGGTGTCGCGCACCTCGCGCGCCTTCTCACCGAAGATCGCGCGGAGCAGGCGCTCCTCCGGGGTCAGCTCGGTCTCACCCTTAGGCGTGACCTTGCCGACGAGGATGTCGCCGGCGACGACCTCGGCACCGATACGGATGATGCCGCGCTCGTCGAGGTCGGCGAGGACCTCTTCGGAGACGTTCGGGATGTCCCGGGTGATCTCCTCCGGGCCGAGCTTGGTGTCACGGGCGTCGACCTCGTGCTCCTCGATGTGGATCGAGGAGAGGACGTCGTCCTGCACGAGGCGCTGCGACAGGATGATCGCGTCCTCGTAGTTGTGACCCTCCCACGGCATGAACGCCACGAGCAGGTTCTTGCCGAGCGCCATCTCACCGTTCTCGGTGGCGGGCCCGTCGGCGAGGACCTGGCTCTCGATCACGCGGTCGCCCTCGGAGACGACGACCTTCTGGTTGACCGAGGTGCCCTGGTTGGAGCGCGAGAACTTGGCGATGCGGTACGTGGTGTACGTGCCGTCGTCGTTCGTCACGGTGATGTAGTCCGCGGAGACCTCCTGGACCACACCCGACTTCTCGGCCTTGAGCACGTCACCGGCGTCGGTGGCACAGCGGTACTCCATGCCGGTACCGACCAGCGGCGCCTCGCTCTTGATGAGCGGGACGGCCTGACGCATCATGTTCGCGCCCATGAGGGCACGGTTGGCGTCGTCGTGCTCGAGGAACGGGATCATCGCGGTGGCGACCGACACCATCTGGCGCGGCGAGACGTCCATGTAGTCGACGTCGTCACCGGGGATGTAGTCGATTTCTCCGCCACGACGGCGGACCAGGACGCGGGCCTCGGTGAAGCGCATGTCCTCGGAGAGCGTCGCGTTCGCCTGGGCGATCACGAAGCGGTCCTCTTCGTCGGCCGTCAGGTAGTCGACGTCGTCGGTGACGACGCCCTCGACGACCTTGCGGTACGGCGTCTCGATGAAGCCGAACGGGTTGATGCGCCCGTAGGAGGCCAGCGAACCGATCAGACCGATGTTCGGGCCTTCGGGCGTCTCGATCGGGCACATGCGGCCGTAGTGCGACGGGTGAACGTCACGGACCTCGAAGCCGGCACGCTCACGGGACAGACCACCCGGGCCGAGGGCGTTGAGACGACGCTTGTGCGTCAGACCCGACAGCGGGTTGTTCTGGTCCATGAACTGCGACAGCTGGCTGGTGCCGAAGAACTCCTTGATGGAGGCGACGACCGGCCGGATGTTGATCAGGGTCTGCGGCGTGATCGCCTCGACGTCCTGGGTCGTCATGCGCTCACGCACGACGCGCTCCATACGGGCGAGACCCGTACGGACCTGGTTCTGGATCAGCTCGCCGACGTTACGGATACGACGGTTGCCGAAGTGGTCGATGTCGTCCGTCTCGACCATGATCGAACGGCCTGACTCACCTACGGTCTCGGTCTCACCGGCGTGGAGCTTCACCAGGTACTTGATGGTGGCGATGATGTCGTCGCTGGTGAGGACACCGGCGTCGAGCGGCTCTTCGGCGCCGAGCTTCTTGTTCACCTTGTAGCGGCCGACCTTCGCGAGGTCGTAGCGCTTCGGGTTGAAGTAGAGGTTCTCGAGCAGCGTCTGAGCGGCCTCGCGCGTCGGCGGCTCGCCGGGACGCAGCTTGCGGTAGATGTCGAGCAGCGCGTCGTCCTGGCCCTGGGTGTGGTCCTTCTCCAGGGTGGCGCGCATGGACTCGTACTCGCCGAACTCCTCCAGGATCTGCTCGGTGGTCCAGCCGAGAGCCTTGAGGAGGACGGTGACGGACTGCTTGCGCTTGCGGTCGATGCGGACACCGACCATGTCGCGCTTGTCGATCTCCATCTCCAGCCAGGCACCCCGGGAAGGGATGATCTTGGCGGAGAAGATGTCCTTGTCGGACGTCTTGTCGATGGAGGAGTCGAAGTAGACACCCGGCGAGCGCACCAGCTGCGACACGACGACACGCTCGGTGCCGTTGATGACGAAGGTGCCCTTGTTGGTCATGAGCGGGAAGTCGCCCATGAAGACCGTCTGGGACTTGATCTCGCCGGTCTCGTTGTTGGTGAACTCGGCCGTGACGAAGAGCGGCGCGGCGAACGTGAAGTCGCGCTCCTTGCACTCGTCGATCGAGTTCTTCGGGGGCTCGAAGCGGTGGTCGCGGAACGTGAGCGACATCGACCCGGAGAAGTCCTCGATCGGCGAGATCTCCTCGAAGATCTCCTCCAGGCCGGACTTGGTGGGGACGTCCTGTCCACTGTCCAGAGCGGCCTCGACGCGAGCCTTCCAGGCGGCGTTGCCCAGGAGCCAGTCGAAGCTCTCGGTCTGCAGCGCGAGGAGGTTCGGAACCTCGAGGGGCTCCTTGATCTTTGCAAAAGAGATGCGCAGCGGGGCGGTGCTGGCACCGTTGTTCGTATTCGAGGTCGAGGCGTTGCGCGAGGCGGCCAAGAGGGGGTCCTTCCGAGGGCTCGGACTCACTACGCGCGTACCGGCCCCCAAGCCGCACACAGAGACAGGAATCCCAAGGTCAGGGAATGTCCGGTCTTCGGTGCTGAGCGTGGGCATGCCCCTGGTGACGGGCAGGAGGCAGCTAACAGGCAGCGCAAAGGGTCAGTGTAGCCAAGCGGCACACTGATGTCCAGTCGGGGTTCTCAGAGACCCACGTTGCTCTAAACAGCTGTTCTCAACACCTATGGATAGCCCTCGCGCGGTGTGCGCTCTTCTTTACTGCCCTCTTCGCTCTCGATCCATGCCTCGGATGCGGATCGAGATGACGACGCGTCCTGAGAATTGCGCGCCGCGTGCGGTTCGTCAAGGCCCCATGGCCCCGGCGGACGTCCGCCGATCTTCACCTGCGCCCGGAGGACGCCTGTTGACGCCCCTGGCGCCCCCGGAGAAACGGACGGCGAAGATCACCCTACTCGCCGGGGGCGGAAGATCAAGGCAGCCTCCTGGGGCACGCCAAAGGGCGACCACCCGGATGGGTGATCGCCCTTTGCGATGTGACATCCCCGCCTTGCGGCGGAGACTGCCTTGCGGAGTCAGATGACTCGCAGGGTCACTTGACCTCGACGGAAGCGCCGGCGGCCTTGAGGGACTCGGCAGCCTTGTCAGCGGCCTCCTTGGCGACCTTCTCGACGACCGGCTTCGGGGCGCCGTCGACGAGGTCCTTGGCCTCCTTCAGACCCAGCGAGGTCAGCTCACGCACGACCTTGATGACCTGGATCTTCTTGTCGCCGGCAGCCGTGAGGATGACGTCGAACTCGTCCTGCTCGGCCTCGGCCTCGGCGGCGGGGCCGCCCTGGGCGGGACCGGCGACGGCAACCGCGGCAGCGGCGGTGACGTCGAACTTCTCCTCGAACGCCTTAACGAACTCGGAGAGCTCGATGAGGGTGAGCTCCTCGAACTGGGCGAGCAGGTCTTCCTGGCTGAGCTTCGCCATGATGGCGTCCTTCCACTATTCGGCAGGTGCCGGATGTATATGTCGGCGGGCGTACGTGGTGCCCGCTGGACCACCGAGTGGTTACTCGGCAGCCTCGGCGGGAGCCGGCGTACCGGCACCGCCCTGCTCGGCCCTCTTGGCGCGAAGCGCTTCCGCGGTGCGGACGAACTTCGACGGCAGAGCCTGGAAGAGCTGCGCAGCCTGAGTCTGCTTGCCCTTCATGGCGCCGGCCAGCTTGGCGAGCAGAACC
The DNA here is from genome assembly GCF_001700505.1 of Streptomyces mutomycini. GTDB lineage: Bacteria > Actinomycetota > Actinomycetes > Streptomycetales > Streptomycetaceae > Streptomyces > Streptomyces mutomycini. The sequence continues at coordinate 9,837 of NZ_MAPV01000035.1, forward strand.
TCGCGGGACTCGAGGTCCGCGAGCTTCTTGATCTCATCGGCGGACAGCGCCTTACCGTCAAGGACACCGCCCTTGATGATGAGGTCGGGGTTGTCCTTGGCGAAGTCACGAAGACCCTTCGCCGACTCCACCGGGTCACCGGTGATGAAGGCAACCGCCGTCGGACCTGCGAACAGGTCGTCCAGCGTGTCGATCCCGGCCTCGTTGGCCGCAATCTTGGTCAGCGTGTTCTTCACCACGGCGTACTGGGCGTTCTCACCGAGCGAACGACGCAGCGTCTTGAGCTGCGCCACGGTGAGACCCCGGTACTCGGTCAGCACTGCGGCGTTCGAGCTGCGGAACTGGTCCGTCAGCTCGGCTACCGCGGCAGCCTTGTCGGGCCTTGCCATGAGCGTCGGCCTCCTTCCGGGTGATGAGGACCGCTCAGAAGGGGCCGGGAAAAACAAAACGCCCCGGCGCAGGCGCCAGGGCGTAGCTCGACCGGACGGATCCGGGAGCTTTCCATAGTCACCTGCGCAGGTCGCCCGTTCTTGACGGATCCTTCGGTCACCGTTTCCCCTTACGAGGACGCGGCAACGACCAGCGGTCTTTGGCTTCTTCGTGAGCGTACGCGACCGGGGCCGTCCGGAGCAAATCCGTCCCGGTTCGACCGGTGCGAGAGGTTTAAGGGCCTCCAGGCGGCTCAGGGGCCCCGCCGACGAGGACGGGCCCCGCAGCCTCCCTGGAGGCTGCGGGGCCCGTCCCATGCCGTGACACGGCTACCGGGTGAGCACGGGGGCTCAGACGGCTGCCGGGTCCTCCTCGACGAGGAGGTTGCGCACGCGGTTGGAGTCCAGCGGGATGCCGGGGCCCATCGTCGTGCTCATGGTCGCCTTCTTGATGAAGCGACCCTTCGCGGCGGACGGCTTCAGACGGAGGATCTCCTCCAGCGCCGCGCCGTAGTTCTCGACCAGCTTCGTGTCATCGAAAGAGGTCTTTCCGATGATGAAGTGCAGGTTCGAGTGCTTGTCGACGCGGAACTCGATCTTTCCGCCCTTGATGTCGTTGACAGCCTTGACGACATCGGGGGTGACGGTGCCGGTCTTCGGGTTCGGCATCAGACCACGCGGACCGAGCACGCGGCCCAGGCGGCCGACCTTGCCCATGAGGTCCGGCGTGGCGACGACGGCGTCGAAGTCCAGACGGCCCTTCGCCACCTCGTCGATGAGCTCGTCGGCGCCGACGATGTCGGCGCCCGCGGCTTCCGCGGCCGCAGCACGGTCACCGGTCGCGAAGACCAGGACCCGGGCGGTCTTGCCGGTGCCGTGCGGGAGGTTCACGGTGCCACGGACCATCTGGTCGGCCTTGCGCGGGTCGACACCCAGCGCGAAAGCGACCTCGACGGTGCTGTCGAACTTCGTGGAGGCGGTGTCCTTGGCGATACGGACGGCCTCGAGCGGGGCGTACTGACGCTCCCGGTCGATCTTCGCGTCCGCAGCGCGGAGGTTCTTACTGCGCTTCACATCTACTCCTGTGGTTTTCAGAGTGTGGAGTCGTGGTGCGGACCAGCGCTTGGTCCTACCACTGTGGGGCTAAGGGGCTGACTCAGCCTTCGACCGTGATGCCCATGGAACGGGCGGTGCCAGCGATGATCTTCGACGCGGCGTCGAGGTCGTTGGCGTTCAGGTCGGGGAGCTTGGTCGTGGCGATCTCGCGGACCTGGTCGGCCGTGAGCTTGGCGACCTTCGTCTTGTGCGGCTCGCCGGAGCCCTTGTCCACACCCGCGGCCTTGAGGATCAGCTTGGCGGCCGGCGGAGTCTTGGTGATGAAGGTGAAGGAGCGGTCGTCGTAGACCGTGATCTCCACCGGCACGACCATGCCACGCTGCGACTCGGTCGCGGCGTTGTAGGCCTTGCAGAACTCCATGATGTTGACGCCGTGCTGGCCCAGTGCGGGACCGACCGGCGGCGCCGGGTTGGCCGCACCGGCGTTGATCTGGAGCTTGATAAGCCCCGTGATCTTCTTCTTCTTGGGAGGCATTGCTCTCTCCGGGTCCTAGTGAGAGTGTTTCGCCGCCATTCCGGTCATCCGGATGGAGGCATACCGCACAACGATAACGGGTATAGCTGCGCGACCAAAAACCGAGCAGGTCAGACTGGCTGCGAAGCCTGTCTGACCTGCTCGGTAGGCATGTGTCCAGAGACTGGCGGAAAGCCCGTCAGTTCTTCTGGATCTGGTCGAAGCTGAGCTCGACCGGGGTCTCGCGACCGAAGATCTCGACGAGGCCCTTGACCTTCTTCGAGTCGGCGTTGATCTCGTTGATCGTCGCCTGCAGGGTCGCGAACGGGCCGTCGGTGACGGTGACCGAGTCGCCCACCTCGAAGTCCAGGACCTGCACCTCGACCTTGCGGGCCGGAGCCGGCTTGCCCTCGGCCTCGGCCGCCTCGCGGGCCGCCTTCTCCTCGGCCTCGGGGGCGAGCATCTTGACGATCTCGTCCAGGGTCAGCGGGTACGGGTCGTAGGCGTTGCCCACGAAGCCGGTGACACCGGGCGTGTTGCGGACAACACCCCAGGACTCGTTCGTCAGGTCCATGCGCACCAGGACGTATCCCGGGAGCTTGTTCTGACGGACGTTCTTCCGCTCACCGTTCTTGATCTGGACGATCTCTTCCTCGGGCACCTCGGCCTGGTAGACGAACTCCTCGACGTTGAGCGAGACGGCGCGCTGCTCCAGGTTGGCCTTCACGCGCTTCTCGTAGCCGGCGTACGTGTGGATGACGTACCACTCGCCGGGAAGTCCTCGCAGCTCTTCGCGCAGGGCGGCGACGGCGTCGACGGGGGCGGCCGGCTCGGCCTCCTCCGCGGACTCGTCGTCGGCGTCGGACTCGTCCGCCGCCTCGTCGTCCTGGGCGGCCTCTTCGTCCTCGTCGGACTCGGCACGCACGGCGTCCTGCTCGGCGGGCTCGCCCGCGGCGTCGTCAGCAGCGTCGACCTGGTCCGGGGCCACGGCATCCGCCGCCTCGACGATGTCGAGCTCGTCCTCGGCGGACTCGACGGCGCTCGCCGTGGGCTCGGCGTCGTCGTTCAGGTTCGGGTCAGACACGATGGCTGCTTCTTCCTGGATACAAATGGGTGGAACATGCGAAAGGGGCGCCGATGAGGCGCCCTCCGCGGGGATCAGCCGAAGACGTACTTGATGACCCGCGCGAATCCGAAGTCAATCACGGTGACGAGACCGATCATGACGACCACGAACACGATCACCACGGCCGTGTACGTCGACAGCTGGCTGCGCGTGGGCCATACGACCTTGCGGAGTTCGGCGACGATCTGGCGGTAGAAGAGCGCGAGCCGGCCCAGAGGGCCCTTCTTGCCGCGCTTTCCGCCCTTCCGGGTCTTCTTCTTCGACTCGGGGGCTTCGTCCTCGGCATCAGGCATGTCGATGGAGCCCACGGCGTCCGTCACGCTACTCACCTGATTCCGGGTCGTGGCCGTGCCGCGCCCGGTGGAGCCGCACGGCGGTGCATTGAAGTACGTACATGCGCACACATCCTGGCGAAGGAGTGTGTAGCAGGGCCGGAGGGACTTGAACCCCCAACCGCTGGTTTTGGAGACCAGTGCTCTACCAATTGAGCTACGACCCTTTGTGGTTTCCACCAACCTACCGCATCTTCCCCGGTGGCCCGGTTGGGAAAACGGTGTGGCTGATGAAGGCCAACGACAGGTGAGTGTACGTGCTCGGGGCCGCCGCGTCGAACAGACAACAACCGACCGGTCCTGTCCGGATGCTGTCCGAGTCGTGTCCGGTCCCTGAAACCCCTGTGCCGACGGCTTTTCCGGTCTGCGAGCATGGGGGCATGAGCGCTGCAACTTCTCCGTCCGAGCGCCGGGTCTCGGCCCGCATCGGTGCGATCTCCGAGTCCGCCACCCTCGCCGTCGACGCCAAGGCCAAGGCCCTCAAGGCCGCCGGCCGTCCGGTGATCGGTTTCGGCGCCGGTGAGCCCGACTTCCCGACGCCCGGTTACATCGTGGACGCCGCCATCGAGGCGTGCCGCAACCCGAAGTACCACCGCTACACCCCGGCGGGCGGGCTCCCCGAGCTCAAGGCCGCCATCGCGGCGAAGACGCTGCGCGACTCCGGTTACGAGGTCGACACCTCCCAGATCCTGGTGACCAACGGCGGGAAGCAGGCCATCTACGAGGCGTTCGCCGCGATCCTCGACCCGGGCGACGAGGTCATCGTGCCCGCCCCGTACTGGACGACGTACCCCGAGTCGATCCGTCTCGCCGGCGGCGTCCCGGTCGAGGTCGTGGCCGACGAGACCACCGGCTACCGGGTCTCGGTCGAGCAGCTCGAGGCGGCGCGCACCGAGCGCACCAAGGTCGTCCTGTTCGTTTCGCCGTCCAACCCGACGGGCGCCGTCTACGACGCGGCCGACACCGAGGCGATCGGCCGCTGGGCCGTCGAGCACGGGCTGTGGGTGATGACGGACGAGATCTACGAGCACCTGGTCTACGGCGACACGACGTTCACCTCGCTCCCCGCGGTCGTGCCCGAGCTGCGTGACAAGTGCATCGTGGTCAACGGCGTCGCCAAGACGTACGCCATGACCGGCTGGCGGGTGGGCTGGGTCATCGGCCCCAAGGACATCGTGAAGGCCGCGACCAACCTGCAGTCCCACGCCACGTCCAACGTCAGCAACGTCTCGCAGGCCGCCGCGCTGGCAGCGGTCTCCGGGCCGCTGGACGCGGTCGCCGAGATGCGGACCGCGTTCGACCGCCGCCGCAGGACGATCGTGCGCATGCTCAACGAGATCGACGGCGTCCTGTGCCCGGAGCCCGAGGGCGCGTTCTACGCCTACCCGTCGGTGAAGGGCCTCCTCGGCAAGGAGATCCGCGGCAGGCGCCCGGCGGACTCCGCCGAGCTCGCGGCCCTCATCCTGGACGAGGCCGAGGTGGCCGTGGTGCCGGGCGAGGCGTTCGGTACGCCGGGTTACCTGCGGCTGTCCTACGCACTGGGCGACGACGACCTGGTCGAGGGCATCTCACGGATCCAGAAGCTGCTGGGCGAGGCCCGCGCCTGACGTGAGTTGATCACGACGACGAGGCGACCCCCGGCTCCGGCCGGGGGTCGCCTTTTCGTTCGAGCCGTAACTCACAGGGGGATCCCGCTATCGCGACACCCCTCGCGTGCGGCAAGATCTTCCGATGGAGCGTGACGTACGGCGGTTGCCCAAGGCCCATCTGCACCTGCACTTCACCGGGTCGATGCGGCCCACCACCCTGCTCGAACTGGCGGACAAGTACGGGGTGCGCCTGCCCGAGGCGCTGACCGGAGGCGAACCGCCGAAACTGCGGGCCACGGACGAGCGCGGCTGGTTCCGCTTCCAGCGCCTCTACGACATCGCCCGGTCCTGCCTGCGCGAGCCGGAGGACATCCAGCGGCTCGTGCGCGAGACCGCCATGGAGGACGTCGCGGACGGTGCCGGCTGGCTGGAGATCCAGGTCGACCCGACCTCGTACGCCCCGCTGCTCGGCGGGCTCATCCCGGCGATCGAGATCATCCTGGACGCCGTGGACCGGGCGTCCCGCGATACCGGGCTGGGAATCCGGGTGGTGATCGCGGCGAACCGGATGAAGCATCCGCTGGACGCCCGGACGCTTGCCCGGCTCGCGGTGCGGTACGCGGACCAGGGGGTCATCGGCTTCGGGCTCTCCAACGACGAACGCCGCGGGATGGCCCGCGACTTCGACCGAGCCTTCGCCATCGCCCGTGAGGGGGGCCTGATCGCCGCTCCGCACGGCGGTGAGCTCTCCGGCCCGTCCAGCGTCCGGGACTGCCTGGACGACCTCGACGCGGCCCGGATCGGGCACGGCGTACGGGCGGCCGAGGATCCGAGGCTGCTGCGCGACCTCGCGGAGCGGGGGGTGACCTGCGAGGTCTGCCCGGCGTCCAACGTGGCGCTCGGCGTCTACGAGAAGCCCGCCGATGTACCCCTGCGCACTCTGTTCGACGCGGGCGTGCCGATGGCGCTCGGCGCGGACGACCCGCTGCTCTTCGGTGCCCGGCTGGCGGCGCAGTACGACCTCGTGCGCCGCCATCACGCCTTCACCGACGAGGAACTGGCCGAGCTGGCCCGGCAGTCCGTACGGGGATCGGTGGCGCCCGTCGACGTGCGGGAGAAGCTGCTGGGCGGGATCGACGCGTGGCTGGCCGGCTGATGCCGCCCGGCGGGGTGCGCGCGCCCGGCGGAAGACCGCTCGTGATCAGTACGCCTGGAGGCTGACGCCGACTGTCACCGGCTCGTTGACGAGGGTGACACCGAACGCCTCGTGGACGCCGGCGACGACCTCGCGGGCCAGGGCGAGCAGGTCCTCCGTGGTCGCGCCGCCCCGGTTGGTGAGGGCGAGCGTGTGCTTGGTGGAGATCCGTGCGGGACCCGTGCCGTACCCCTTGGTGAAGCCCGCCTTGTCGATCAGCCAGGCGGCCGAGGTCTTCACCCGGCCGTCGCCCGTGGGGAAGGCCGGGGGCCTGATGTCCGCGCCCAGGCGCTCACCGGCACGGGCGACGAAGGCCGCGTGCTCCGCCTCGTCGAGGATCGGGTTGGTGAAGAAGGATCCTGCCGACCAGGTGTCGTGGTCCTCGGGGTCGAGGACCATTCCCTTGCCCGCCCTCAGCCGGAGGACGGTTTCGCTGGCGGAGGCGGCGGGAACGCGATCACCCTGTTCGACGCCCATGGCCCTGGCCGTCTCGGGGTAGCGCAGGGGCGCGGACTGCCCGCCCGCGTCCTCCAGGGCGAACCGGACGCGGAGCACGACGAAGCGGTCGGGTTCGGCCTTGAATCGGCTGTGCCGGTACGAGAACGCGCAGGCGTCGTTCGGGAGGGTGACCGTCTCCCGGGTGCGCCGGTCGTAGGCGACGACCTCGGTGATGACCGAGGACACCTCCTGCCCGTAGGCGCCGACGTTCTGGATCGGCGTGGCCCCGGCGGATCCGGGAATCCCTGCGAGGCATTCGATCCCGGCCAGCCCGGCCGCGACCGTACGTGCCACGGCGTCGGTCCAGACCTCGCCGGCCGCGAGTTCGAGCGCCGTGCCGGAGAGCTCGAAGCCCTTGGTCGCGATGCGCAGGGCTGTTCCGTCGAAGCCCTTGTCGCCGATGACCAGGTTGGAGCCGCCTCCGATGACCAGCAGAGGCGTGCCGCTGTCGTCCGCTTCGCGTACGGCGGCGATCACCTCCGCGTCGGTGGTGGCCGTCAGGAGGCGGTCGGCCGGGCCGCCGAGGCGGAAGGTGGTCAGGGGGGCGAGAGGGGCGTCGTGGAGTTCCTGCACGGGGACAAGAGTACGGTCCACGCCCCTTGACCGGGGCATGGACCGTACGTACGAGCTGGGCGCGGCGGTGACGTTCAGGCGAGACGGACGACGGCGCGGGACATGCCCAGCACCTTCTTGCCCTCGCTCATCGCCGTGAGGTCGATCCGCACCAGGTTGTCGTCCAGCTTCGCGCCGACCTTGCCACTGACCTCGATCAGGGCCCCGGTGCCGTCGTTCGGGACGACGACCGGCTTGGTGAACCGCACTCCGTACTCGACGACCGCACCGGGGTCACCGGCCCAGTCCGTGACCACCCGGATCGCCTCGGCCATGGTGAACATGCCGTGTGCGATCACGTCCGGCAGTCCGACCTCGCGCGCGAACTTCTCGTTCCAGTGGATCGGGTTGAAGTCCCCGGAGGCGCCCGCGTACTGCACCAGGGTCGCCCGGGTCACCGGGAACGACCGCGCCGGCAGTTCCGTACCGACCTCGACAGCCCCGTAGGCGATGCTCGCCGTCATCACGCCTCCTCGGCGGCGCGCGCCACCAGTTTCGTCCACGCGGTCACGACGTGCTCGCCCGACTCGTCGTGCACCTCGCCGCGGATGTCCACGATGTCGTTGCCCGCCATCGTCTTGATCCCTTCGATGGTCGAGGTGACCGTGAGCCGGTCCCCCGCCCGCACCGGGCGCACATAGGCGAACTTCTGGTCGCCGTGGACCACGCGGCTGTAGTCCAGGCCCAGCTGCGGGTCCTGGATCACCTGACCCGCGGCCCTGAAGGTGATCGAGAACACGAACGTGGGCGGAGCGATCACATCCGGATGCCCCAGCGCCTTGGCTGCTTCCGGATCCACGTACGCGGGGTTGTCGTCACCCACCGCTTCCGCGAACTCCCGGATCTTCTCCCGGCCGACCTCGTACGCCGGGGTGGGCGGATAGGTCCGCCCAACGAAGGACTGATCGAGCGCCATGAGCCCGGTACCTCCTGATGAAAGTCGGATAGGGCGAGTGAACACCCTGAGCCACCAGATAAAACGACACGAGGCCGCCCCCAGTGGGGACGGCCTCGTGTACGAGCCTGATTCAGCGCGTTTCGCGGTGCGCCGTGTGCGAGTTGCAGCGCGGGCAGTGCTTCTTCATCTCAAGACGGTCCGGGTTGTTACGCCGGTTCTTCTTGGTGATGTAGTTCCGCTCCTTGCACTCCACGCAGGCCAGCGTGATCTTCGGGCGGACGTCGGTGGCAGCCACGTGAGTGCTCCTTGGACGGACGGATGGACGGATGAACGCATAAAAGAGTAGCCGATCGAAGGACCGACCCCACAATCGGCTACCGTTAGTAGCGGTGACCGGACTTGAACCGGTGACACAGCGATTATGAGCCGCTTGCTCTACCGACTGAGCTACACCGCTTTGATGCCGGGCTTCCCCGCCGAAGCGGGGTTACCCGATCACCAGAGCCCCAATGCGGAATCGAACCGCAGACCTTCTCCTTACCATGGAGACGCTCTACCGACTGAGCTATTGGGGCGAGCGAGGAAGACATTACACGGTCCCTCGCCGATCGCCCAAATCCAATTCGGTCGCCCGCACCGGGGTCCCTCCCACCCTCCGGCGGGCCACTGCGGCGCCCCCCTGATCAGGCCCTTGATCAGCCCGTACGCCACCGTCGCGGACGGCATCGCCCGGCCCTGCGGCCCGCCTCTCGCCGCCCGCCCCGCAGGCCACATTCGTATGACTGATCCGCTCCTCCTCGGAGCGGCCCGGGCCCCCGCCTAGGCTCGGCGCACCGTGTGTGATCTTGTTTCCCCTCCAGGAGCGGCGCGATGCCCGAAAGCCCCAGCGACGCGCCCGCGCTCCTCCTCAGCGGGGCGCGGCTCGACGACGGGCGCACCGTCGACGTGCGGATCGGCGGCCCGCGCATCGAGGCCGTCGGGGCGGCGGGCAGTCTCACCACCCGGGGAACCCGTCTGGACCTGCGCGGCTACCTCCTGCTGCCCGCCCCCGCCGAGACCCACGCCCACGCCGACACCGCGCTCACCGGTGCGGCGGGAGGTCCGCCGTCGCACCGGCCCGAGGACATCCGGCACCGTGCCACCGAGGCCGCTCTGCTCCAGCTCAGCCACGGTGCCACCGCGCTGCGCGCGCATGTGCGCGTCGGCGATGTGCGGGGCCTCGGCCCCCTCGAAGGCGTCCTGGCGGCCCGCGGGTCCTTGCGGGGGCTCACCGAGCTGACCGCGGTCGCCGTGCCCCGGCTCCTCACCGGCGCCGCGGGTGCGCACGGCCTCGCCGTACTCCGTGACGCCGTGGAAGCGGGGGCGGGTGTGATCGGCGGCTCGCCCGACCTCGACCCGGACCCGGTCGGCCACGCCGAGGCGGTCCTGGACCTCGCTACCGCCCACGGCCTGCCCGTCGACCTGCACACGGACGGTGACGACCCCTTCTTGCTCGACCGGCTGACCGCCGTGGCCGCCGGACACCGCCCGGGCGTCTGCCTCGGCCCCTGTGCGGGCCTCTCACGGCTTCCGGACGACGTGGCGGCCCGTGCGGCCGACCGGCTCGCCGCCGCCGCCGTGACCGTGGTCTGCCTCCCCCAGGGCGGCTGCTCCGGCGCCCGGCTCCGTGGTGCGCCGCCCGTACGGCTGCTGCGCGCCGCAGGGGTGCGGGTGGCGGCGGGCAGCGGGGCCCTGCGCGACCTCTCCAACCCGGTCGGCCGCGGCGATCCCCTGGAGGCGGCGTATCTGCTGGCCTCACGGGAGGGGCTCGCCCCCGTACACGCCTACGACGCCGTCTCCACCGCCGCCAGAGCGGCCATGGGCCTGCCGGACGTACGCGTCGAGGCCGGCTTCCCCGCCGAGCTGCTCGCGGTGCGGGGGGACGGTCTGGCCGGGGCGCTCTCCCTCGCGTACGGCGGGCCTTGAGCGGGAGCGCGCACCGGGGCGTACGGTCGGAGGCATGCGCATTGTCATTGCAGGTGGACATGGTCAGATCGCGCTGCGGCTCGAGCGGCTGCTCGCCGCGCGCGGTGACGAAGCGGTGGGCGTCATCCGCAACCCGCAGCAGAGCGAGGACCTGAGGGCGGCAGGTGCCGAACCCGTCGTCCTCGACCTCGAATCGGCGTCGGTGGAGGAAACTGCGGAGGTCCTTCGCGGGGCGGACGCGGTGGTCTTCGCGGCAGGCGCCGGCCCCGACAGCGGCTCGGCACGCAAGGACACGGTGGACCGCGGAGCGGCCGTGCTCTTCGCGGACGCGGCGGAGATGGCGGGCGTGCGGCGCTACGTCGTGGTGTCGTCCATGGGCGCCGACCCCGACCACACCGGCGACGAGGTCTTCGACATCTACCAGCGGGCCAAGGGCGAGGCGGACGCGTACGTACGCTCCCGGAGCGGTCTGGACTGGACGGTCCTGCGCCCCGGGATGCTCACGAACGACGCCGGCACCGGCCAGGTCCTGCTCGCCGCGTCGACGGGCCGGGGCCCGATCCCCCGCGACGACGTGGCGGCGGTGCTGTTGGAGCTGCTCGACACCCCGGCGACGGCGGGGCTGACGCTGGAGCTGATCAGCGGGGCCAGGCCGGTGGCGGTCGCGGTGAAGGACATCGCGGGGAACTGAACCGGGCTGCCGCGGGTTCTTGACGTGGGGCGATCGGGGTACACGCCCTGGAGTTACCGACCCGCGGCTTGGAGCCTGACATGCATCTCACCTACTCGGCTCTGAAGCAGGAGCCCGCGGGCGGCATCGCGGGCTGGGCCACCGGACTCGTCGACACCATGGGCGGCCCGGGAGCCGGTCTGGCGATCGCCCTGGAGAACCTCTTCCCGCCGCTGCCGAGCGAAGTGATCCTGCCGCTGACCGGGTTCGCCGCAGGGCAGGGAGTCCTCAGCCTGGCCTCGGCGCTGTTCTGGACCACGCTCGGCTCGGTCGTGGGAGCCGTGGTCCTCTACTGGATCGGCGTGTCCTTCGGCCGCGAGCGCATGCACACCCTCTGGGGGAAGCTGCCGCTGGTGAAGGCCTCCGATCTGGAGCGCACGGAGCAGTGGTTCGCGAAGCACGGCACCAAGGCGGTCTTCTTCGGCCGCATGGTGCCGCTCTTCCGTAGCCTCATCTCCGTCCCCGCGGGCGTGGAGCGCATGCCTGTGCACGTCTTCGTCGTGCTGACCACGCTCGGCAGCCTGATCTGGAACTCGGTCCTGGTGATGGCCGGTTACTGGCTGGGCGACCGGTGGGAGACCGTGGAGACGTACGTCGGGTTCGCCTCCAAGGCCGTACTGGTCCTGGTGGTCGTGGCCGTCGCGACGTACGTGGCCCTGCGGCTGCGCGGCGCCGACCGCGCGCAGCACCGGCGCAGTTCGTGACCCCGGCGGCGACCGGGCCGTCCGGCGGCCCTGCCGCGAGGCGTTCCGGACCCGGAGCGTCCGCGGGATAGCGTCGGGCGCATGGACGGTGGCCTTGATCGCCGAGGTTGGCTCCCCTGCTACCTCAGCGGGGCGGTGTTCGCCGTGTGCATGGCGGGGACCACCCTGCCGACGCCTCTCTACAGCCTCTACCAGGACAAGCTCGGGTTCTCCGAGCTGACGGTGACCGTGGTGTACGCCGTGTACGCCTTCGGTGTCATCGGGGTGCTGCTGCTGGCGGGAAACGCCTCCGACGCGGTGGGCAGACGCCCTGTGCTGCTGTGGGGCCTGGGCTGTGCGGCGGCGAGCGCCGTCTGCTTCCTGTGCGCCACCGCTCTGGGCTGGCTCTACGCGGGGCGGCTGCTGTCGGGCCTGTCGGCCGGCCTGTTCACCGGGGCGGCCACCGCGTACGTCATGGAGCTTGCGCCCGGCAAGGGCTCGCCCAGGGCCTCGTTCGTGGCGACGGCGGCCAACATGGGCGGCCTGGGCTGCGGCCCGCTGCTGGCCGGAGTCCTCGCGCAGTACGCGCCCTGGCCGCTGCACCTGCCGTTCGTCGTGCACCTGGTGCTGCTGGCCGTCTCGGCGGTCGTCCTGTTCCGCCTGCGGGAGACCGTGGGCGAGCGGCGGCCCCTGAGCGCGGTCCGCCCGCAGCGGCCAGGGCTGCCGCCCGAGGTCCGGGCGGTGTTCGGACCGGCGGCGCTCGCTTCCTTCGTCGGGTTCGCGCTGTTCGGGGTGTTCACCTCGGTCAGCCCGGCGTTCCTCGCCCAGTTCCTGGACGTGGACAACCACGCGGTGAGCGGGCTGATCGTCGCGCTGGCCTTCTTCGCCTCGATCGCCGGTCAGTCGGTGGTCGGCCGGATCGGTGAGCGGCGGTCCCTGCCGCTGGGCTGCGCCGGCCTCCTCGGCGGACTGGCGCTGCTCGCGGCCGCACTGTGGTGGCAGATGCTGCCCCTGGTCGTGCTGAGCGCACTGCTCGGCGGCGGGGGCCAGGGGCTGGCCTTCAGGGCGGCCCTGTCCCAAGTGGCCGCGGCATCACCCGCGGACCGTCGGGCGGCGGTCATCTCGGCACTGTTCGTGGTGGCGTACGCGGGCATCTCGCTGCCGGTGATCGGAGTGGGCGTCCTCTCCGGTCACATCGGCCTCCAGGACGCGGGGCTGATCTTCATCGCGTGCATGGCCGCCCTGGTCATCTGTGCCGGCGCCTACCTGCTGCGACTCCCGGCCGAGGACGGGACGTCAACTGTCCGACGAACCCGCGAGCAGCGTTCCCGCTGATCACAGGGCCCGGCCGTCCGCGGCGGGTGCGACTGTCGAACGACGGCCCGGCCGAGTCCCGGTGCGGCGAGCCCGCTCGGGGCCCGGTGTGCCCGAGTGGCCGTCACGTCACGTTCTCCACCTCCATCGATCGTCCGCCCCGGATCGAACGGCCGTCCGCTACCGTGGCAACTACCGGACAGGGCTGTCCGGTTGCTGCACGGGTGAACCCTGAAAGCCGTGCAGGGCGCCTCCGCGCCCCCGTACGGGCGACGCTGAATTCTCGGCCGGCGGGCTCCCCGCAGACAGGAAGAGTGATCCCCCCATGCGACGACTCCCGGTCCGGTCCCTCGCGGTGCTCGCCGCCGTCGGCACCCCGCAGCTTCGGACAGGACCATCCGCGCCCACCAGGTGATGCGGCTGACGAAGGTGCACGAAGAGACCGGGATGACCCTGCTGGAGGGCCCGGCCTTCGACGAGTCCGGCGATCTGCTCGTCGTCGACGTCACCGCCCCTGCGGGGAAGCCGAAAGTCATCCGTGTCGACGTCAGGAAGAGGACGGCACAGGCGGTCCATACGGACGGGCGAGGGGCTTACACGTCGGCACAGTTCAGCCCGCACGACGGCCGCCTCTACCTGACCGACTACGCCCACGGTGAGGTCGTCAGCCTGGCCCCGGACGGAAGCGACCCGCGGACCTTCTTCTCCGGAGATGTCGACGGAGCGCGGATGAACCCCGACGACATCGCCTTCGACGAGGAGGGCAACCTGTACGTCAGCGACTCACGCGGCCTGTCCACAGGCGATGCGCACGGGCGTGTGGTGCGGATCGAGCGGGACGGCGAGAAGGCCACCGTGCTGGCCGAGGGGCTCGCCGCGACGAACGGGATCTCCTTCGACGCGGACTACGCGGGATTGTGGATCAGCGAGCTGACGCAGAACCGGATCTCGTACCTCCGGCTCGACGGAAAGGGCGGAGTCGCTTCCCGGCACACCGCCGTCCGTGTGGACGGCGGAATCGCCCAGACCGACTCGATCGCCGTGGACGCGGACGGCAACCTCTACCAGGCGCTGCACGGCCGAGCGGCCATGGCCGTGTACGACAAACACGGCGAGCGCCTGGCGACCGTCGAGGTCCCCGCGCGCGCCAAGGGGCTCGAGTCTGCGACGAACGTGGCGATCACACCCGGCGGGACCAAGGCGTACATGACCGTCAGCGGACCGGCCGGCGGATACCTGTACACCTTCGACGCACTGGCGAAGGGGGTCCGGCAGTCCAACGGCGGCTGACACCCCCGCTCTCACCCCTCGAAAGGCCGCACCGGCCCCACCTCGACGCCGAGCAGCCGCCAGGCCGCTACCGCGCGGTGCTCCCGCACCTCGCGTGTGGGGCCGCCGACGGCGCCGGAGACCATGGCAACGGCGAGCATGAGGCCGTCCGGCGCACTCAGCCGGTGCCCCTCCGGCAGGAGCCGCCGCAGAGCGGACTCGACCCGGCCCGACAGGACCAGGGCGTGCGCGAGAGCTTCCGTGTGGCCGGTGGCCCCGTTGGCGTGCAACAGGCCCAGGAACGCCGCCGACTCCGTCAGGTGCCAGGTCAGCACGCCGAGGACGTCGGCGAAGGCCGCGTCCTCGGCGGCGGCCGCCTGTTCGACCTGCCGTACGTTCTCCTCCAGGACGGCGATCGCCACGGCCGTACGTCGGGAAAATGCCGGTACAGGACTCCTTGCCCGACCCCCGCACGACGGGCTATCGCGGAAAGCGGAGCGTCCAGCCCGTGGGTCGCGTAGATCTCCCGCGCGGCGACGATCAGAGCGTCCCGATTGCGGGCTGCCACCTTGGGCCCGTGGTTCGCGGGCCGCCGCTCGGCGGGCTCAAGGGGCTGGGCCATCCCGAAAGGCTACCGGCCGCCCTCCGGGGGCGGGCCTCCGCCGGCGGAGCCCTTGACGCCTGCGTTCCGTGCACAGTCGAAGGTGACCTGGAACTTCCTGATCGACGTCATCCGGTCATCGCCTTGGCGCGAGCTGCTCACCGAGCCCCCGAAGCGGCTGACTTCACGGTGCGGCCACTGTCATGTCACGAACGTGTCCTGAGCGCGATCAAGAGGCAACTGGTGCGACCGCATCGGCCATCCTGCGGGACGGAAAGCCACACGGACACAGTCGCCCAGCTCGCTCGCTCGCTACCCAGGGGCGACAGCCCCACGCAGAGGACAGACACCAGCATGCGCATTCGGAAGATCTCGGTAATGACCACGGCCGTGGTGGCCCTCGGCCTGGCACTGACGGCATGTAACGATGGCGCCGACAACGCTTCCTCCGTCACCAGCAGTGCATCAGCAGAGGCCGCGAGCACCCCCCAGTCCGACCCTGCGAGGAGCACGACTTCGGAAACGCCCGCCCAGTCCGACGAGAAGTGCACCGACCAGGTCGACTACGCGGGCGACCCGCGGCCCAACGCCGAGATCAACTCCATCGGCGAGAACACAGGCACCTGCCCGCCGGTCCAGAAGTCACCGTCCGACGAGAAGTGCACCGACCAGCTCGACTACGCAGGCGACCCGCGGCCCAACGCCGAGATCAACTCCATCGGCGAGAACACAGGCACCTGCCCGCCGGTCGAGCCGAAGTGAATAGCTGACCGTCGCTGAAGCCGGGCAGCGCCGGACCCTCCCATCGTGGTCTGGAGGCAGTACGGCGCTTCCGTGCGATGCGGGTGAGACAACGCGGGATACAGAGGCCGATCGGCGCACTCCGCGGCCCCGCGTGCACACACGCAGAAACCCCGCCCGACCTGCGGTTGAAGCAGGTCGGACGGGGTTTCCCGTCCTGTGGCGGCGCCAGGGTTCGAACCTGGGTAGGCTGAGCCGGCAGATTTACAGTCTGCTCCCTTTGGCCACTCGGGCACACCGCCTGGAACGACGCCTCGGATCCCGGTTGGGGGCTCCTTGGCGACGACGTAAACGATACCTGATGCCCAGGGGTGCTACGCCACCTGATTGATCAGCACCGGGTGCGCGCGACGGTGGCTAGGCTTTGGGCCGTACCCAACGCATACGACGCAAGGAGCCACACGTCATGGCCGACTCCAGTTTCGACATCGTCTCGAAGGTCGAGCGGCAGGAGGTCGACAACGCCCTCAACCAGGCCGCCAAGGAGATCTCCCAGCGCTACGACTTCAAGGGCACGGGGGCATCGATCGCCTGGTCCGGCGAGAAGATCCTTATGGAGGCGAACGGCGAGGAGCGGGTCAAGGCGATCCTCGACATCTTCCAGTCCAAGCTGATCAAGCGCGGGATCTCCCTGAAGTCGCTGGACGCGGGCGAGCCGCAGCTTTCCGGCAAGGAGTACAAGATCTTCGCCACGATCGAGGAGGGCATCTCCCAGGAGAACGCCAAGAAGGTGGCGAAGATCATCCGCGATGAGGGCCCGAAGGGCGTCAAGGCGCTGGTCCAGGGCGACGAGCTGCGGGTCAGCTCGAAGAGCCGCGACGACCTGCAGACCGTGCAGGCGCTGATCAAGGGCAAGGACCTCGACTTCGCGGTGCAGTTCGCCAACTACCGCTAAGCGGTCCGCTGCCGAGTGCAGCGGGTCGTGGACGAGGCGGGGCGGGGCGTGCCGGTCGGCATGACCCGCCCCGTTGCCATGTCCGACGGAGCTGTGCGGGAGCGGTTCAGCGGCGGTCGCGGGAGTTGCCGAAGAGCAGCCGGTAGGCGATCAGCAGGACGAGGGACCCGGCGATGGCGGCGACCCAGGTGGCCGTGTCGTAGAAGTCCGTGCTGATGGGCCGGTCGAGGAATCGGGACGACAGCCAGCCACCGAGGAAGGCACCCACGATGCCGATGAGGGTCGTGCCGATGATGCCGCCGGGGTCACGGCCCGGCAGAAGAAACTTGGCTATGGCGCCGGCCAGCAGCCCCAGGATTATCCAGCTGATGATGCTCATGTCCGCGAACCTACCCGTCACTTGTTCCTGCAAGCCAAGACGCCTGCGGGGACGGGTACGGTTGCCGGCCGGGCTATCCGTCTAGCGGGTGGCGAACGGCTGGTCCGTGCGGACGATCTCCTTGCCGAAGGGCATCAGCGAGACCGGGAGGAGCTTGAAGTTCGCGATACCCAGCGGGATGCCGATGATCGTGACGCACAGGGCGATGCCGGTGAAGATGTGGCCGAGCGCGAGCCACCAGCCGGCCAGGATCACCCAGAGGACGTTGCCGATGAGGGAGCCGCCCCCGGCGTCGTGACGGTCGACGACGGTGTAGCCGAAGGGCCATAGGGCGTAGACGCCTATTCGGAACGCGGCCACGCCGAAGGGGATTCCGATGATCGTGATGCAGAGCAGGAGCCCCGCGGCCATGTAGCCGAGGAACATCCAGAGTCCGCACAGGACCAGCCATATGACGTTCAGGATTGTCTTCACGGTCGATACCCTGCCATCTGCTCGAGTCGGGCGATGCGGTCGGCCATGGGCGGGTGGGTGGAGAACATCTTGGACATGCCCTGGCCGGGACGGAACGGGTTCGCGATCATCATGTGACTCGCGGTCTCGATCCGTGGTTCGGGTGGGAGCGGAAGCTGTCTGGTCCCGGCGTCGAGCTTGCGCAGCGCGGACGCCAGGGCGAGCGGGTCGCCGGTGAGCTGAGCCCCGGACGCGTCGGCCTGGTACTCACGGGAGCGGCTCACGGCGAGCTGGATCACGGAGGCGGCGAGGGGGCCGAGGATCATGACCAGCAGCATCCCCAGGATGCCGGGGCCCTCGTCGTCGTCCGACCGGCCCAAGGGGATGAGCCACGCGAAGTTGACCAGGAACATGACCACCGAGGCGAGGGCGCCCGCGACGGACGAGATGAGGATGTCGCGGTTGTAGACGTGGCTCAGCTCGTGGCCGAGGACCCCGCGCAGTTCGCGCTCGTCGAGGATCTGGAGGATCCCCTCGGTGCAGCACACGGCGGCGTTGCGTGGGTTGCGGCCGGTGGCGAAGGCATTGGGTGCCTGGGTCGGGGAGATGTAGAGCCGGGGCATGGGCTGGCGGGCCGCCGTCGAGAGTTCCCGGACGGTGCGGTAGAGCTGCGGGGCCTCGAATTCGCTGACCGGGCGTGCCCTCATGGCGCGCAGGGCGAGCTTGTCGCTGTTCCAGTACGCGTAGGCGTTGGTGGCGAGCGCGACGAGGAGGGCCACGATGAGGCCGGTCCGTCCGAAGAAGCTGCCGATGACGATGATGAGGGCCGAGAGGCCCCCGAGGAGTACAGCGGTTTTCAGCCCGTTGTGCCGGCGGTGCACGGTACGCCCTCCAAGTGGTGCAGCAGGGGAACCCTTGCTCGGTGGTGCTCCACTCCCCAGTGGAGCCTCCCTTACGGGTCAACGCGAGGCGACGAGAGCTAGTTCCCTTGTGCGAGGTGGCCGGGGGCACATGCGGCAGGGGCGGATCCGGGTGGATCCGCCCCTGGGCCGTACGGGTGGAGGTGTCCGCGCGGGCCTGTACGGGCCGGCGGACGCGGGTCAGCGCTGGGCGGGGAGTCCCGCGAGCGCACGGGCCTCGGCGTCCGGCTCGACGTCGCTGGTGCAGTGGCCGCAGCGGGTGGCGATGGAGGGGATCTCGGTGAAGCAGCGGGGGCAGTCACGCAGGGCGGCCTTGATGTCGGCCTTCTGCTCCTCCTCCTTCGCGGTGAAGCGGTTCTGCACCTTGGCCATGGGCAGGACGACCAGGAAGTAGAGGACCGCCGCGGTGATGAGGAAGGCGATCGCGGCGCTGACGAAGAGCCCGTACGGGAACTTCACGCCGTCGATGCTGTAGGACGCCTTGGTGAAGTCGCCGGTGCCACGGGTGAAGACTCCGATCAGCGGAACGATGAACGCGTTGCTGAAGCCGGTGACCACGGCGGTGAAGGCGGCACCGACGGCGAGGCCGATGGCCATCGAGATGACGTTCCCGCGGAGGATGAAGTCCTTGAACCCGTTCAGCACCGCTCTGGCTCCTCTGTTCTCTTCTTGTGCGTGCTCGTCCCGCGCCCCTGTCTTCGCGAGGCGTGCACACACGACCATGCCCTGTGCGTGGCTGCAGGGGCAAGCTCGCCGTACCTGGTCAGAAGAGGCTGACGGCGGCGAAACGGAGGATGAGCTGGGGGGCACCGGAGAGTGTGATTCCGGCTACGGCGGTGAGGGTGATCGCCAGCGTGAGCGGGACGGGGATCCGGTGCCTGTGCGCCGTGGGTGCGGTTTCTGACGCCTCTGTCGCCGTGTCGGTCTCCGGGGTTCGGAAGAGCGCGGCGGTCCACCGCAGGTAGTAGTAGAGCGCGATCACCACGTTGACGGCCATGACGACGGCGAGCCAGCCGAGCCCGGCGTCGACTGCGGCGGAGAAGACCGTGACCTTGGCGAAGAGGCCGATGATGCCGGGCGGCAGGCCGGCCAGGCAGAGCAGGAAGAAGCCCATGGCCAGCGCGGCCAGGGGGCGGGTGGCGTACAGGCCGCGGTAGTCGGCGATGCGGTTTCCCGGGTGGGTACGGGCGACGAGGGCGGCGACCGCGAAGGCCCCGAGGTTCACCACCGCGTACATCAGGGCGTAGGCGACAGTGGAGCCGATGCGGTCGCCCCCGGAGTACGCGGCGGCGGCGATCGGGACGAGGAGGTAGCCCGCCTGGCCGACGGACGACCAGGCGAGGAGGCGTACGGCGCTGCGGGTGCGGGTGGCGTTCTGCCGGAGCGCGGCGACGTTGCCGACGGTCATGGTGAGCGCGGCGAGGACGGCCAGGGCGGGGCCCCAGACGTCGGCGTACGACGGGAAGCCGATCACCGTGACGAGGATGAGGCCGGAGAACCCGACGGCCTTGCCGACGACCGAGAGGTAGGCGGCGATGGGGAGCGGGGCTCCCACGTAGGTGTCGGGGACCCAGAAGTGGAAGGGCGCGGCAGCCGTCTTGAATGCGAAGCCCACGAGGGTGAGGACGACGCCCGCCTCGGCGAGGGTGGTGAACCTGCCCGGTACGTCGTCGAGGCGGGCGGCGATCTCCGTGAGGTGCATGGTGCCGGTGGTCGCGTAGACGAAGCTGACGCCCAGGAGCATGACGGCGGTGGCGACGACGGAGGAGAGGAAGAACTTCAGCGCCGCTTCGGAGGAGCGGCGGTCACCGCGCTTGATGCCGACGAGGGCGAACGCGGGGAGCGAGGCGACTTCGAGGGCGACGACGAGCGTGGCGAGGTCCCGCGCCGCGGGAAGCAGTGCGGCACCCGCGGCGGAGGCGAGGAGCAGGAACCAGAACTCGCCGGCGGGGAGCTTGCGTGTGTCGCCGATCGAGAGCAGCGCGGTGAGCAGGGCCCCGCCGAGCACGAGCGCCTGGATGACGAGCGCGAAGTGGTCGGCGGTGTAGCTGCAGGCCTGGGCCCCGCCGGTGAGGCAGAAGGTGGACCGGTCTCCGGCTCGCAGCGGGACGAGCACGGCAAGCGCGGCGACGAGTCCGGCGACGGCCCCGTAGCCGAGGAGCGGCTTGTGCCGTTCGCTGGTGAAGAGGTCGGCGACGAGGACGAGCAGGGCCACGGACGCCGCGATGACCGGGGGCGCGATCGCGAGCCAGTCGACGGACTGGACGAGGCTTGCCGCCCCGGTTGCGCTGTCGGCTGCCACGGTCACGACTTGCCTCCTGCGAGGAGCTTCTGCACGGCCGGGTCGGTGAGGCCGAGGAGGACGGCGGGCCAGAGTCCGGCGAGGACGGTGAGGGCCGCGAGGGGGGTCCAGGCGGCGAATTCGTAGGTCTGGATGTCGGCGACCGGGTGCGGCTCTTCGCGCATCTCGCCCATGCAGACGCGGCGTACGACGATGAGCATGTAGGCGGCGGTGAGCAGGGTGCCGAACGCGCCGATGGACATGAAGGTGAGGAAGGCGGGGCGGCTGAGCCCTTCGGCGGGGTCGAAGGCGCCGAACAGGGTCAGCATCTCGCCCCAGAACCCGGCGAGTCCGGGGAGCCCGAGCGAGGCGACGGCGGCGAAGGCGAGGAGGCCGCCGAGCCGGGGCGCACGGCCGTAGAGAGCGGCCCCGGTGGCGCCGGCGAGGGTGTCGAGGTCGGCGGTGCCGTAGCGGTCCTTGACGGCGCCGACCAGGAAGAACAGCAGGCCGGTGATGAGGCCGTGGGCGATGTTCGCGAAGAGCGCGCCGTTGACGCCGGTGGGAGTCATGGTCGCGATGCCGAGCAGCACGAAGCCCATGTGGCCCACGGAGGAGTAGGCGATGAGGCGCTTGAGGTCGCCCTTGGCGCCGGGCCGGGCGAGTGCGAGGCAGGCGAGGGAGCCGTAGACGATCCCGACGACGGCGAACGCCGCGAGGTACGGCGCGAAGGTCCGCATCCCGTCGGGAGCGACGGGGAGCAGGACGCGGACGAATCCGTACGTCCCCATCTTCAGCATCACCCCGGCGAGGAGGACGGAGCCGACCGTCGGGGCCGCGGTGTGGGCGTCGGGCAGCCAGCTGTGCAGGGGCCACATCGGGGTCTTGACGGCCAGGCCGATCCCGACGGCCAGTACGGCGATGACCTGCACGGATGCGGTGAGGCCCCGGCCGTTGTCAGTGGCGAGTGCCACCATGTCGAAGGTGCCGCTCTTCAGTCCGATGAGGAGCAGCCCCAGCAGCATGATCACGGAGCCGAGCAGCGTGTAGAGGATGAACTTCCAGGCGGCGGGCTGCTTCCGGTCGCCGCCCCAGCGGGCGATGAGGAAGTACATCGGGATGAGGACCATCTCGAAGGCCAGGAAGAACAGCAGCAGGTCGAGGACGGCGAAGGTCGCGAGGGTGCCGGACTCCAGGACGAGGACGAGTGCGACGAAGGCCTTCGGGGAGGGGCCTGCGGGGAGCTTGAAGTAGCTGTAGAGCGCGCAGAGGAAGGTCAGCAGCGCGGTCAGTACGAGAAGGGGGAGCGAGATGCCGTCGGTGCCGAGGTGGATCCGGACGTCGAGTGCCGGGATCCAGCTGATGTCGGTGGTGGCCTGCATCTTCGACGGATGGTCGTGGTCGAAGCCCGCGGCGAGGACGAGCACGGCGAGGAGTACGGCGCCGGTGACGGTCACGCCATGGCGGAGCACGGCCTGGTCGGGGTTCCTGCCCTTGAGCCCGGGCGGAGCGGGCAGGAGCGCGGCGGCCGCGCCGAGGAGCGGGACGACGACGACGAACGCCAGGAGGAACTGCATCACGGATGCGCTGATATCGAACACGGCTCACGCCCCGGCGTAGACGTTGGCAAAGACGACGGCGGCGATCGCCAGGACAAGGGTTCCGGCGAGCAGTGCGCCGAGGTAGGTCTGCACGTTGCCGGTCTGGGCGCGGCGGACCAGGGTTCCGAGTCCGCGGGCGATGTTGCCCGAGCCGCGTACGTAGGTGTCGACGACCTCACGGTCCAGGAAGCGGACGAGCCGTGCGGCGGCCCCGACGGGGCGCACGAAGAGCGCCGTGTACAGGGCGTCGAGGTGGAAGCCGGTGACCGCGTGGCGGTGCAGTGGTCCCAGCAGGAGCCTGCCGGGGTCCGTGGGGTCGGGGGCGTCCGCGATGGTCCCGTACACCGCGGTGTGCGAGGCGATCGCCTCGGCCTCCACGAGGGCGGGTTCGGCGTCGGGGTGTGCGGCGACCGCACCGACCGGGGGACGGTCGGCGTGCGCCGTCGTGTGGCGCCACGCCCCGTAGGTGACGAGTCCGCCGACGAGTCCGACGCCGGTGGAGAGGACGGCGGTCGTGAGGGAGGGGGCGAGGCTGTGTCCGTCGAACCAGTCGATGAGGACGCCGGTGGTGAGGCCGAAGGCGATGGTGGGGACGGCCAGGACCCAGAGGACGGAGGTCATCGCGACGGGCTGCCTGCCGTGGTCGGCGGCCTCGGGGCCACGCCCGCGGAACGCCAGGAGCCACAGCCGGGTGGCGTAGGCGGCGGTGAGGACGGCGGCGGCGAGTCCGGCGACGAGGATCGTCCAGCCGGCGGCGGCCGGGGCGACGTCGCGGTCCCCGAAAGCGGTGTGCTCGGCGGCGACGAGGACCGCTTCCTTGGAGAAGAAGCCGGCGAAGGGGGGAATTGCGGCGAGCGCCAGGAGGGCGACGGTCATCGTCCAGTAGGCGTCCGGGATGCGCTTGGCCAGCCCGCTCATGCGGGACATCGCGGCGAGTGAGTTGGTGCCCGTCGAGTGGATGACGACGCCCGCCGCGAGGAAGAGGACAGCCTTGAACGCACCGTGGGACATGAGGTGGAAGACGGCGGCCCCACGGTCGCCGACGGCCAGGGCCCCGGACATGTAGCCGAGCTGGCCGATCGTGGAGTAGGCGAGGACGCGCTTGATGTCGTCCTGTGCGAGTGCGGCGAGTCCGGAGCCGATCATCGTGACGGCCGCCATCACGGCGAGGACGACGAGGGCGGCGCCGGAGGCGGCGAAGACGGGGAGGAGCCGGGCCACGAAGTAGATGCCGGCGGCGACCATCGTCGCGGCGTGGATCAGCGCGGAGACGGGGGTGGGGCCGGCCATCGCGTCGGGCAGCCAGGTGTGCAGGGGGAACTGCGCGGACTTGCCCGCGACGCCGGCGAGGAGCAGCAGGGCGATGAGGGTGGGGTGTTCGAGTCCGCCGTTGTTGACGGCGGCCAGGATGCCGGTGATGCGGAAGGTGCCGGTGTCGGCGGCGAGTGCGAACAGGCCGATGAGGAAGGGGACGTCGCCGAGCTTGGTGACCAGGAACGCCTTGAGGGAGGCCGCGCGGGCTTCGGGGGTCTCCCAGTAGTGGCCGACGAGGAAGTACGAGCAGATGCCCATGATCTCCCAGCCGACCAGGAGCACCATGAGGTCGCCGGAGTAGACGACGAGCAGCATCGCGGAGGTGAAGAGGGAGACGAGGGCCGCGTACGAGGGGTAGCGCGCGTCGTTCTTCAGATAGGCCGTCGAGTAGATCTGCACGCAGGTGGCGACGAGCCCGACGAGGACGGCGACGAGGACGGCGAAGCCGTCCAGGTGCAGCGCCAGGTCGACCGGGACCGACCCGGTGGGGGTCAGCTGGGTCGCGGCGTCGATGGGCCGGCCGCCGCCCTGGCGTGCGGCGACGACGGCCGCGATGACGGCGGCGGCGAGGGTCGGCAGCACGGCGAGGGGGCGGACGAAGCCGGGCGCGGTCCGCCCCAGGAGGAGTCCGGCGGCGGCGCCCAGGAAGGGGAGGAGCGGGACGAGGACGGCGAGGGTCGTGGTGGTCACGCGGTGGCCTCTGCCTTCTTTGCCTTCCCTGCCGGAGCAGTGGCCTGGTCTGCGGTGGTGTCCCGGGCGGCAACGCCGTCGAAGTCGTCGGGGAGCGTTTCGGCGTCGTCGGTCTCCGCGGTGTCGCGGAGACGGTCGATGTCCGCGCTGCCGCGGTTGCGGTAGACGGCCAGGACGATCGCGAGGCCGATGCCGATCTCGGCCGCGGCGATGGCGATCGTGAAGAGGGTGAGGGCCTGGCCGGAGTGGAGCGCGTCGCGGAGCCAGACGTCGAAGGCGACGAGGTTCAGGTTGACGGCGTTGAGCATGAGCTCGACGGACATCAGGACGAGGATCGCGTTGCGGCGGGCCAGTACCCCGTACAGCCCGGTGCAGAAGAGGAGGACGGCGAGGACCGCGGGATAGGCGAGGTGCATCAGCTCTTGTCCTCCCGGTTCACGGTCGGCCGTTCCCGCCGGTCGTCGCCGCCCTGCGGCCCGCTGGGGCCCTGCACACCGTTACTGCCCTGTCGGCCGCCGCCGCCGCGACGGTCCTGCGTGCCTTGCCCGCCCTGCGGGTCCTGGCGGTCCTTGCGGGAAATGACGATCGCTCCCACGAGGGCGGCGAGCAGCAGGACGGAGAGCGCCTCGAAGGGAAGCACCCAGTGCCGGAAGAGGAACTCTCCGGACGCCTTGGTGGAGCCCTGGGCGGGACCGTCCAGATCGATCCAGGTCGTACGGAACGCGTCGACCACGACCCAGACGAGAGCCCCTGCGGCGGCGAGGGAAGCGCCGAGGGCGATCCAACGGTTGCCCGAGTCGGCGTCCGGGGAACGGCCGATGGGGGCTCTGGTGAGCATCAGTCCGAAGAGGAGGAGGACCACGACGGAACCGACGTAGATCAGTACCTGCACCCAGGCGATGAACTCGGCCGTGAGCAGGAGGTACTCCACCGCCACACCGCCGAGCGCCACGACGAGCCACAGGGCGGCGTGCACGAGTTGCTTGGTGGTGACGGTGATGAGGGCTGCGCCGAGGGTGGCGAGCCCGACCAGGACGAAGGCGATCTCGACGCCGTTCGGTGAGAGGAAGCCGGGGTGGCCGGCGGTGGCCGCGAGGGTCACTCCTGGCCCTCCTGTTCCGCTGTCCGGGTCGGCTGGGCCTCTTGAGCTGCCTGAGTCTGGGCCTCCTGGGCCTGGAGCTTGTCCGCCGTCTTGCGGGCTGCCGCGATCTCCTTGGGCTCCTCGGCCGCCGGGTCGAGGGCGGGCGGTTCGGGGACGGTCCACATCCACTCGCGGAGCTTGTCGCGCTCGTGGGTGAGTTCGTGGATGTCCGTCTCCGCGTACTCGAACTCGGGTGACCAGAACAGCGCGTCGAAAGGACACACCTCGATGCAGATTCCGCAGTACATGCACAGCGCGAAGTCGATCGCGAAGCGGTCCAGGACGTTGCGGCTGCGCTCGCGGCCGCCCGGTGCGGCCGGGGGCACCGTCTCCTTGTGGGAGTCGATGTAGATGCACCAGTCGGGGCATTCACGGGCGCACAGCATGCAGACCGTGCAGTTCTCCTCGAACAGACCGATGACGCCCCGGGTGCGGGGCGGCAGTTCGGGCTGGACGTCCGGGTACTGCGCGGTGACCGTTCGCTTCGTCATGGTCCGCAGGGTGACGGCCAGACCCTTGGCCAGGCCTGAGCCGGGAATCGGGGGCACTAGTTGATCGCCACCTTCACGATGCCGGTGAGCGCGATCTGCGCGAGGGCGAGGGGGATGAGCGTGGTCCACGCGAGCTTCTGCAGCTGGTCCTCGCGCAGACGGGGGTAGGTGACCCGGAGCCAGATGACGACGAACGCCAGAACACCCGTCTTGAGCAGGGTCCAGACCCAGCCGAGCCCGTCGGCGCCCAGCGGTCCGTGCCATCCGCCGAGGAAGAGGACGGTCGTCAGACCGCACAGGACGACGATTCCGGCGTACTCGGCGAGCAGGAACAGGGCGAAGCGGAGACCCGTGTACTCGGTGTACGCACCGAAGATGATCTCGGAGTCGGCGACCGGCATGTCGAAGGGCGGGCGCTGGAGTTCGGCGAGCCCCGCGACGAAGAAGACCAGCGCGCCGACGATCTGCCAGGGCAGCCACCACCACTCGAAGGCGTTGAGGATGCCGGGGAGCGAGACGGTACCGGCCGCCATGGCCACGGATGCGGCGGCGAGCAGCATCGGCAGTTCGTAGGCGAGCAGCTGCGCGGCGGTGCGGAGACCGCCGAGGAGGGAGAACTTGTTGGCCGAGGCCCAGCCCGCCATCAACGAGCCGAGAACTCCGACGCCCATGACGGCGAGCACGAAGAAGATGCCCGCGTCGACGACCTGCCCGACCGCTCCCTCGCCGGGGCCGATCGGGATCGCCACGATCACGAGGAGGTACGGGAGCAGGGCGACGGCCGGGGCCAGCTGGAAGATCCGGCGGTCCGCGTCGGCAGGTACGACATCTTCCTTCTGCGCGAACTTCACCCCGTCCGCGACGAGCTGGGCCCAGCCGTGGAAGCCACCCGCGTACATGGGGCCGAGGCGGCCCTGCATATGGGCCATGACCTTGTGTTCCGCCTGCCCCACGACGAGGGGGACCACCATGAACACGGCAAAGACGATGACGAGGCGGAGGGCGACGTCGAGTACGTCGTTCACGCGGTATCGCCTCCGGCGGGGCGGTCGGAATCGGCGGAACGGTCCTGGTCGGCGGAACGGTCCGGATGGGCGGGACGGTCCTGGTCGGCGGAACGGTCCGGATGGGCGGAACGGTCCTGGTCGGCGGGACGGCCGGTCCGGGAGGGGGAGTCGGGGCCGGACTCGGATTCACGGCCGGAGCCGCTGTCCGGGTCGCGGTCGGCGTCGCCCTGCGCAGGCGCGTCCGAAGGCGTCCCTGGCTCGGCAGCCGGTGCGGCCTCCGTCTGCTGCCCCTGCTCCGGCGACGGCGACTGCTCGGGCTCCGGCTCCGGCTCCG
>NZ_MAPV01000350.1 GCF_001700505.1 Streptomyces mutomycini
CGGGGAGCCGGGTCCGGTGATCAGGCCGGCTCCCGACAGGTCGCTCAGCAGGCTGTCCGCACGGTCTGATCCGATCCCGGTGACGACGACCCCGCGCCACGGGGTGAGGCGCAGTTCACCGGCGCTCGAGAGCAGCCGCCACTGAGCCGGGTCCAGCCGGCCCAGCGCAGGTCCTTCACCCGCCAGGCGCCGGTGTCCCCGGCGGAGTCGAGGAACGCCTCGGCTGCGGTCAGCGCGGCGAGAGGACCGTCGGGGGAGGGGACGCGGAGGACGGCGTCGTCGTCCCCGATGCGCAGGAGGGCGCTGCCGTCACCGTCGCCCAGGAGGGTGAGGTCGGCGCCGAGGGCGTCCACATCGCCGCGGCCGTCGTCGAGCGCGAACAGGAAACGTCCGGAGAGCGCTGTCGCGCGGTTGCTTCCGCACAGAAGCCGGTCCAGTCCGGTCAGCCAGGGCCGGACGTCGGCAGCCCCCAGGGCATCGAGCCCGGAGAGCGGGGTCGCGACCACGTTGCGTACCCGTTCATGGCGGGGTGAGGGCAGCAGCCCGGCCGCGTCCAGCAGCCCTGCCAGCTCCGCACCGCAGTCCGGGCCGAGCCCGCGCAGCTGCACGTTTCCACGGGAGGTGAGATGCAGCTCACCGTCACCGAAGCGCTCAGCGGCCCGCCCCAGCGCATCTGCCTGGCGGGGCGTCAGCACCCCGCCGGGTATGCGGATCCGCGCCAGCGCACCGTCGTCCGCGCGGTGCAGACGCAGTGCGCCGGGGCAGGCGTCACCGCTGCTCCGGGCACACGCATCGTCCGGAGACCGGGACGGAAGGGGGGAGGCGGACATGGCGGCGAGCATACCGACCGTGACCGTGGCGCAGCCCTGCGGTCACTGTGACCTACGGGACACCCACCCCCGCGCTGAGCCGCACACCACAGGTCCCCCGGGCCCCTGTCCCGCGCCCCCGCTGCACGGTCCACCAGCTCTGTCCCGGTCCGCACTGTCCAGGCGACACCGTCTCCGCCCCGGTCGGTGCGGGGGCCGTCTGGTCAGGACCCCCCTCCCCCCGCCTACTATGCCTAGCGGCGGTCCGTTGGGTCCGCCATCGCCAGACGGCGACATGGGAGGAAGCCCGGTGAGATTCCGGCGCGGTCCCGCCACTGTGAGCCCGGCCCACCCGCCGTGCGAGTCAGGAACTCCCTTCCCCGAAAACCCGGTTCCGCCCGGGCAGGGGAGGCCCAACCGACACTGCCCGGGGCGTGGACACCCCGAGGAAGGCCCGACGCCGCATGATTCTGCTCCTGTCGACGTCCGACACCGACCTGCTCAGCGCCCGTGCCTCCGACGGCCCGGTCGGCTTCCGCTACGCGAACCCGTCCCGGCTCTCCGTCGAGGACCTGCCGCAGCTCCTGGACGGCACGGATCTCGTCGTCGTGCGTCTCCTCGGCGGTGTCCGAGCCTGGCAGGACGGACTCGACCAGGTGCTGGCGACCGGCCGGCCCGTCGTCGTACTGACCGGTGAACAGGCCCCCGACGCCCAGCTGATGGCCGCGTCGACCGTGCCCATCGGCATAGCGGCGGAGGCGCACGCCTACCTCGCGCACGGCGGCCCCGCCAACCTGGAGCAGCTGGCCCGCTTCCTCTCCGACACGGTGCTGCTCACGGGCCACGGCTTCGAGCCGCCCGCCCCGGCCCCCGC
>NZ_MAPV01000351.1 GCF_001700505.1 Streptomyces mutomycini
GCAGCGGCAGCACAGGGCGTTGTTGCAGTACTCGTGGTGGGCTGCGCCCGAGTGCCGTCCGGGGGGCGGGAAGGACATTGGTGCGTTCTCCAGGTGCGTGGCCAGGATCGGTCAGGTCCGAGCCATGTCGACGAAGCACGCGCAGGGGCCTGCGGACGACGGTATCGCCCCGGCCGGCCCGGTGCGGCGCTGTGCCGGGATCAGACCGTCATTCTCCCGCACCCGGACGGCGCGCGGGATCAGGGCCTCAGTCCGCTGACGACGTTCGCGGTGGCGGTGATCCCCTCGTGGATGGTGGGGGCCATGCTCGTGCCCGCGAGAAAGAATCCCAGCAGGCCGCAGACGATCGCGTGCGAGATCTTGAGTCCGCCGCTGCGCAGGAAGATCACTGCGAGGACCAGCAGCAGCAGCACCACTGAGATCGAAATGGCCATGGCCAACCTCCTCCGCCGCGCCGGAATTGCGGCATTCGGCCGCCAGTGTGGCGCAGCGGAGGGGCCGTTCGGCGCACCGGCGTGTCGGCCGAACGGGTGTTGACCCACGGTGACCGGATGCGGCGGCCGGCGCCGGTCAGCCGTTGCCGCGGGTGCCGGGCCCGCGTCGGCGGAGGAAGGTCTCCAGCCCTGCGAGATCGTCGGTGTTGAGGTGGTCGACGTCCGCGGCGACGAGCTCGGTCCACAGCGCGTCGCGTTCCGGACCCGCGGCGTCGGGGGTGCCCCAGAAACGGACCCGTTGTCCGCGGGTGTGGGCGGCGGAGACGAGGGTGTGCAGCCTGTCCCGTTCGGCGGCGGGGAAGGGGCCCGTCCCCCGCCAGCTGAAGGTGGTGGACCAGTTGCCGCTGATGAGCGGGATGAAGGAGGCGGGAGCCGCGGTGCCGAGGTCCTCCGGCCGCCCGTCGTAGAAGGCGTAGCGGGTGGTCTGTGCCTCCATCGGGACGCGGGCGGCGCGGTCTCCCCCGTCATCTCGGGAGACCGCGCCGCCCGCGTCCCG
>NZ_MAPV01000352.1:0-123 GCF_001700505.1 Streptomyces mutomycini
GCAGCCGGTCGGGCTCGGTGAGGCGGTAGCCGTAGGACTCGACGGGATGCGAGAGCCGGTGGCTGTCGAGGGTGTACGCGTCGGTGGTGGCGAGGACACCGTCCGCGGCGACCGGGGCCTCGG
>NZ_MAPV01000352.1:261-509 GCF_001700505.1 Streptomyces mutomycini
TCCCAGCGCAGCAGGTAGCCGTTGTGGTTGCGGTGACGGGTCGGCACCTGACTGGCGGTGCCGAGGACCACGAGTTCTCGTACGGACACGGGTGGGTGGCCCTAACCGGGGGGCCACTGCATCCCGCGACCGCCCAGGACGTGGGCGTGCGCGTGGAAGACGGTCTGACCGGCACCCGCACCGGTGTTGAGGACGATGCGGTAGCCGCTCTCGGTGATCTTCTCGTCGGCGGCGTCCGGGTAGTGGGC
>NZ_MAPV01000353.1 GCF_001700505.1 Streptomyces mutomycini
GCCTCCCCCTCCCCGGCTCCCGAGCGCATCACCTACACCGTCACCGTCAGCTGAACCGCAGCGGACCAGTCAGCCGAGACGAGATATCCGAGGCCCCGCCATGAACGACGCCCCGTACCCGCCGGACCGCACGGACGACGAGCTGGCCCGGCTCGACATCACCGTCCTGCTGCGTTACGGCCTCACCGCCGAGCCCGGCACCCGGCGCACCGCGCTGTTCGGCGACGGTGCCGCGGCCGCGGCCGTCATCCTCGACCGCCTCGGCACCGAGCCGCGCTCGGTCGCCTTCCTCGCCGACACCGTGCGTGCCGGCGGACTCGCCCGCGCCGCAGAGCTGCCCGAGCCCCTGCCCGGCCGGGAGGCGGCCGTCCTCGTACAGGAGTGGCTGCTGGCCGGCGCCGAACTCGCGGGCGGGATCGCCGCCGACGACACCGCGGCAACCTGGCTGCGCGCCGTCGCGACCATCATCGAACTGAAGCAACTGAACCGGGCGCGGCGCCGGGACACGTGATCTGGATCAACCGGCTCGAGCAGCGAAGTGCACCGCGAGCTGCTTGATCTCTTCGATCCACAGCTCGGTGTCGTCACCCGACCGCATGTACGGTGCACATCGAGCCAACTTGAAGAAGCCACCGGAGGGCCGGCCGGTCTCTCGCAGGACCACGAGGGCCGAGAGCAGCGGCAGTGATCCGTCCGGG
>NZ_MAPV01000354.1 GCF_001700505.1 Streptomyces mutomycini
CCCCGGAGCCCTCGCCATCGCCGCCACGGCCGCCGTCGGCCTCGCGGCGAACCATCAAGTCCTGCGCGCCCCCGCCTCCGTGCGGTGGACGGCCATCTCCGTCTACGCCGCCCCGCACGCGGGCTGTGCGGCGGTACTCGTCGGTGAACGCCTGGCCCCCGAGGGGTCGGTGTCCGTGCTCCTGCAGGCCGCAGCCATCGCGCTCTGGACCGGCGCCACCTGGTACCTGCGCCCCGGACTGACCGCCCGCGAGCTCGTCGACGAGGCGCTGGCCCAGGAGCTCGCCGACGCCGTCGAGAAGACGGAGGAGACCGCCGTCGAACCGGCCCCCACCTACGACACCCCGCAGGCCCGTTGGTGGGGTGAGCGCTTCGCGGTGGAGGGGGGCGTCGCGCCCGGCACGGTGCTCCTGCAGCACCAGCAGGTGGGCGAGGGATGCCTGGCCATCGTCATCGGCGCCCAGAAGCGCGGGCAGCCCGTGCCCGACATCTCCAAGCCCGGCCTGTCCGCCGAGCTGGACCTGCCGGAGGAGCTGATCGAGATCGGCCCCGTACCGGGCCGCGGCGCCGGCGTCCGCCTCCTGGTCCTCGGGCAGCGCCCGACGGCCGAGGTCGAGGACGGGCCGGGCGACAGCGACGCAGAGGTGTGGGCGGAGATCGCCGCCACCGCGATGCCCGGCGTCGAGCTGATCGAGGCCACCACGTACGAGGCCCACAAGGAGCTGACCTGATGTCGGATGTGCGCGAGTACGTGCTGAAGACCCCGCCGGGCGGGATCAAGCGCTACGACCACGAGGCGCTGTGCGACCTGCTGAAGGTCGAGGACTACAGCCGGGTCATCTTCGAGCAGGGCGTCGGCCGCGAGGCGATCGTCAGGGTCTACCCCACGAACCCGTTGATGGACGTCCGGGAGATCAGCCTGGACGACCTGGCGATGGACGGGCGCGGGCGGATCACGCTCGGCACGTACTTCGACGGATCCCCGTTGCGGTTCCGCCTGTTCGACCCGAAGACCGGCAACGCCCAGCGCGGGGCCGTCTTCAGAACCACGGGCGCCGGAAAGTCCCGGCTGGTGCAGGCGATCCTGGTCGCCTGC
>NZ_MAPV01000355.1:0-576 GCF_001700505.1 Streptomyces mutomycini
GGACGCCGCGAAGCCGTACCTGGACCGCATCAGCGCCGTGGGCCTGGACTCGGCGGAGGTCGGCCACCCGCCCGCGAAGTTCCGCGAGGTGTACGCGGCGGCCACGGCCCTCGGCCTGCGGAAGGTCGCCCACGCCGGCGAGGAGGGCCCGCCCGAGTACATCCGGGAGGCCCTGGACGTCCTCGGCGTCGAGCGGATCGACCACGGCCTGCGCTGCATGGAGGACCCGGACCTGGTGGACCGGCTGGTCTCCGAGCGGATCCCGCTGACGCTCTGCCCGCTCTCCAACGTACGGCTGCGCGCCGTCGACGTACTGGAACAGCACCCGCTGCGGTCCATGATGGACGCGGGGCTGCTCTGCACGGTGAACTCCGACGACCCGGCCTACTTCGGCGGATACGTCGGAGACACCTTCCGGGCCGTGTACGAGGCGCTCGGCCTGGACCGCGAGCAGCTGCGCACCCTGGCCCGGAACTCCTTCGAGGCGGCCTTCCTCGACCACGACGAGGAGCGCAGGGCGCGCTACCTCTCCGAGGTCGAGGCGTACGCGTTCGACTGACCGGTCCCGCCGGACGG
>NZ_MAPV01000355.1:613-796 GCF_001700505.1 Streptomyces mutomycini
GGTGTGCAGCGCCACCGCGGTGACGGGTGCCGCGACCAGGAGCGTCGCGGCACCCAGAATCAACCCCATCATCGCGTAGCCCGCCTGTTCGGAGAGCACGCTGCCGAGGAGCGGGCCGCAGGCCGTGCCGACCGACGACGCCGAGCCCGCGAGGACCGCCCAGCGGCCGCGGACGTCCAGCGA
>NZ_MAPV01000356.1 GCF_001700505.1 Streptomyces mutomycini
GGTCGGCCGGCGGGCGGAAGTGCGGGGCGCGCTGGACGAAGACGGGAACGGGGCTGCCCGCTTCCGCGTCGGCGAGGAAGGTGGAGGCCACTCCTTTGCGGACGGCGCCGTGCCGGTTCTCGTAGCGGACGACGGAGACGGTGAGACGCACGAGGCCGGGGTCGCTGAGCGGGCTGGAGGATATGGAGTAGAGCCTCGGCCGGAGGCGTGTGAGGGCCCCGGTCCACTCGGCCGCGGTGGCGCGGGCGGAGTGTTCGGCGATGACGTCGACGGCCTGCCGGCCCCAGGTCCACTGAGCGAGTTCGCCCTTGTTGTCGGGGCGCAGGAGTTTCCTGAGGGTCCGGTCGTGGGTGCGCTCGGCGACCAGCCGCAGCAGTGCGGGAGTGATCCGCGCGATGTCCAGGTGACGGTGGAGTGCCTCGCCCAGGGGGACGGGGCCGAGGCCGGTCACGTCGACCGGGACCGCGGGGTCCAGTCCGGTGACGGCCAGCCATTCCGCAACGAGCGCGGGGCAGTTGAGCGCCTCCACGCCGAGGGCGTCACCCGCCTCGTACGTGAGTGGTACGGGGCTGTCCCGCGTGTCGAAGGTGAACTGGCGCACCTCTTTGGTGGCACCGGCGAGACTGAGCAGCTTGTTGCCCACGAGGCGCCCGGTCGCTGTGCGGCTCGCCCGGGCCGGGGCCGCGGAAGCCGCGACGGGGGCGGGTGGTCCGGAG
>NZ_MAPV01000357.1 GCF_001700505.1 Streptomyces mutomycini
AACGCCCTGTGCTGCCGCTGCCAGCAGCGGCAGTGGACCACGAAGCTCGGCGACGAGCGCCTCTGCGGCCCGTGCGCCTCCTGCTGCCGCGACTGCGGCCGTGCCCCCGCGCCCCACGTGGACGGGCTCGACGACGGGCTCTGCGCGGAGTGCCGGGGCCAGTGCGGCCGATGCCAGCGGGCGCTCCCGGCCGAGGGCCCCTGCGGCTGCCGCAAGTGGCGCGAGCGCGCGGGGGGCGATCCGGTCAACTACATCCTCCAGGCCCTCCCGCAACCGCTGGTCCAGGCACTCGCCCACCGCCACCCCCGTACGGTGCACGAGCTGATCCACCGGGAACTCGCCCGGCGCACCCCCGACCAGCTCCTGGAACGGCTCGAACGCCGCTGGAACGTCCGCTGGTCCCACGCCCTCCATGAGAAGGACGAGGACGGACGGCGCCGCTGGGCGCCGCAGGAGATCGCGGAAGCGCTCGTGAGCCCAGGCCACTGCACGGACCCCCAGTGCGAGGACGGCTACCTGCTCGCCACCGACACGCCGTGCGGTCAGTGCCTGCGTCCCACTCACCGTTTTGTCACTTCGGTGGCCGACCGGACGGCGACGTCGGACCACGCCCGCGCGAGCGCCGCGCAGATCCGGCGCGCCCTCGTGGAGAACCGCTCCACGAAGCCGGGCAGGCGGCGGCCGACGAGCTGAGCGGTTCAGCCCTTGCCGAGCGCGTCCCGCACCAGTGCGGCGGCGACCACAGCAGGATCCCGATCCTTCGCCAGCAGGGCGAGCTTGTCCGGTGTGGTGGGAAGGCCGAGCCGCTCCGCGCCCTGAAGAGCTTTCGCGTCGAAGTAGGGCGCCGCTCCCGGCCACACCGCCTGGACCTCGCGCAGGAAGATGTCGGCGCCCGCCGGCCCGATCCCGGGAAAGCGGCGGAGCCCCGAGCGCAGTGCGTCCGTCTCGCCGCCGGCCTCCTCGCGCAGCCGCCGGAGGTCTCCGCCGTACGCGTCGAGCACGAGCAGGGCGCCGTCCCCGAGCTGGGTGGCCGTCCGTTCGTCGTAACGGCGGTAGCCGCCCTCACCGAGCGCGTCGACGCGCTC
>NZ_MAPV01000358.1 GCF_001700505.1 Streptomyces mutomycini
CAGGGGCGCCTGAAGTGACGCTGGTCACCGAGTCCGATTCGGGTGATTTGCTCCAACACGAAGGGGCTCAGGTCACACGAAATGGCCTTTTATGGATTACGGGACTAAATTCCAAAACCACTTCAAATCGGTCATATGGCCCATGAGTGATGGCCTAGGGCATACATGGAGCATCGACGTGGAATCGATCGGCCTATGACTGAACGTCCGCACACCTCGGCCCCACGGATCACGGTCCTGCCCGTCCAGCCCGGGGATCCGCCTTTCCGCATCGTCGAGATCGACGGAGAGGTCATCGGGAACGCGACCGCCATGACGGACGTGCTGATCGCCGCCGCGACGGCAGGTATTCCGGTCCATGACCTCGACGACCCGTCCGCCGTCCGATGGGTGGGGGGCGGCAAGCTCAGCTGGAAGCCGCACTGACCGCACCGTGAGACGGACACGTCTCGGACGCACCGCGGCATTCGAGTACCGGACCACCCCGGGCAAGCCCCCCCCTGAACCCGCCCCGGCCCGGCCCGCAGCGGACCGGAACCCCGGGCCGGCGGCCTCGCGTCAGTTCTGGT
>NZ_MAPV01000359.1 GCF_001700505.1 Streptomyces mutomycini
CGGGGAAGGTGGTTCTCCGGCCCTGTCCAGTAGTCCTTGTGCTGGAAGCGGTAGCCGGGCAGGGGGATCCTGCGGCCCGTCCCTCCCATGAAAGTCCGCCAGCCGACCGGCGCCCCGCCCCGGTACAGGCCTGCGGCCGCGTCCCAGAGCGGTTCGAGCCCGGCCCCGCGCCGCAGCGTCGGATACGCCGGTCGGCTGGCGGACTTTCATGGGAGGGACGGGCCGCAGGATCCCCCTGCCCGGCTACCGCTTCCAGCACAAGGACTACTGGACAGGGCCGGAGAACCACCTTCCCCGGCCCGTACAACCGGCAAGAGACGGGGCTGAAGTGGCACAGGACGAAACAGCGGTCGAGCGGGTGCTCCAGCACATCGTCGAGGTCACCGCGAAGCATCTCAGCTATGACACCGGCGAGATAGCCGAGGACGCCTCCTTCTTCGACCTCGGGGCGGACTCGCTGCAGATGATCGGCGTACTGCGCGAGCTGGAGGAGGAGCACCGGGTCAAGGTGTCGATGCGGGAACTCTTCGAGAAGGCGGAGACGGCGAAGGGGCTCGCCCTGATCATCGTCGGGAAGATGGGGGCGGCGGACGTGACGGGGGCGCCCGGACACCCCGAGCCTGCCCCGGAGCCGGTCCGCGATCCGCTTCCCGGGCCGTCTGTCCGCGAGGCACCACCCGCGCCCACGGTGTACGCGCCG
>NZ_MAPV01000036.1 GCF_001700505.1 Streptomyces mutomycini
CGCCCCAACCCTGGCCCCCACCCCCGCGGAAGCACCGGACATCCAGTCCCACGACACCTTCGTCATCAAGAAGACACTGAGCCTCACGGCCGGCGAGTACGTGGTGAGCGTGGCCCGGCCGGACGGCTCCGAGGGCGAGCCCGTCGCCTACGCACGCGAGAAGCGGCTGTCGCTCAGGGGGCAGGTGACCGTCTATACGGACGCGTCCAGGAAGTCCGTTCTCGCCGCCTTCAAGGGCCGCGACCACGAAGTGGGCTACATGTACGACGTGCGGGACGCTTCGGGCCAGTCCTTCGGGTCGTTCTACGAGGACGCGGGCGCGTCTTTCCTCCGCAGGACATGGCAGGTGCGGCAGCCGGGGACGATGAAGCTGACCGGCCGCGAGCGCAGCCGGGTGGTGGCCTTCGTCCGGTTCGTCTGGGAGTTCGTGCCTTATCTCGAATACGTGCCGTTCATCTGGCCGTACCGCTTCAAGTACACCGAGAGCGGCAAGCTTCTGATGACCGTCACCAAGAAGCTGGGGCTGCACACCCGGTACGTACTTGAGATCTTCGCGCCCGACATCGACCGCCGCCTCGCGATCGCCCACACGCTGGCCCTGGACGCCCTGGAAGTGGACTGACACGTACATCACGCCCGTTACGGCGATATAAGCCAGGTACGCCACGTATCGCCGTTACGCGGCGCATTGCCGACAGGCCGTCGAGTCACATGCCGGCCGGATCAGCGAGCAAGGGCTGCGCGAACCGATCCTCATGATGCCGACCGCGCCGACCTCGACAGCCTCGCCCGCTCGGCTACGAGAATGGTGCCGCCTGGGTGTGCGGTCAGCAGCCGCCCCTGGTGGAGAAGGACCACTCCGTCGAGCGTGGAGAGGTCCGCTTCCAGGTCGGTGGTGCGGACGTACGTGGCGTGTTCGGCCGAGCGGGTACGGCGGGCAGGGTGTGCTTGCCCGGGTGGAGGGGGAAGCCGTTCACCCGCGGGTGCTCTCGCGCTCGTAGGGGGAGGTGGCCGGTTGTTCCTCGGCAGTGATATGGACGTGGTTGAGGGTGTGCCAGGGCAGGACGGGCTCGTCCATGTGCCGCAGGTGGCGGTCGAACGACAGGCCGTGCCGGGCGAGGCCTTCGACGAGTTGGCTCTTGGTCACCGTGTGCAGGTCGATGTCCGCGCCTCCGAAGACAGCGTGATCCGTTCGGGGTCGGAAAGAATCCTTCGAGCAGCGTTCCGAATGACCGTAGAGGCGTGGCCGTGGAGGGACACGGACGCCGTGGGAGCCCGCCGTATGTACTCGTAGCCGTAGAAGGGCTTGGCTTTCCACCCGGCGGGCCTGCCGGGCCTTGATGGTCGCTTCACGCTTGCGGCGCTGCATGGCTCGCAGCTCCATCTGCGCACCCCACGCCTCCACCGTTTGTACTCAACCGCGGTAGGTCTCCAGCAGCCGGAGCCACACCTCGCTGATCGTCGGGTACGCGGGCACCGCGTGCCAGAGCCTGTCGATGGGGACCTCTCCGGCCACGGCGACCGTCGCCGAGTGCAGGAGTTCACCGATGCCCGGTCCGACGAAGGTGACGCCGAGCAGGATCTCGCGGTCCAGGTCGACGATCATCCGGGCCCGGCCCCTGTACCCCTGCGCGTACAGACCGGAGCCGGCGACCGAGGCCAGGTCGTAGTCGACGGCGCGGACCCGGTGGCCCGCCGCCTCGGCCTCGGCGAGCGTGAGGCCGACCGAGGCCGCTTCGGGGTCGGTGAACACGACCTGGGGGACGGCGGCGTGGTCGGCGGTGGCCGCGTGCGCGCCCCAGCGGCCGGTCTCCAGCAGAGGGGTGTCCTGCGCGCGGGCAGCGATCGCGGCTCCCGCGATGCGGGCCTGGTACTTGCCCTGGTGGGTCAGGAGCGCGCGGTGGTTGACGTCGCCTACCGCGTACAGCCAGTCGCTGCCCTCCACGAGGCAGCTGTCGTCGACGGTGAGCCAGGATCCGGGCTCGATCCCCACCGTGTCGAGGCCGAGGTCCTCGGTGCGTGGGGCCCTGCCGGTGGCGAACAGGATCTCGTCGGTCTCCAGCCGCTCCCCGTTGTCCAGTTCCACGGTCACCGGCCCGTCGTGGCCGGCCCTGCGCACCTCGGTGGCCGAGACTCCGGTGAGGATCCGGGCGCCGGCTTCGGTGAGTGCCTCGGCGACCAGCTCGCCCGCGAAGGGCTCCATTCTGGGGAGCAGGTGCTTCCCACGGATCAGCATGGTCACCTCGGCCCCGAGCCCCTGCCAGACGGTGGCCATCTCCACGCCGACCACTCCCCCTCCGACGACGACGAGCCGGCCGGGCACCTCCTTGGCGCTGGTCGCCTCGCGGCTCGTCCACGGCCAGACGTCCGCGATGCCGGGCAGGGCCGGGACGACGGCCCGGCTCCCGGTGCAGACGGCGACGGCGTGCCGGGCGGTGAGGTGCTGCTCCGAACCGTCGGCGGCCGTGACGGACACCTGCCGGACGCCTGTCAGCCGGCCCATGCCGCGGTAGACGTCGGCACCGATGCTGTCCAGCCAGGCGACCTGGCCGTCGTCGTTCCAGTGAGAGGTCTCGTAGTCACGGTGGGCGAAGACGGCGTCAGCGTCGAGCGGCCCCTGCACCGCACCGCTGAGCCCGGGCACACGGCGCGCTTCCGCACGTGCGACGACCGGACGCAGCAGCGCCTTACTGGGCATGCACGCCCAGTAGGAACACTCGCCGCCGATGAGTTCGGACTCGATCACCGCGGTACTCAGTCCTGCCGCCCTTGCACGGTCCGCCACGTTCTCCCCCACGGGGCCGGCCCCGATGACCACCAGGTCGTATTCACTGCTCCGCACACCCTCAGCATCCGTCATGGGAACAGTGTCCTCGGGGGTGTGCCCCGCGGCCACACGGGCAGGCGGAATACCGCAAGTGACGTCACCGTTGTGCCGGACAGGTCCGAACGGTCCCAGGAAGAGGTAAGAGAGTATGAGCACCGTAGAGCTCACCAAGGAAAACTTCGATCAGGTCGTGAGCGACAACGAATTCCTTCTGATCGACTTCTGGGCTTCCTGGTGCGGTCCGTGCCGGCAGTTCGCCCCGGTCTACGACTCGGCCTCCGAGCGCCACCCCGACCTGGTCTTCGCCAAGGTCGACACGGAGGCGCAGCAGGAACTGGCGGCTGCCTTCGAGATCCGGTCCATCCCCACGCTGATGATCGTCCGGGACAACGTCGCGGTCTTCTCGCAGCCCGGGGCGCTCCCCGAGGCGGCGCTGGAGGATGTCATCGGCCAGGCGCGCAACCTCGACATGGACGAGGTACGCAAGTCCGTCGACGAGCAGCAGGCACAGCAAGCGCAGCCGGAGCAGCAGTAGTCCCTGCGGATGTGCGCCAGACGTGATGAGGGCCCGGCCGTCCAGGCCGGGCCCTCATCATGGGGCGGTGCCCGGCTCAGCCGTTTCCGGGCTGCTCCCGGGCGGGAGCCGAAGGGGAGCCGGGGGCGGCGTCGTCCTGTCCGGAGGCCGGTTGCGGCGCTGCGCCGCCGCCTCGCCCCTCTGCTGCCCCGGTCTCCCCTTCCGCCGACTCTGCCTCCTGCGTACCGCCGATGTGCTCGGCGATCCTGACCGTGAGGCCGAAGTCCAGCTCCGCACCGTCCACCAGCAGGGCCTCCACGGTGTGCGAGGCCGGGTCGATGTCCGCCTCCATGCCGTCCCCCGCGTAGCGCGGATAGCCCGATGTCCCGGTGTCCCCGGTGGCTGCCACGACCGCGGAGCGGATGGCGGTGCCGGGCGCGGGTGCCCCGGCGCCGGCTTCCTCCGGTTCCGGGAACAGCAGGATCTCGTAGCTCTGCGGATGGCTCATGCTCCCGACGCTAGACATCCGCCGCCTGCCGCGCACGTCGCGACACCCGGTCGGCCGGGTCAGCTCGAATCCCGTGCCACCGCCGCGGCCCGCAGCAGATAGTGGCGTTCCGGTGCGCCACCGGGGCTCCGCACCAGCCGGTCGATGATCTCCGCCGGTGGCTGGGCCGTCGCCAGTTCGATGGTGACGCTGCTGAGCCGGGGGCGCAGCAGCCTGCCGAGCATCAGGTCGTCGGCGCCGATCACCGCGGTCTCGGCGGGTACCTCGACTCCGGTGTCCTGGAGCGCTCGCATCAGCAGCATCGCGTATTCGTCGTCGTACGTGAACACCGCGTCGAGGCCGAGCGTCCGCCAGCGGGCGGCGAGGTCCTCGGCCGACTCCTCGTCGTACCGCAGGGGCAGCGGCTGGATCAGGGCCGGCGCCGCGGAGTCCTCCGCGGCGCGCACCGCTCCGGCCAGGCGTGGTTCGGCGAACAGCGCGAGGTCCGGTTCGCGGGGCACGACCACCCCGATCCTGCGCCGCCCGCGGGAGAGCAGATGGCGGACCGCGCAGCCGCCGACCTCTCGCTGGTCCATGACGAAGGCGTGCGCGCCGTCGACCGGTTGCGGGCCCAGTGTGATCACGGCCTTGGCGCCGGAGCGGGTGAGCACTCCTATGCCGTACGGGGTGAGGGCCGTAGCGCCGGGCGAAACGACGGCGACGGGGCGGAGTTCCGCCCAGGCTCTGGCCGCCTCGTCAGGTTCGAGGCCGATGCTGCCGTACTGCACGACGGTGTAGTCGAGCCGGCGCAGATCCGATTCGAGCCGGGTCAGGAACCGTTGGTACAGCGGCACGGCGGGCGCCTGCGCGGCGGGCAGCAGCACCGTTCTCGTGTGCCCGGCACGAAGGCTCCGGGCTGCCGCGTGCGGGACGTAACCGAGCCCGGCGGCGGCCTCCCTGACCCGGCGGCGGGTCGGTTCACTGATCCGCACGGTCGCGTTGTTGTTCAGTACGTAGGACACGGTGGCCCGGGAGACTCCTGCGAGCCGCGCCACGTCGGCGCTGGTCGGGACGGAGATACCGGCGGGCTGCTGGGGTAACTGGCTCATGGCGTCCGGCAGTCTCGCAGACCCCCACGCCCGCCCCGCGTGCCGGGGCACCCTAAGGGGAAGGCGTCACCTCTCGCGAATCATGGGGAAGGCGTCACCGCTCGCGAATCATGAGGCCGAGCCCGCGGCCCGTTTCGCCGACCCGCTCCACGAACTGGGGCGTACAGGTTCTACGGTGTTGCGATGACGTTCCAGCACACCAATCACAGCAGCGACAGCACGACCGACTTCCCCGGCCGGAGCGGCCCCGCCGCCACCGCGGAGGCCGAACCCCGCGAGGTGGGCCCCGTCCGCACCTCGTACGCCCCCGACCGGGACGGCGATCCGGACCCGGGCGAGATCGTCTGGACCTGGGTGCCGTTCGAGGAGAACGACGGGCGCGGCAAGGACCGGCCCGTTCTCGTCGTGGCCCGGGAGGAGAGGGGCACCCTTCTCGCCGTACAGCTGTCCAGCAGGCAGCACGAGGAGGACCACGAGTGGATCTCACTGGGCGCGGGCCCGTGGGACAGCTCGGGACGGCCGTCCTGGGTGGACCTGGACCGGGTGCTGAGGGTGCACGAGGACGGGATGCGGCGCGAGGCCTGTGCGCTGGACCGGGCGAGGTACGACCTGGTCGTGGGGCGGCTGCGGGAGCGTTACGGCTGGAGCTGACCGCTGAACGCGCGGGTGAAGGCCGCCCGGACGGCCGAGTCGGGATCGCGGTCCGGGATGCCGAAGACGATCTGCTCGAAGTGGCCCGCGAACCGCGCGCCACCGGTGAGCAGGGCGCGGAACGCGCCGGCCACGTCGGCCGGGTCGTTCATGAAGACGCCGCAGCCCCAGGCGCCCAGCACCAGCCGCCGGTAACCGCGGACGGCGGCGACCTCGAGGACCCGTTCGGCGCGGCTCGCCAGCACGGCGGGGATGCGCGGGACCAGGTCCGGGTACCGGCTGCGGACGACCCCGGCGTTGGGCGCGGGTGAGGTGAGGAATCCGGCGGTGTACGGGGATTCGAGCAGCCTCCCCCGGTCGTCGCGGAAGACCGGCACACCGGGTGAGTGGATGACCCGGTCGGTGTAGAGGGCGCTGCGCTCGGCGCGGTGGTGCGCGTAGAACTCAGGGGCGCGCAGCAGTGTGGCATGGAGCGCGGAGCCGCGGCACAGGGACTCCTCCTGCGCCTGCGCGCCGTTCAGATAGCCGCCGCCGGGATTGCGTGCGGAGGCGTAGTTCAGGACGGCGACCTTGGCCGGCGACTCGCCCGTCATCCGGCGCGCCGCCCGCAGGCTCGTCTCGTCCGTCACCTCGACGGCCGGGCTGCGGCCGGTGTCCAGGACGGCCACGGGCACGGGCTCGGGGCCGTAGAGCCGGGTCCCGGAGAGCGCGGTGGCCAGGGCCCGTTCGATCGAAACCTCGCGGCCTTCGGGCGTGCGGTAGCGCCCGGCCCGGACGATGGACTCGGTGTCTTTCGCGATGCCGCGCAGTCGTGCGCTCATCGGCGCGCCCCCGTGTGGTGCATACGGGGCATGCTGGACGCACCGGCGGCATGGACGCAACCGGTTTTCGTCGCACAGGGGCACCCTTGTGCGAACTCCCGGTAAGGGTTTGGGTGGGAGGCAAGCACCCGAAAAGGAGGCCCAGCATGCCCCCGGAAACACTCGGCCGGCACGGCCCGCCCGCAGACGCGGCGCCCCTCGGCGAAGAAGAGGCGGAGGATCTGCTCCGCGGCATATGTTTCAAGACGGGACCGCCCCGGACGGTCGGTGTGGAGCTGGAATGGCTCATTCACGACCGTGAGCAACCCGAGGTCGCTGTCTCCCACGACCGCTTGCGCGCAGCGGCCGACGCCGTGCGCGCGACACGGCTGGACGCCGCCCTCACCTTCGAACCCGG
This sequence comes from Streptomyces mutomycini, assembly GCF_001700505.1. GTDB lineage: Bacteria > Actinomycetota > Actinomycetes > Streptomycetales > Streptomycetaceae > Streptomyces > Streptomyces mutomycini. The sequence continues at coordinate 6,807 of NZ_MAPV01000036.1, forward strand.
CGGTCAGCTGGAGCTCAGCTCTCAGCCCGCGGGTTCCCTGATGGCGTGCGTCGACGCCACGGCCGCCGATCTGGTTTCCGTACGCGACACTCTCGGCCGGGCCGGTCTGGCCCTGGCCGGCCTCGGCGTGGACCCGTGGAATCCGCCCCGTCGCCTGCTCAGGGAGCCGCGATACGACGCCATGGAGGCCGCACTGGACCGGTCGGGTCCCGCGGGCCGCGCCATGATGTGCTCCTCCGCATCCGTGCAGGTCTGCCTGGACGCCGGTGAGGAGGAGCCGGGCCCGCTGGGCTACGGACGGCGCTGGCAGCTCGGCAATCTGCTGGGCGCGGTGCTGGTGGCCGCGTTCGCCAACTCACCGTTCAGGCAGGGGCGGCGCACCGGCTGGCGGTCGACCCGGCAGGCGCTCTGGGCCCATCTCGATCCGGCCAGGTCGCTCGCCCCGCAGAGCCGTCTCGCGCCACGGGACGCCTGGGCCTCCCATGTGCTCGCGACGTCCGTGATGTGTGTCCGCGGCGACGACGGCCCGTGGGCCGTTCCGGACGGTCTGACCTTCCGGGACTGGATCCGCGGCGGCGGCCCGAGGCCGCCGGTGCGGGCCGATCTCGACTATCACCTCACCACACTGTTCCCCCCGGTGCGCCCGCGTGGGCACCTGGAGCTGCGCATGATCGACGCCCAGTCCGGCACCGACGGCTGGCTGGTGCCGCTGGCCGTCGCGACCGCCCTGTTCGACGACCCGGAGGCGGCCGAGACCGTGTACCGCACGGTGAAACCCCTGGCCGAGACCGCGGGCCCGGCGTCCGCGCCCCGTAACCCGCTGTGGACGGCAGCGGCCCGTGACGGGCTGAGCGATCCCGAGCTGGCGGCGGCGGCAGCGGCATGCTTCACGGCCGCGCTGGAGGCGCTGCCCAGGATCGGGGCGAGCGATCACGTCCTCGGGACGGTCTCCGCGTTCCATGAGCGATATGTGGCCCGGGGCCGATGTCCGGCCGACGACCAGCCCGACCCGGCACAGGCGCGGGCACCATACGGAAAGGGCTTGGTCCGATGACTGGCACTCCTGCTCCGCACACCGGCCAGGAACTCGACGCGGAGGTGCTGCGCGAGCGCGCCCTGGCCGCACTGCTCGACGCGCGCGAGCGCACGGCCCTGCTGACCGACAGCGTCGACGACCACGAGCTCACCGCGCAGCACTCCCCCCTGATGTCGCCCCTGGTCTGGGACCTGGCGCACATCGGCAACCAGGAGGAGCAGTGGCTGCTCCGGGCTGTTGGGGGCCGCGAGGCGATCCGCCCCGAGATCGACGGACTCTACGACGCCTTCGAGCACTCCCGGGCGAGCCGGCCCTCGCTGCCCCTGCTGCCCCCCGCGGAGGCACGGACATACGCCGCCGAGGTGCGCGGCCGGGCGCTGGACATCCTCGGCGGCGCTCCGCTGGACGGCGGGGGCCGCCCCCTGGAGCGGGCGGGATTCGCCTTCGGCATGGTCGCCCAGCACGAACAGCAGCATGACGAGACGATGCTGATCACCCATCAACTGCGGTCCGGCCCGGCGGTGCTCGGCGCTCCGGAGCCTCCGGAGCCCGTCGACTCCGTCACGCTGCCGACCGAGGTGCTGGTCGCCGGCGGCCCCTTCACCATGGGGACCTCCACCGAACCCTGGGCGCTGGACAACGAACGGCCCGCTCACCGGCGGGAGGTGGCGGCGTTCCACATCGACACCGCCCCGGTCACGTGCGGTGCGTACCAGCGCTTCATCGAGGACGGCGGTTACGCCGAGGAACGCTGGTGGGCGCCCGGGGGCTGGGCGATGGTCCGCGAACACGACTTGACCGCACCCCTGTTCTGGCACCGCGACGCCGGGCAGTGGCTGCGGCGGCGCTTCGGGGTGACCGAGCCCGTGCGCGCGGACGAACCGGTGCTCCACGTCAGCTGGTACGAGGCGGACGCGTACGCCCGCTGGGCGGGCCGGCGTCTGCCGACCGAGCCGGAGTGGGAGAAGGCCGCCCGCCACGACCCCGCTTCGGGGCGTTCGCTGCGCTACCCCTGGGGCGACGAGGACCCGACACCCGAGCGGGCCAATCTGGGCCAGCGCCATCTGCGGCCGGCCGCAGCCGGCGCGTATGCGGCGGGGCGGTCCCCGGCGGGTGCGGGCCAGCTGATCGGCGACGTGTGGGAGTGGACGTCGAGCGATTTCCTGCCCTACCCCGGCTTCGTCGCCTTCCCGTACCGCGAGTACTCCGAGGTGTTCTTCGGCCCGGGGCTCAAGGTGCTGCGCGGCGGTTCGTTCGCCGTGGACCAGGTCGCCTGCCGCGGCACGTTCCGCAACTGGGACCTTCCCGTGCGGCGCCAGATCTTCTCCGGTTTCCGCACGGCGAGGGATGCCTGATGTGCCGTCATATCGCCTATCTCGGGCCGCCCGTGGCGTTGGGAGAGGTGCTCGTCTCCCCCTCTCACGGGCTGGTGCGCCAGTCCTGGGAGCCCCGCCGCCAGCGGTCCGGCACGGTGAACGCCGACGGGTTCGGGGTCGGCTGGTATGCGGAGGGCGATCCCGTCCCCGGGCGCTACCGTCGCGGCGGACCGGTCTGGGGCGACGAGACCTTCGCCGATCTGGCCCGCGTGGTGCGCAGTACGGCGCTGCTCGCCGCCGTCCGTGACGCGACGTTCGCCGGGGCGGACGGTGAGGCCGCCGCAGCCCCCTTCGCCGAAGGGAGTCTGCTGTTCAGTCACAACGGGGCGGTGCGGGGCTGGCCCGGCTCCCTCGCACCACTGGCCGGGGGTCTCCCTCCCGAGCGGCTGCTCGCCCTGGCGGCGCGGAGCGATTCGGCGCTGATCTGGGCGCTGGTCCTCCACCGTGCGGAGCAGGGTGACGAGATAGCGCAGGCGGTCGCCGACACGGTTCTCGACGTCGGCGCCGCCGCACCGGGTTCACGTCTCAATCTGCTGCTCACCGACGGTTCCACCATCGTGGCGACCACGTGGGGCGACTCCCTCTGGTATCTCCACGAACCGGGCCGCCGCACGGTGGTGGCCTCGGAGCCCTACGACGACGATCCGTACTGGCGCGAGGTCCCGGACCGCACTCTGCTGGCCGCGACCCGCACCGATGTCCTGCTGACCCCGCTCAAGGAGCCCACCGCGTGAGTCCCTTCCTGCTGACCCGCACCCTGCCTGCGGACGCCACGGACGCGGCGCTGCGCGCCGATGTGCTGAGCGGTCTGACGAGGCAGCCGAAGACGCTGCCTCCCAAGTGGTTCTACGACGCGCGCGGCAGTGACCTCTTCGAGGAGATCACCCGGCTGGCCGAGTACTACCCGACGCGTGCCGAGCGGGAGATCCTGATCGCCCGTGCCGGTGAGATCGCCGCGGCGTCCGGGGCGCGGACGCTGATCGAGCTGGGGTCGGGCTCCTCGGAGAAGACGAGGCATCTGCTGGACGCGCTGCCCGCGCTGCACACGTACGTACCGGTCGATGTCAGTGAGAGTGCACTCGCCGGCGCCGCAAAGGCGCTGCTCGCCGAGCGCCCGGGGCTCTCCGTGCACGCGCTCGTCGCCGACTTCACGCATGCGCTGGAGCTGCCCGGGAGTCCCGGTCCGCGGCTGGTGGTGTTCCTCGGCGGGACGCTGGGCAACCTGCTGCCCCACGAGCGCGCCGACTTCCTGCGGTCCGTACGGGCGCGGCTCGAACCCGGGGACGGGCTGCTCCTCGGCACGGACCTGGTCAAGGACGAGGCGACGCTCGTGGCGGCGTACGACGACGCGGCCGGTGTGACGGCCGCGTTCAACAAGAACGTGCTGGCGGTGGTGAACCGTGAGCTGGGGGCGGATTTCCCGCTCGACGACTTCGGCCATGTGGCCCTCTGGGACCCGGACCACGAGTGGGTGGAGATGCGGTTGCGCGCCCGCCGGGCACTGACGGTCAAGGTCCGGGAGCTGGACCTCCTGGTGCAGTTCGAGGAGGGCGAGGAACTGCGCACGGAGATCTCGGCGAAGTTCCGCGAGGAACGGGTGCGCGACGAACTGGCCGCGGCGGGGATGCGGCTGGATCAGTGGTGGACGGACGCGGCGGGCAGGTTCGCCCTGTCGCTCGCGACGGCTGACTGAGCCGCGCGCGCCAGTGCCCGCCGGTCCGGCTCACCGTCCGCGGGCACCGGCGGCAGGATCCGGATCTCGGCGGTGAGTCCGGCGGAGGTCACCACGCGCCACAGCGAGGCGGCGAGCGGGTCGTCCCCGACGAACGCGGTGGCCCCCGCCGCGTTCGTCCCCGTGGTCCGGTAGCTGATGCGGACCGGCCGGACGGTGGAGCCGGCGTCGATCGCCGCCTGGAAGGCTGCGGGCCGGAACCGGCCGCCGCCGCTCCGGCCGCACCAGGTGCTGCCCTGGGGGAACACCGCGACCCGCGATCCGGCCGCCAGTGCCCCGGCGACGGCCCGCACCGCGTGCGGCAGGGCCCGCAGCCGGTCCCGCTCGATGAACAGCGTGCCGCCGAGCGCGGCGAGCGGCCCGAGCAGCGGCCAGGCGCGTATCTCGCTCTTGGCGACCATCCTGGCCGGAAGCACGGCGGCCACCAGTGGGATGTCCAGCCACGAGACGTGGTTGGCGACCACGAGCTCGCCGGCCGGCGGACGCGCCCCTTCCACCGGGCACCCGGTGACCCGTACGCGTACGCCGAAGGCCCGCACCACCGCGTAGGCCCATCGGCGGATCAGCCGGTCGCGCCGCGAAGGCCCGAGGAGCAGCACCGCCGGCACGGACAGCACCCCGAGGAGGGTGAGCGCGCACCCGGCGAGGAGCAGGGCCACGGCGGGCAGCGGCGCACGTCTGGCGCCCTCGTGGCGCGCGCAGGCCTGCGGGGTGCAGGGGGCGGCGGGCAGCCAGGCGCTCACCGCAGCGGCGCCAGCGAGAGGAAGTGGCGCAGGTAGCGCGGGTCGGTCCGCTGCATCGAGAGCAGGACGTAGAAGTCCGCGACGCCGAAGTCCGGGTCGTGGGCGGGGGCCCCGCAGACCCATGCGCCGAGGCGCAGATAGCCGCGGAGCAGCGGCGGAAGTCCGGCGCGTCCGCCCGCGCCGCCGCCGGGGTGGCCGGTGGTGTCCCAGAGGCGGTGGGGGGTGACCCAGTACTCCTCGGGCGCCAGGTTGTGGGTCCGTACGGTGTCCCAGGTCCGGGCGGCCAGCGCCCCTCCGTCGGCGAGCGGTACGGAGCAGCAGCCGGCCAGCCAGGTGTGGCCGGTGCGCTCCATGTAGCGGGCGAGTCCGGCCCAGATCAGGGCGATGACGGCACCGTCCCGGTGGGCGGGGTGGACGCAGGACCTCCCCACCTCGACGAGGTCGTCGCGTATCGGGCCGAGCCGCCCGAGGTCGAACTCGCTCTCGGCGTAGAGGCCGCCCGCGAGCCTGGCCCCCTCGGGCGGCAGTATCCGATAGGTGGCGACCACCTCTCCGGTGGCCGTCTCGCGCACCAGCAGGTGGTCGCAGTACGCGTCGAAGGCATCGCTGTCCAGGCCGGGTTCGGCGCTGTCCAGCCGGGCGCCGAGCTCTCCGGCGAAGACCAGGTGGCGCAGGCGCTGGGCGGCGCGTACGTCGTCCTGGCAGGTGGCCAGGGAGACCCGGTACCCCGAGGGGGCGGCGGCAGGTCGCGGCGCGGGAACGCCGACGGGGGCGGGAGAGGCGAGGCGCAGCACGGTCATGGCGGTCTCCGGGGGACGGATCAGCGGGGCGGCGGGCCGGGCCGTCGCGGGAGTGCGGCGACCCCGCCCCCTACTTCTTCCGTGGCCGGCTGGATTCGACATGACCGCCGTGGAGCGAGGGGATGTGCGACGGCTGAATCCCCGGCTCGCGAGGCGGCCGCCCCCTCCCGGTCCCCGTCAGCCGGTGATCAGCTTGGACGTGATGCGGTCGGAGGCCTTCTTCGCCTCCCGCACCGGATCGCCGCCCTCCAGTACAGCCGTCATGTACGGCTTGATGGGGTTGTCCGCCTCGACGGCGGGCCAGTGCGGCGAGTTGGGGGTGGCGCGGCCCTCGGTGGCGCCCTCGGCCATGGCGGCGGTCCCTTCCTGGCCCTCGACCACCGCCGCGAGGGCGGGTTTGTTGGGCACGTAGCTCATGGCCCGGGCGAGCTCCGTCTGCCACTTCTCCCCCGCGAGGGCCTTGACGACCTCGATGCCTTCACCCCGCTGGTCGGCGCCTTCCGGCACGATCAGGTCGGACCCTCCGGTGAAGACGGCGCCCGGCTTCTTCGCGCTCTTGCCGGGAATCGGGAAGTAGCCGAGCTTCCCTTTGAGTTGGGGGTTCCGCTGTTCGATGAGTGCGGCGCTGCCGGGCACGGAGATGATCTGGGCGACCGTGCCCTCGGCGAACACGTCGGTCTCCGGGGGCGACTGCTCGTCGGCGTCCTTGGGTCCGCTGCCGAGTACCTGGAGTGTCTTGTAGAAGTCCATGCCCCGCAGCGCGGCGGGCGAGTCCAGGGATCCCTCCCAGTCACCTCCGCCGTCCTCGGCCAGTTCGCCGCCTTCGTCCCAGATGAACCCGGCGAGGACGTACCAGTTCTGACCGGCGAGATAGATGCCCTGCCGGCCGGCGGTGTTCAGCTGCTCGGTGACGGCCACCCACTCCTCACGGGTCCTGGGGAGTGTGGTGATGCCCGCCCGGGCGAACAGGTCCTTGTTGTAGATCACGACGCGGTTGGCCGCGTACCAGGGGATCCCGTACTGTCCGCCGTTGACCTTGCCCGGCTCCGCGAGCCCCGGCAGCCAGTCCTCCCCGCCCAGGTCGCGGATCGATTCGAGGGTGAGATCGCGCAGTTCGCCGCTCTCGGCGTACTGCGCCACCTGGGTGTTGCCGACCTCGATGACGTCCGGCGCGTCGTCGCCTTCGAGCGCCGTCAGCACCTTGGGGCCGATGCCGCCCCATTCCTGCAGGACGAACTCGAGTTCGACGGAGGGGTGCTCCGACTCGTACGACGCCTTGAACCGGTCGAGGAAGCTCTGGGAGGCGCTGCCCTTCATCAGCCACACCGTCACCGTCCTGCTGTCGGCGCCCGCGCCGGGGAGGGAGCCGCAGCCGCCCAGCGCGACGGAGCAGACGAGCGCGACGGCTCCGGCCAGTATGCGGATCTTCACGGGTGGCCACCTTCTGCGAAACAGCACGACGGACAGGACCCGGGTGGGGGGACTGCGGGCGGCGCTCGCACGGGTGTGTGAATCGGATTTTGGTATGGACCAATGGGCAGGTCAAGCCCCGCTCCGCCTTGGATCACGCCTCCGACGTCTCGCGCTCCCACCCGGAGTGAGGCACCGTGGAACCACCGAAAGGGGACACGAGATGTCTAATCACACCTACCGCGTCACCGAGATCGTAGGAACCTCCGAAGAGGGCCTTGACGCGGCGATCCGCAACGGCGTCGCAAGAGCCTCCGAAACGTTGCACAATCTCGACTGGTTCGAGATGACGCAGGTGCGGGGCCACATCGAGGACGGCCGTATCGCCCACTACCAGGTGGGACTCAAGGTCGGCTTCCGGCTCGACGAGAAAGGCTGACCGTCCGCGCCGGTCCGGATCCGGCGCGCGGCCGGCACCTGCCCGGTCTCCGCGGCTCGGCACGGCGGGCAGGCAGGCAGTCAGACAGACAGCGGTGGACACACGACGAAAGGGCGGAAACATGACGGGCCAGGACCTCAGCGGACGCCGTGTACTGGCGATCGTGACCAACTACGGCGTCGAGCAGGACGAACTCGTCGTGCCCGTGCGGCATCTCCGGGATGCCGGCGCGACCGTGGACATCGCCGCGGTGTCGGACGAACCCATCCGCACCCTCGTCGGCGACAAGGACCCCGGGGAAACCGTCCGGCCGTCGCTCACCCTGTCCGAGGTGGACCCCGCAGGCTACGAGCTGCTGCTCGTGCCCGGCGGGACGCTCAACGCCGACACCCTCCGGCTGCAGGACGCCACCCCCGCGATCGTCCGCTCGTTCACGACCACCGGCCGCCCGGTGGCAGCCATCTGCCACGGCCTCTGGGCGCTCGTCGAGTCGGATGCCGTCAGGGAGAAGACCCTCACCTCGTACGCCTCGCTCCGGACGGACATCCGCAACGCGGGCGGCACCTGGGTGGACGAGCCGGTGGTCAGGGACGACGCCGGGGGCTGGACCCTGATCACCTCACGCACACCGGACGACCTGGACGCGTTCCTCGGCGAGGTCCACAAGGAACTCGCGTCGGCGGAAGCCTGACCCTCAGCGCCCGAGCGCCTTGCGCAGCTGCTCCTTGGTCATCGAGGAACGGCCTTCGACGTTGCGCTTCTTGGCCTCCTCGTACAGCTGGTCCTTCGTCGGCCCCTGCGCTCCGCGGTGGGAGCGCTGCCCACCGCGCTCGGAGGACGACTTCGGATCCCGGAGGGACGCGGGGCTCGCGCTCCGGGACTCCCCCGAGCGGGCCCGCTCCTTGTTGACCGTGCGCGCCGCGATCTCCTCGGCACGCTTCGTGGAGGTACCGCGCTTCTCGGCACCTTCCTTGATGTGTTCGTACTGACGTTCGCGCTTGGGGCTGGATCCTGCGGGCATGACACCTCTCCTGACTGCCGGATGACGGTGGTGCACCGCCACACCCACTACCCCACACCTTCACCCCTACGCATGCCGGGCGGGAGGTCCGAACGGGGCACGGCGTACGGCCGCACGGGGCGTGGAGCGTGGCCGTTCGAGATGCAGGCGGGCCCGGCCGCTGATTCGCTGAGGGTGTCCGCTCCCCACAGATCCAGGAGTGATCATGAGCGTTGCAGGTGAATCAGGCGGCCGTGCCCAGCAGCTGCGTGCCAAGGCACAGGAACTGAACGAGGCCGCGGAACGCGCCACCGATCCGGAACAGCGTCAGCGGCTCCAGGACAAGTCCCGCCGCCTGCGGGAGCAGAGCGAGCAGGAGAGCTCCATGCAGGACCGCGGCATGGACCCGATGGTGTAGTCCCGGCACCACGCTGCCGGTGGTCCACGCGTGTGCGGGAGGATCACCGGCAGAAGCCTGCCCGCCCCCGATCCCCCACGGAGCCGTGCCGCCGATGTCCACCCCCCATGATCCGTACGTCCGGGTGCGCGGCGCGCGCGAACACAACCTCCGCGATGTGGACGTCGACATCCCGCGGGACACCCTCGTGGTCTTCACCGGCGTCTCGGGCTCGGGCAAGTCCTCCCTGGCCTTCGGGACGATCTACGCGGAGGCGCAGCGGCGCTACTTCGAGTCCGTCGCCCCGTACGCCCGCCGTCTGATCCATCAGGTCGGGGCACCCGATGTCGGTGAGATCACCGGTCTGCCGCCCGCGGTGTCCCTGGAGCAGCGCCGCTCGGCGCCCGGGTCACGCTCGTCGGTGGGTACGGTCACCACTCTGTCCAACTCCCTGCGGATGCTCTTCTCGCGCGCCGGTGACTATCCGCCCGGTGCCGAACGGCTCGACTCCGACTCCTTCTCGCCGAACACGGCGGCCGGTGCCTGCCCCGAGTGCCACGGCCTGGGTCTGATCCACCGCACCACCGAGGAACTGCTCGTGCCTGACCCGTCGCTGTCGGTCCGGGAGGGGGCGATCGCGGCGTGGCCGGGGGCGTGGCAGGGCAAGAACCTGCGCGATGTGCTGGACGCCCTCGGGTACGACGTCGAGCGCCCGTGGCGGGAGCTGGAACCGGCGGACCGCGAGTGGATGCTCTTCACCGACGAGCAGCCGGTCGTGACGGTCCATCCGGTGCGCGACGCGGGCCGCATCCAACGCCCCTACCAGGGTACGTACATGAGTGCGCGGCGCTACGTGATGCACACGTTCGCGGATTCCAGGAGCCGGACACTGCGGGCGAAGGCGGAGCGGTTCCTGACGAGCGCACCGTGTCCGGTGTGCGGAGGCAGCCGGCTGCGGCCCGAGGCCCTGGCGGTCACCTTCGCCGGCCGTACGATCGCCGACGTCGTCGCTCTGCCGCTCTCCGCCCTCACGGAGGTGCTGCTGGAAGCGGGCGGGGGGAGCGACACGGCGCGGGTGCTCACCGCGGACCTGCTGGCCAGGATCGAGCCGGTGACGGAGCTGGGCCTCGGCTATCTCAGCCTCGACCGCACGGCCCCGACACTGTCATCGGGGGAACTGCAGCGTCTGAGGCTCGCCACCCAGCTGCGGTCGGGGCTGTTCGGTGTCGTCTATGTGCTGGACGAGCCGTCGGCGGGCCTCCACCCCGCCGACACGGAGTCCCTGCTCGGGGTGCTCGGCAGGCTCAGGCAGGCAGGGAACTCGGTGTTCGTGGTGGAACACCAGATGGACGTGGTGCGGCAGGCCGGCTGGCTGGTGGACGTCGGGCCGCTGGCGGGCGAGCACGGAGGCCGCGTCCTGCACAGCGGTCCTCCCGCGGAGCTCGCCGGGGTCGCCGGGTCCGCGACCCGGCGGTTCCTCTTCGACGAGGACCCCCCGCCCGCACGCGAGCCGCGCGAGCCTTCGGGGTGGATCCGGCTGCGTGGGGTGGACCGGCACAATGTGCGCGGGGTCGACGCGGACTTCCCGCTCGGAGTACTGACGGCCGTCACGGGGGTGTCGGGATCGGGCAAGTCGACCCTCGTCGGGCAGGTCCTGGCGGGTGTGCTGGCCGGCCGGCGGCCGGCGGACGTTCCCGGACCGCCGGTGCGTGCGGAGGGCTGCGCGTCGGCGGAGGGCCTGGAGGCCGTGGACCGGCTGGTGCAGGTCGACCAGAAGCCCATCGGCCGTACGCCCCGCTCCAACCTGGCCACGTACACGGGTCTGTTCGACGTCGTGCGGAAGCTGTTCGCGGATACGGAGGCGGCACGGGCCCGGAAGTACCGGGCGGGCCGGTTCTCGTTCAACGTGGCGGGCGGACGGTGCGAGACCTGCCAGGGCGAGGGGTTCGTCTCGGTCGAGCTGCTCTTCCTGCCGAGTACGTACGCTCCCTGCCCGGACTGTCACGGCGCGCGCTACAACCCGCGGACCCTCGACGTCACCCTGCGCGGTCTCACGATCGCCGAGGTACTGGACCTGACGGTGGAGGCCGCGGCCGCCTTCCTCGCAGGGACCCCGGCGGCCGAGCGCAGTCTGCGCGCCCTGCTCGACGTGGGGCTCGGCTATCTGCGTCTGGGCCAGCCGGCGACGGAGCTCTCGGGCGGTGAGGCGCAGCGGATCAAGCTGGCGACGGAACTTCAGCGCACCCGGCGGGGGCACACGCTCTATCTGCTGGACGAGCCGACGACCGGGCTGCATCCGGCCGATGTGGAGGTGCTGATGCGGCAGTTGCACGGCCTCGTGGACGCGGGGAGCACGGTGGTGGTCGTGGAGCACGACATGGCGGTGGTGGCCGGTGCGGACCGGGTGATCGACCTGGGGCCCGGCGGCGGTGACCGGGGCGGCCGGATCGTCGCCACCGGCACACCGCGGGAGGTCGCCCGCGCGGCGGGGAGCCGTACGGCCGCGTACCTGGCGAAGGCGCTGCGGACGGGTTGACTCCCCGCGGCGGGAGAGGGTCAGCGGTGGACCTTGCGGGTGGCGCGCAGCCACTCCTTGTTCATCGCGGTGATCGACGGCAGTGGGATGCCCTTCGGGCAGGCCGTGGCGCACTCACCGGTGAGGGTGCATCCGCCGAAGCCCTCGTCGTCCATGGTGGCGACCATGTCGAGCACCCTGGTCTCCCGCTCGGGCGCTCCCTGCGGGAGGACGCCCAGGTGGTTGACCTTGGCGGAGGTGAAGAGCATCGCCGAGCCGTTCGGGCAGGCGGCGACACAGGCTCCGCAGCCGATGCACTCGGCGTGTTCGAAGGCCGAGTCGGCGTCGGGCTTGGGCACCGGGGTGGCGTGCGCGTCGGGCGCCGTGCCGGTGGGCGCGGAGATGTATCCGCCGGCCTGGATGATCCGGTCGAAGGAGGAGCGGTCGACGACGAGGTCCTTGACGACCGGGAAGGCCGAGGCGCGCCACGGCTCGATGTCGATCGTGTCGCCGTCGTCGAAGGACCGCATGTGGAGCTGGCACGTGGTGGTCCGCTCCGGGCCGTGGGCGTCGCCGTTGATGACGAGGCTGCACGCGCCGCAGATGCCTTCGCGGCAGTCGTGGTCGAAGGCGACGGGCTCGTCCCCACTGAGGATGAGCTCCTCGTTGAGGGTGTCGAGCATCTCCAGGAACGACATGTCCTGCGAGATGCCGTCGACTTCGTAGGTGGCCATGGCGCCGGGCGCCTCGGCGTTCTGCTGGCGCCAGACGCGCAGGGTGAGCTTCATGCGTAGCTCCGCTGAGTGGGGTGGACGTACTCGAAGACGAGGTCTTCCTTGTGCAGGACGGGGGCGTCGCCGGTGGCGCTGAACTCCCAGGCCGCGGCGTAGGAGAACTCCTCGTCGCGGCGGGCGGCTTCGCCGTCCGGGGTCTGCGACTCCTCGCGGAAGTGGCCGCCGCAGGATTCGGCGCGGTGCAGGGCGTCGAGGCACATGAGCTCGGCGAGCTCCAGGTAGTCGACGACGCGGTTGGCCTTCTCCAGCGACTGGTTGAACTGTTCGCCCTTACCGGGCACCTTGATCCGCCGCCAGAACTCCTCGCGGATCTGCGGGATCCGGTCCAGCGCCCTGCGGAGCCCTTCCTCGGTGCGGGCCATTCCGCAGAACTCCCACATGAGTTCGCCGATCTCGCGGTGGAAGGAGTCCGGGGTGCGGTCCCCGTCGACCGCGAGGAGGAGGTTGAGCCGGTCCTCGGTCTCGGCGACGGCTTCGGTGACCGCCGGGTGGCCGGCGTCGATCTCCTCCGTGTGCGGGTTGCGGGCCAGGTAGTCGTTGATGGTCGACGGCAGGACGAAGTAGCCGTCGGCGAGGCCCTGCATCAGCGCGGAGGCGCCGAGGCGGTTGGCGCCGTGGTCGGAGAAGTTGGCCTCGCCGATGGCGAAGAGGCCCGGGATCGTGGTCTGGAGGTCGTAGTCGACCCAGAGCCCGCCCATCGTGTAGTGCACGGCCGGGTAGATGCGCATCGGTGTCTCGTACGGGTCCTCCGCGGTGATGCGGGCGTACATGTCGAAGAGGTTGCCGTACTTCTCCTCGACCGCTCTGCGGCCCATGCGTGCGATGGCATCGGCGAAGTCGAGGTAGACGCCCTGGCCGCCGGGTCCGACGCCGCGGCCCTCGTCGCAGACGTTCTTCGCGGCGCGGGAGGCGATGTCACGGGGCACGAGGTTGCCGAAGGCCGGGTAGATGCGCTCCAGGTAGTAGTCCCGCTCGTCCTCGGGGATCCGGTTCGCGGGGCGGTCGTCGCCCTTGGCCTTCGGGACCCAGATGCGTCCGTCGTTGCGCAGCGACTCACTCATCAGCGTCAGCTTCGACTGGTGGTCGCCGGTGCGCGGGATGCACGTGGGGTGGATCTGGGTGAAGCAGGGGTTCGCGAACCAGGCGCCGCGGCGGTGGGCGCGCCAGATCGCGGTGGCGTTGGAGTTCATGGCGTTCGTCGACAGGTAGAAGACGTTGCCGTAGCCGCCGCTGGCCAGGACGACCGCGTCGGCGAAGTAGGTGTCGGTCTTCCCGGTGACGAGGTCGCGCGCCACGATGCCGCGGGCCTTGCCGTCGACGACGATCAGGTCGAGCATCTCGGTGCGCGCGTGCAGTTCGACGTTGCCCGCGGCGATCTGGCGGGACAGCGCCTGGTAGGCACCGAGGAGGAGTTGCTGCCCCGTCTGCCCGCGGGCGTAGAAGGTACGGGAGACCTGGACGCCGCCGAAGGAGCGGTTGTCGAGGAGGCCGCCGTACTCGCGGGCGAAGGGGACGCCCTGGGCGACGCACTGGTCGATGATCTCGACCGAGATCTGGGCCAGGCGGTGGACGTTGGACTCCCGGGCGCGGAAGTCGCCGCCCTTGACGGTGTCGTAGAAGAGGCGGTGCACCGAGTCGCCGTCGTTGCGGTAGTTCTTGGCCGCGTTGATGCCGCCCTGCGCGGCGACGGAGTGGGCGCGCCTTGGCGAGTCCTGGAAGCAGAACTGGACGACGTGGTAGCCCTGTTCGGCGAGTGTCGCACCGGCCGAGCCGCCGGCCAGGCCGGTGCCGACGACGATGACGGTGTGCTTGCGCCGGTTGGCCGGGTTGACGAGCTTCGCCTCGAAGCGGCGGGTGTCCCAGCGCTCGGCGACGGGGCCCGAGGGCGCCTTGGCGTCGGCGACCGGGTCGCCGGTGCGGTAGTTCGTGTAGTCGCTCATGTCAGCTCACCACTCCGGTCATCACGGCGACGGGCACGGATACGAAGCCGGCCGTCAGCACCACTGCGAGGACATTGGCGAGGGATTTGAGGACGCGGTCCCGGGTCGCGCTGCCCACGCCGAGGGTCTGCGCCGCGCTCCAGAACCCGTGCTGGACATGCAGGCCCACGGCGATCACGGCGACGATGTAGATGACGTTGCCGTACCAGGTCGAGAAGGTGTCGAGCACGTTCTGGTAGGGGTGCCCGGACTGGAAGCCGCCGGTGTGCACGGTGCCGGTCGTGAGGTCCAGGATGTGCCAGACGATGAACAGCGCGAGGATGATGCCGCCGTAGCGCATGGTGCGCGTGGCGTAGCTCGAGCGGGCCTTCCTGTGGACGTACGCCGTCGGGCGCGCCCTGAGGTCACGGCGGCTCAGCTGGTACGCGCAGACGGCGTGCAGGACGACGGCCGCGACAAGCACCACTCGGATGATCCACAGCGCCCACTCGTAGTGCAGGAAGGGCTCGCCGATGGTTCTGAGCCAGTGCGCGTAGTGGTTGAACTCGTCCGGTCCGAAGAAGATCTTCAGGTTGCCCAGCATGTGGACCACCAGATAGCCGAGCATGATCAGTCCGCTCACGGCCATGATCGTCTTCTTGCCGACGGACGAGTCCCAGAGCGTGCGCGTCATGGACGGCCGTCGGTCCGTCCGTGTTGCCAATGCCATGGACTCGAAGCTAGAGGCGAAGGGCACCATCAGTCCAAGACATGAAATGACTCATCTCCATAGGCAGTGACTATGGAGTTCGCTAGGGTCGGCTTCATGCACTTCCAGCAGCTCGCCTACTTCGTGGCCGTGGCCGAGGCCAGGCACTTCACCCGGGCCGCGGAAGTGGTGCACGTGTCGCAGCCCTCCCTCTCCCAGCAGATCAAGGCCCTGGAGAACGAGCTGGGTGCCGAGCTGTTCAGCCGGGCTCGCGGCAACATCGCGCTGACGGACGCGGGCGAGGCACTGCTGCCGCTCGCACGCAGGATCCTGGCGGACGCGGACACCGCACGGCAAGAGGTGCAGGAACTGGTCCAGCTGCGCCGGGGGCGGATCAGGCTGGGCGCGACCCCGAGTGTCTGCACCGGCCTGCTGCCCGATGTGCTGCGCGCCTTCCACGGCGCGCACCCGGGGATCCAGCTCCTGATCGAGGAGGGCGGCTCCCACGACCTCGTACGGCAGCTGGCCCGCGGCGCGCTCGACCTCGCGCTGCTCGTGCTGCCGCTGCCCGCCGCCTCGCCGGCGCTGACCACGGTGGAGCTGCTGCACGAGGACCTCGTGGTGGTGTCGTCGGCTTCCCGGCCCGCGCCCGGACGGAAGGGTTCCGTGCGCGTCGCCGATCTCGAGAACGAGCCTCTGGTGATGTTCCGTCACGGGTACGACCTGCGGGAGCTGACCGTCGCCGCGTGCCGGGCGGAGGGCTTCGAGCCGTCGTTCACGGTGGAGGGCGGTGAGATGGACGCCGTGCTCGGCTTCGTCCGGGCGGGTCTCGGCATCGCCGTCGTACCCCGCATGGTCGCCGTGCGGGCCGGTCAGGACCTCCGCACGACACCACTGGCCCCGCCGGGTCTGCGCCGCACGATCGCGCTGGCGCACCGCAGCGACGTCGAACCGCCGCGTGCGGCGCGCGAGCTGCAGCGCATGCTGCTGGGGTCGGGGCCGCCGGTCGTGCCCCCGGCCGCCGGCGGGCGGGGCCCGGACGGCGGCTGAGGGCGGAGCCTTCAGACCGCGTCCGCCAGCAGCAGCGCGTGGATCCGGTCCGGGGCGCCGGGCCGCGCGTAGTACCACCCCTGTGCGGTGTCGCAGCCGAGCTGTCGCAGCTGCTCGGCCTGGGCGCCCGTCTCGACACCCTCCACCGTGACCGCGAGGTCGAGACTGTGGGCGAGCGAGACGATGCCCTCGACGATCTTCAGGTCGACGGGGTCGGCCGGATGATGTTGCATGCCCTGGGTGAAGGAGCGATCCAGCTTGAGCACGCTCACCGGCAGCCGGCGCAGGTTCGCCAGATTCGAGTAGCCGGTGCCGAAGTCGTCCAGCGCGATGTCGACGCCCATCTCCGCCAGCTGGCGCAGAGGTTTGAGCAGATCGTCGTCCGCGCCGATCAGCGCGGACTCGGTGACCTCCAGGCAGAGGGCACCGGGCTCGAGGCCGGAGCGTTCCAGCACGTCGACGGTTTCGGCGACCAGGCTGGGGTGGTGCAGCTGGGCCGGAGAGAGGTTGAC
Organism: Streptomyces mutomycini; assembly: GCF_001700505.1. GTDB lineage: Bacteria > Actinomycetota > Actinomycetes > Streptomycetales > Streptomycetaceae > Streptomyces > Streptomyces mutomycini. The sequence continues at coordinate 23,239 of NZ_MAPV01000036.1, forward strand.
GTTGATCCGCAGGGGGCCGCCGTCGGTGTGGCGTTCCTGCCAGAAGTTCGCCTGTCTTACGGACTCCTCGAGGACCCAGCGGCCGAGCGGCACGATCAGCCCCGTGTGCTCGGCGAGCGGGATGAACCGGTCAGGGCCGAGCACGCCGTGCTGCGGATGGCACCAGCGCACCAGGGCCTCGGCGCCATGCACGCTCCCGTCCCCGAGGTGCACCAGCGGCTGGTACTCGATGAAGAACTCGCCGCGGTCCAGGGCCGCGGGCAGCGCGGTGGTCAGTCCGTGGCGGGTGATGGCGCGGGCGTCGGCCTCGGCGTCGGCCAGCGCGAAGCGGTTCCCGCCGGCCGCCTTGGCCCGGTACATCGTGATGTCGGCGCTGCGCAGCACCTCGGCGGCGGTGCGTTCCCCCGAGGGGCCTTCGACGACGCCGATGGATCCGCGCACCGTCAGCTCCCGGCCGTCCAGCCGGATGGGCGTGGCGAGCGCCAGCAGGATGCGTCCCGCCAGCTCGTGGACGTCGTCCTGGGTGCGCGGACCGGTGGTGAGCGCCACGAACTCGTCGCCGCCGAGCCGCGCGACCATTTCGCCGGGGGCGGTCCCGCAGCTCTGCAGGCGGTCGGCGACCTCGACCAGCAGCCGGTCCCCCGCCGCGTGGCCCAGGCTGTCGTTGATCGCCTTGAAGCCGTCCAGGTCGAGGTAGCAGAGCCCGAAGCGCATGCCTTCCCGGGGCGCGAGGGCCTTCTCCAGCCGCTCGAAGAACAGCGTCCGGTTGGGCAGGCCGGTGAGGGCGTCGTGGGTGGCTTCGTAGCGCAGCCGCAGATTGAGCAGCCGCCGTTCGGTGGTGTCCTCCAGGAGGGCCAGCTGGTACTCCGGCCGGCCCTCGGAGTCCCGCAGCAGCGACACGGTCAGGTTGGTCCACAGGACGGTGCCGTCGTTGCGGTAGTACGGCTTCTCGACGCTGTAGTGCTCGCGCTCGCCACGCACCAGTTCGTCGTAGTACTTCCACACGTACGGCGAGTCCTCGGGGTGCACCCACTCGTTGACCTTGTGGCTGCGGACGTGGTTCTCCAGGCCGCCGAACATCCGGGTGAGGGTGTCGTTGATCTCCAGGATGTTCCCTTCGAGGTCGGCGATGCCGATCCCGATGGCGGCGTCCTTGAACACGGCGCGGAAGCGCGCCTCGGTGGCGTGCAGTGCCTGCTCGGCATGGGAGCGGGCGGTGAGTGCCGAGCGGGCGATCGCCTCCTGCTCGGAGAGAGTCCGCTCACGCAGCGCCTGGGTGAACCCGCCGGCGAGCGCGTGCTGGATCCGGGCGCACCGGGCCCGGCTGTCCTCGGTCGACAGCTCCACCGGCCCGTTGCCGCCGCAGTACAGGACCAGGTAGGAGTCGACGACGCCGAGCGAGGAGCTCAGGGCGTCGGGATCCGTGCAGTGCGCGGCGACCAGCGCGGCTCCGACGCGATGCGCGGGCGTGGCGTCGAAGACCCGTGAGTGCAGGATGTCGCTGAGCGCCCGCGCAAGCGGCAGCAGATGCTCCTCGAACTCGGGCCGGGTCATGGAGGTGGCCGTGGACGGGAAGATCGCCCTGCTCCAGATGGTGGCGAATCGCCGGAGCCGGCCTTCGGGGCCGTCGGGTTCCGCGTCCGGGACACCGGACGGCTGGGCGGGAATGCTCACGCCTTGCGTCCGACCCCGGCGAAGCCCGAGTAGGTGAACGGGTCTTCCTGCGCGAGTGCCTCGGGGGACGCGGGACGCCACTCGGGCATGGGGACGAGCCCGGGCTCGACCATCTCGTACCCCTCGAAGAAGCGGCTGATCTCCGTGCGCGAACGCATGATCAGCGGGTTGCGGATGGTCCGGTAGACATCGACCGTCCCGCCCGCCACCTCCTGGGTGAGCGGAATCCCCTCGTACGAGGCGTGGGTCAGGAGCAGCAGGCTGCCTGGGGCCAGCGCGTCCCGCAGCTCGGCGACCGCCGCGTACGGATCGTCGGCGTCCTCGACGAAGTGGAGCACCGCCACCAGGAGCAGCGCGACGGGCCTGTCCAGGTCGAGGAGGGCGTTGATCTCCGGATTCGCCAGGATCTCCTGGGGTTTACGAAGATCCGCGGCGGCGATGACGGCCCGCTCGTTGCCCTCGAGCACCGCCTGGCTGTGTGCGACCGCGACCGAGTCGTGGTCGACGTAGGCGATGCGTGCCTCGGGGTCGGCCGCCTGGGCGACCTCATGAACATTGCCGAAGGTCGGTATGCCTGACCCTATGTCCAGGAACTGGTTGACGCCCGAAGTGGTGGCATAGTGCACGGCCCGCCGCATAAAGGCGCGATTCGCCTGCATGACCTTGGGCAGGCCCGGCATGAACTCCATGGCCTTGCGGGCCGCTTCCCTGTCCACCTCGAAATTGTGCGAACCGCCCAGGTAGAAGTCGTACATGCGAGACACGCTCGGCACCGAGATGTCAATGCCCTGCGGTGCCCAGGCGGGACGCTCCATCGATGTCTCCAACAAGTCGCCACGGCGATCCGGCCATGTTCATGGTCAGTGTGGACCAGAGGCTACTGATCGACCGCCAAGAGAGCGAGTGGAAACGGAAATTAGAGATCCGTTATTGGTCACACACCGGAGGCATGTGCGGGCCGGTCCGTCGCTGCGTGTGCGCATTCGGCGACGGACCGGAATCGCAAAGGGGTCCAGGTGCTACTCGGGAGCTCCGGCCAGCTTCGCCTCGGGCGACACCGCATACCATGTGCCCCCGACACCTTGGCCGTTGGTGTCTCCCGGCTTCGCGTCCCCGGAGAAGGTGTAGAGCGGCCAGCAGTCGAGAGACTGCTGCTTGATGCCGTCCGGACGGTCGAAGGTGACGAATCCCTTGGTGGTCACTCCTTCGACATCATTCTTCGGCACGGGGGCGACGACCGGCCATTTTTGCAGGCAGTCTCCCGTGCAGGCCGACTTCATCGGCCATGCCGAGTCCTTCTTGAAGCGGTAAACCGTCATGCCCCGCTTGTCGACGACGATGTCCCCGAGTTCCGGATCCTCGCGGACCGAAAGTCCGGCGAGGCCGGCCTGCCCGCCATCGGCGGGTCCGTCGGCGTTCACCGCCGCTTTCTTTCCGTCCGGAGCTGCGGCGAACCACGTCCCTCCGACGCCCTGGCCTCCGGCATCACCCGGCCCGGTGTCCTCGGCGTAGCGGTACATCGGCCAGCCCGCGACGGTCAGCTGTTTCGTTCCGTCGGACCGCGTGACCTCGCCGATCAGTGACGCATCGGTTCCCGCGGCAGCTTCGGCGCCCTGCGCGGGCACCGCGGGCCACACCTTCGCACAGTCACCGTCGCAATTCGACGTGGGCGGTTCGGAGGTGTCCTTGTCGAACCGGTAGAGCGTGAAGCCCTCGCTGTCGGTCAGCACCTTGCCCAGCTTCTTGCTGTCCCACACGGCGAGTTGTCCGGCCTCCCCGGGTTCCTCGCCCTCGGCCGCGCCGGAGCCGTAGCCGCTGTCCGAGCCGTAGGCGCCGTCGGCGGGCCGCTGTGCGGGAGCCGCGTTTCCCACGGCCTGGCCGTTGGGGGAAGCGGTGCTCCCCTCCTGACCGCACGCCGTCGTCAGCGCCAACAGGGCCACCGCCGCAACCGCGAGCGAGGCGTTCCGCCAGGTATCCATGTCGACTCCCGTTGTCCTTCTGCCGGCCGGGACGCGAGACCGCGTCTTTCGTTGCCCTAGGTACGGCAGACCGGCGCCCGGGTGTTCAACGGAAGCCCGGACAATCTTCGACGGGCGCAAACGCGAATTGCCGAATGTCCCTCCATCAGGCGAATCGGCTCTCCCTCCGCGTGCACGGCGGCCGAGGGGAACATGATCCCCGGCGTGTACGGATCACGCATATGGCGGCTGACGGCCGCCACCCTGTTCCTGCTGTTCGCCGCCCCGCTGCCGGCGGCCGGTGACGACTGCGCGGTCGCCTCCATCGGGCAGGGGGCCGGCGGCTCGTCCGTCGCCGTGGCGGGCGAGGGGCGGTGCGGAGC
>NZ_MAPV01000360.1 GCF_001700505.1 Streptomyces mutomycini
CCTGCGCCACACACCACATGCGGCGGAAATCCCCCGATCGGCGCACTCAGCGAGCGGTCCCCCACCACCGGGAAGAGGCTGAGCGCCAGAGCGCAGTCGGAGCCGGTCGGCTGCCGCGGACCGAAGGCGAAGCCATATGCAGCAGCCCCGCCACCGGATACGCGGACATCGCCGCCCCCTCGCACTGGCCGGCGCCGCGGCCCTGGTCATAGCGACGGTGGCATCGGCCAGCTCCACCCTCCCCGTCGCCAGCCGCGCCTCCGCCGGACCGGTGGCCGCGCCGAGGGGGACCGGCCTCGCACCGTGCCGAATACCCACGGCCATGGGCGTACAGATGTCGGAGGGCATGCCGACGGCCCCCGGCTACACACGCTCCACCGGCCGGATCAGAGCGCTCAACCTGATGATCGACTTCCCCGACGCGAAGGCGACGGAACCGGCGGCGGACCGGCTCGCGGAGTTCTTCCCGCAGACCTCCGACTGGTTCAGCACCAGCTCCTACGGCCGGCTCACCTACCTCCCCGAAGCACCCGTGGACGACTGGCTGCGTATGCCCCTGCCGTTCTCGGAGTACGGGATAGAGCGCGGCTCACCGTACGAACCGGGCTACCGCAAGATGGTCAAGGACCTGGTGGCCGTCGCCGATCCGAAGGTCGACTTCGCGGCGTACGACCTGGTCAACGTGCTCGTCACCCCGAACGCCGGCCCCTCCGCGCTGGACACCGTCCTGTCGGTGACCTTCTCCGGCAACGACGACGCCCCTCTCGCCGACGGCGTCCCGCTCGCCAACACGTCCTTCGTCTACAGCCGCCAGGACGACGGCTCGGGCTCGTACGAGGAGACCGGTTACCGGGTCCTGCCCCACGAGAACGGCCACGNNCGTGGGGCACTGGGACATCATGTCCGAGGACTGGGGGGCCAACAACGACTTCCTGGCTTGGCACAAATGGAAGCTCGGCTGGCTGGGCAACGATCAGGTCAGCTGTGCCGCGATGCCCGGCACCAGCGAACACACCCTCGAACCGCTGGCCACGAAGGGCGGCCCGAAGCTGGCCTTCGT
>NZ_MAPV01000361.1 GCF_001700505.1 Streptomyces mutomycini
CGAGGAGAAGGCCCGCACCCTCCACGAACAGGCCGACACGCTGCACACGCAAGCCAGCCGCCGCCACAACGAGCTCGCCACCCAGCACGCCGAAGCAGCCGGAGCAGCGGGCCCCACCCCCAGCGACGAGCTCAAGGCGCAGCTCCAAAAGGCCAAGGCAGCCCACCGGGCCGCCTGCGACGCTGCCAGCGCACTGCCCGCAGTCCAGGAGACCTTGACCCGCCTCCGCACAGAGCACGACACCCGCACCCAGCAGCGCCAACAAGCCCAGGACCGCGTGACCGAATGCCAGGCACGCACCAAAACCCTGGCCCACCAGCAGAGCACCCTCGCCGACACCCTGGCCACAGCACGCGGCACCGCCACCACCCTTGACGAGCGCATCACCGAACTCAGCCGCACCGCCAAAAACCTGTCCGGCGCGATCGACGCCGCCCAGAAGGCAGCCGACGCAACCTCCCGCCACCGCGACGCGACGACCACCGCCACCACCACCGCCCACGACGCCGGGTTCCCGACTCTCGAGGAGGCAACCGCTGCCCTCAAGGACCCCCAGCTCCTCGACCAGTGGAGCCAGGAACTCGACCAATGGGGCAAGGACGACGCCGTCGTCACCGACCTCCTGAAAACCTCGAACCTGCTGGAAGCCAGCCTCCAGCCCCCCGCCGACCTCCAAGCCGTAGCCAAAGCCCTGCTCGAGGCCGAAGACCGCATGAAGAAGACCGCAGCCACCCGCCAGCAGGCCCGTCACCGGGTCACCGCCCTGACCGAACTGACCTCCACCCTCACAGCCCGCCTCAACGACCTGAAACCCCTGCAAGCCCGCCACGCCCTGGCCGACCGCCTGGCCACCATCGCCTCCGCCGCCACCACAGCCAACACCCTCAGCATGGAACTCGAGGCCTACGTCCTGGCCGCCCGACTCGAAGAGATCGCTGAGGCAGCCAACATCCGGCTCCAGGCCATGACCTCGGAGCGCTACCTCCTTCAGCACACCGCCGACAAGGACGCAGGCCGACGCGGACGCCTCAAGTCCGGCCTGGGACTGAGAATCCTCGACACCTGGACCGGCACCGAACGCGAAACCTCCACCCTCTCCGGCGGCGAAACCTTCACCGCCTCCCTCGCTCTTGCCCTCGGCCTCGCCGACGTCGTCACCCAGGAAGCCAGCGGCCGCCCCCTGGGAACCCTGTTCATCGACGAAGGCTTCGGCACCCTCGATGAACAGAACCTGCAAGAAGTCATGGACGTCCTGGACCAACTACGCGCCGGAAACCGAGCCGTGGGCATCGTCAGCCACGTCACCGAACTCAGCCGCCGCATCCCCAGCCAGCTCAACGTGCTGAAAAACCGCAACGGCTCCACCCTGCGCCCGTTGATCAGCACCGATCTGTAACGTCAGACCAACCGGACAGAGAAACCCACCAACACCCACGCCACATCCCATACGGCACGTAAGAAGACCGCCCCGACCAAGAACCGGCCAGGAGACCATGCCGACCGCCGCG
>NZ_MAPV01000362.1:0-287 GCF_001700505.1 Streptomyces mutomycini
TGTCACCCGCGCGGGTGACATATGGCAACTGAGCTGGATTTGGCACGGGTTGCCGGGCATATGCTCGCCCCGACCACCACAGACATGAGACGGCCCCCGGCCGGGACTGCGAATCCCGATCGAGGGCCTGACCACCGAGGAAGAAGACGCTTCCCGATGGATACCCAGCAGATTACCGCGCCCCCGTGCGCCCGGCCCGTTGCCTCCAGGGGCTCCGCGCCGTCGTCCGGTGTCATCCACATCAACGTCCGGCACGCCGCGGGCTTCACCGTCATCGGCAACCACCT
>NZ_MAPV01000362.1:422-593 GCF_001700505.1 Streptomyces mutomycini
TCGTGACGCGCACGGTCTCGTGCAACCAGCCGGGCGCCGACACCGCATCGACCACCGCAACGCCCCTGCGCCGAGCCAAGCGCGCACCCGTGTGCGCACCGCGCGAGCCCGATCCCGTCCCGGAGCCCGCCCCGGCCCCCGTACCGCAGGCCCCACAGGCACCACGACCGC
>NZ_MAPV01000363.1 GCF_001700505.1 Streptomyces mutomycini
GGTACAGGCGGTCGGCCGCTGGGCAGCGACTCGGACCGCCATGCCGCGGTGCTCGCTCTGATCGAGCTGGCAGACGACGAACCGATGGCAGCCGGAGCATGACCGACCGCCTGTACCTGCGGCACTCGACGGACAAGCAGACCGACGCCCGACAGCAGCACGCCCTGGCCGCGCTGCTCGCCGCCGGCGCTCCGGCCTACGAGGACCCGGCGACCTCCAGCCGTGTCCTGTCCCTCAACCGCACCGGCTTCAAGCAGCTGCTCGATGAAGCCGCGGTCGGCGACACGATCCGGATCGCGGACGCTGCCCGCCTCTTCCGGTCGGTGGCGGACATCATCGAGCTGCGGCCGGTGCTCATCCGGCGCAGCCTGCACCTACGGGTGGAGTCGGGGCTGCTTTCCGGCATCGACCTCGCCTCGGACGACCCGGGCACCAAGATGATGGTCAGCGTGCTCGCGGCCGTGCTGGAGTTCCAGCGCGACATGATCTCGGAGAACACCCGCGAAGGCATCGCCGCAGCAGCAGCCTCCGGCAAGACCCTCGGACGCCCGACCGCGCTTACGGAGGACCAGGCCGCCGACGTCGTCACCGCCTACACCGAGCAGGGCACCGCCGTGAAGGCGCTCGCCCGGCAGTACGGCACCTCACCGAAGACGATCCGGCGCATCCTCGACGATGCCGGAGCCCGCGATGTGAGCGAGCACCAGGCATCGGACGACCAACCTGGCCCGGCCGCCGTCGACGGCCAGGAGGAGCCCGCCATCGATCCGACTGTGGTCATCGACGTCCCCGGGC
>NZ_MAPV01000364.1:0-224 GCF_001700505.1 Streptomyces mutomycini
GCCGGTGAGCGCGCAGTCCGGCTACGCCGTGGAGGTACGGACCCCCGAGGGCAACGACGAGGCGGTCTGCCGTCCCGGCGTCCTCATATACAAGGTGAGCTCCGACGTGGACACCGGGCAGGGCCCGGTCTCCGTCGAGGACAGCACCGAGGACAGCGGCGGCTGCACCCGGCGGCCGAACGTCCAGGCCGAGCTCTCCGACGCCCCGTTCGCACCGGGCGAGA
>NZ_MAPV01000364.1:272-988 GCF_001700505.1 Streptomyces mutomycini
ACGCCGCCAGACTCCGGCCCACGTGCGCACGCAGCTCGTCCGCAGTGACGGCGGACCCCGGCCCCACCCGGACGACCGCCGCGACCTCCTCGCCCAGCACCGGATGCGGGACGCCCAGCACCGCCGCGTCCTCGACATCGGGATGGCCGTGCAGCACGGACTCGACCTCCACGCAGTACACGTTCTCACCGCCCCGGATCACCACGTCCTTGATCCGGTCGACGACCGACACCCGGCCGCCCCGGACGACGGCGACATCCCCCGTACGGAACCAGCCGCCGGTGAACGCCTCGGCCGTCGCCCCCTCGTCGCGCCAGTAGCCACGCACCAGGGACTGGCCCCGCAGCCACAGCTCGCCCGCCTCGCCCTCCGGGAGCTCCTCGCCCGCGGGACCGGCGATCCGGATCTCGGTGACAGGCGTGGGGGTGCCGACGGAGTCCGGGTGTGCCCGGTACGCGGCCCCGAAGTTGGCCAGCACCCCGCCGCTGGTCTCGGTCAGGCCGTAGCCGTTGCGCGGCTCGATCCGCTCACCGTGCCGGGCCGTGAGCCGGGCGACCAGATCGGGCGGAGCCGCAGCGCCACCGGTGTTCAGCCCCTTCAGGCTCTCCAGCCCGTCGCCCGCCCGGTCCGCAGCCGAGAGCAGCTGCAGCGCGGTGGCCGGGACGCCCGCGTAGTGGGTGACCCCGTGCCTGCGGATCAGCCGCAGGGCCTCGTCG
>NZ_MAPV01000364.1:1037-1195 GCF_001700505.1 Streptomyces mutomycini
CTTGGGCCGGCCGGTGGTGCCGGAGGTGTAGATGATCGTGGCATCGTCCTCGGGCCGGATCTCCACCTCGGGCGGCGCCGCGTACGGATCGGCCTCCGGCAGGTCCGCGTACCGCTCGGCCCCGGCGGGCAGCTCTCCCCCTCCCGGTGCCTCTCCCC
>NZ_MAPV01000365.1 GCF_001700505.1 Streptomyces mutomycini
CCCCCTCCATCGCGCTCGGCCCCGCCACCGCCAGCGTCGTCGACATGGCCTCCGCCTACGCCACCCTCGCCGACCACGGCAGACAGCGCCCCCACACCCTCGTCGTCAAGATCAGCAAGAACGACACGGAGCTCGCACTACCCGCCCGGAACACCCGGCGCGCCGTCAGCCGCGAAGCCGCCGACACCACCACCTCGGTCCTGCGGAGCGTCGTCGACGGCGGCACCGGTACCGCTGCGCAAGGCGCGGGCCGCCCCGCCGCGGGCAAGACGGGCACCGCCGAGGAGGACAAGGCCGCCTGGTTCGCCGGGTACACCCCCGACCTCGCCACCGTCATCGCCGTCATGGGCCAGGACCCCGAGACCGGCGTCCAGAAACCCCTCTACGGCGCACTCGGCCTCGCCCGCATGAACGGCGGCGGCGCACCCGCCCAGACCTGGGCCGCGTACACCCGGGCCGCCCTGGAAGGCAGCGCCGTGAAGGACTTCGAGCTGGAGGCCGACGAAGGCCCCGAAGAGCCCGACCCCGACGAGAGCGCGGAGGGCGAGGACACCGAGGAGGCCGGGGGCACCGGGGAACCGAGGGACGGCGAGGACACCGAGGAACCCGGCAGCGGAGAGTCCCACGATGAACAGGACGGCACCCGCGCACCGGACACCGCCTCCGAACGCTCCCGTGAACCCCGGGAACCCCGGGAACCCCGGGCGCCGCGGGAACCCCGGGAAGCCGGCCC
>NZ_MAPV01000366.1 GCF_001700505.1 Streptomyces mutomycini
CGGCCACCGTCGTGACCGGACGAACCGGCGCAACCTCCCGGTACGGCAAGCGCGTTCTTCCTTGCGGATGACGCCCGTGCCGGAAATCCTGCGACGGGGCAGTTGGCGGAACCCACCAAACGCCCGTGACGCCATGTCTCGCATACTTGTCGGTAACAACGTCTATGCCCGGCACCCGGGGCGGCCCTACGGTGCTCGCATGGAGCCGAACCTGCCCGATGTAGTGCTGTGGTCGATCCCGGCCTTCGTCCTGCTCACCGTCGTCGAAATGGTGGTCCACCGGCTTCACCCGGACGAGAACGCCGCCGGGTACGACGCCAAGGACGCCGCCACCAGCGTCACCATGGGGCTCGGCAGCCTGGTCTTCGACCTGCTGTGGAAGATACCCGTCGTCGCGATCTACGCCGCGGTCTACGAACTCACCCCGCTGCGCGTCCCCGTCCTGTGGTGGACGGTCCTGCTCATGCTGCTCGCCCAGGACTTCTTCTACTACTGGTCCCAC
>NZ_MAPV01000367.1 GCF_001700505.1 Streptomyces mutomycini
CTCCCTGTACGCGACCGCCTACCACCTGACCGGCGACCGGTTCGAGGCCGAGGACCTGCTGCAGAGCGCCCTCTTCTCGACGTACCGGGCGTGGGACAGGATCAGCGACAAGGCTGCGGTCGGCGGATACCTCCGCCGCACCATGACCAACCTGCACATCAGCGCGTGGCGCAGGCGCAAGCTCAACGAATACCCGACCGAGGAGCTGCCGGAGACGGTCAGCGACACGGACGCGATGCGGGGCACCGAACTGCGGGCGGTGCTCTGGCAGGCTCTCGCAAGGCTGCCGGAACTCCAGCGCACGATGCTGGTGCTCCGCTACTACGAGGGCCGCACGGACCCCGAGATCGCGTCCATCCTCGACATCAGTGTCGGCACGGTGAAGTCGAGCATCTGGCGGTCGCTCCGCCGGCTGCGCGAGGACGAGGTCCTCAGCTTCGGCCGTGACGAGGAGGAGTCCTTCGGCGAGCTGGTGGCCTGAGGTCTACGGGGAACGGGGAACGGGGGACACG
>NZ_MAPV01000368.1:0-373 GCF_001700505.1 Streptomyces mutomycini
CGCAGGGGTGGGAGTGAAGCGGTCCGGCATTGCACAGCCTCTTGTCGACGTCGGGCCCGGGCGGCAGTGCGCCCGACCAGCCAATTTGTTTGCTTGCAGTACTAATACGCCATCCCGCCCATGGTTTCTAGACCATTTCCGTGACGTGTCGGTCACGTGGCGCCAACATGGCAGATCCGAGGTCACGTCGTGGTGTTCGGCTTTGCGGGCAATCCGGGAATTCCCGGCGTGCACCAGTCCTGTCGGTCACATTTGTTTTGTGTACGATCAAAATCGAGAGGACCCGCAGCCGCGCTTGCCGCAGGCGCCCTGACGGCCCGCCCAGCACCCCTGATCGGCTAAGGACCACCCCCATGAAGTTCACCGACGGCTT
>NZ_MAPV01000368.1:386-668 GCF_001700505.1 Streptomyces mutomycini
GCCCCGACTTCGAACTGCCGGGCGCCGCACAGCAGTCCGCCGCCACGACCCGGACCGAGGGCGCGACCGCCGAGCTGACCAGCGGCCCGCTGACCCTGCGGCTTCCCACCGAGGGAACGTTCGGCCTGGAGTTCCTCGACGGGGACGGCCGGGTCCTGACCTCCGCGGGCCGCAAGGGCAGCGCGTACGCCACCGTCGACGGCGGCGGCCACCACATGTTCGCGCAGCTCGCCCTCGGAGTGGGCGAGACCGTCCACGGCCTCGGCGAGCGCTTCACGCCGT
>NZ_MAPV01000368.1:693-828 GCF_001700505.1 Streptomyces mutomycini
CAGTTCAGCGTCGAGGACCAGACGCTGGAGTACTTCGTCATCGCGGGCCCCACGCCGAAGGACGTCCTCTCCCGGTACGCCGGCCTCACCGGCCTCCCCGCCCTCCCCCCGGCGTGGTCGTTCGGCCTCTGGCTG
>NZ_MAPV01000369.1 GCF_001700505.1 Streptomyces mutomycini
AGGTGCCGGGCCCGGGGGGAGCCGTGAACGCCGGGTCCTGCGCGGCACGGGCCGGAAGCGGGCACGGGCCGAAAGCGGCACTCGCGCGGCGCGGGCACGGACGGGGGCGCGGGCGCCGGCCGGGCGCGGCCCGGTCGTGGGTCAGGCGTCGGGGCCGGCGGATTCCTCGGCGATGCGCTCGTGGTGGCGGATGACCTCGGCCACGATGAAGTTCAGCAGCTTCTCGGCGAAGGCGGGGTCGAGCCTGGCGCTCTCGGCGAGCTGGCGGAGCCGGGCGATCTGGCGGGCCTCGCGGGCCGGGTCGGCGGGCGGCAGGTGGTGTTCGGCCTTGAGGTGGCCGACCTGCTGGGTGGCCTTGAAGCGTTCGGCGAGCATGTGGACGACTGCGGCATCGATGTTGTCGATGCTCTCGCGCAGCCGGTTCAGTTCGGCGGTGACGTACTCGTCGACGTTGCTCGTGGTCATGGTCAGCGAGCTTAGACGCACCGGTCGCGGGGTGGTCGACGGCGGGGTGGGGCGGTG
>NZ_MAPV01000037.1 GCF_001700505.1 Streptomyces mutomycini
CCCCGAGCTCCCCGCCACCGAGCCCCCCCGCTCCGGCCCCGGACGCGTCGGTCCCCTCGGGTCATACCAGCGGTCACGGAACCTCGTCGGCCCGACACTCTCCGTCCTCTTCACACGACCACCGGGCAAGGGCCACCGCCTGGGCGGGGGCGCGCGCTCTGGCCGAGCGTCTCGGCCGTGCCGCTCCCCTCGCCGCCCACCGGCTCCCTCTCGACCGGGCTCTCGGGCATGTCCTGTCCGAGGCCGTTGTCGCGCTCACTGATCTGCCGTCGTTCGACACCTCGGCGATGGACGGCTGGGCCGTCGCGGGGCCGGGCCCCTGGAGCGTGCGGGAGGGCGAAGGGCTGCTCGCCGGACGCGGAGCGGCAGAGCCGCTCCCGGACGGGCAGGCCCTCCGGATCGCCACCGGCGCACGTCTTCCGGCGGACGCCACTGCCGTCATCCGCAGCGAGCATGCACACTGCGACGAGGCCAAGGGGCTGCTGCACGCCACCCGCGAAGTCGTCCCTGGCCAGGACATCCGGCCCCGGGGGCAGGAATGCAGGTCCGGTGACGAGCTCCTTCCCGTCGGAACCGTGGTGACCCCGCCGGTTCTCGGCCTGGCGGCTGCCGCGGGTTACGACGCCCTTGTAGCCGTACCCCGACCCCGTGTGGACGTCTTCGTCCTCGGTGACGAGCTACTCACCGCGGGGCTCCCGCGGGACGGGCTGATCCGGGACGCGCTCGGCCCCATGCTGGCCCCTTGGCTCCGCTCTTTGGGGGCCGAGGTCGCCGAGCCCAGGCGCCTCGACGATGACGCCGAGGCGCTTCGTCATGCTCTCGTCTCGTCCGATGCCGATCTGATCCTCACCACGGGCGGGACAGCGTCCGGCCCGGTGGACCACGTCCACCCGGTCCTGGCCGACATCGGGGCCGAGCTACTGGTCGACGGAGTGGCTGTGCGTCCTGGCCATCCGATGCTGCTGGCGCGGCTCGCAGAGGGCGGCCCTTGCCTGGTGGGCCTGCCCGGCAACCCCCTCGCCGCGGTGTCCGGGCTGCTGACGCTGGCCGAGCCTCTGCTCCGGGCAATCGCAGGCAGGTCCGCTCCGGACCGCTACAGCGCACCCGTCCACGAAGAGGTGCACGGGCACCCGCATGACACCCGGCTGATCCCTGTGGTCCATCGCGACGAAAGCGTCGTGGCCCTCCATTACAACGGCCCCGCCATGCTCCGGGGGATCGCCGCCGCGGACGGGCTGGCCGTGGTGCCGCCCGGCGGGGTACGGTCCGGCACCGAGGTGGAGATCCTCGATCTACCGTGGGCCTCGGCGTCGCCGTGGACGGAAGGGTGTTTCACGTGAAACTTCCCGGCCACGACGCAATGGCCAGGCGCGCAGACGAACATGTCGTCCCGACCCGGGTGCTTCTGCCCCGGAGGGTGGTCGACAGGCCGCTGCGTCAGGTGGCGAAGCGACTGGCGATGGCTCTCACGGTGCTGGCCACCACGGTCTTCATCGTCTGGGCCGACCGTGACGGATACCACGACAACGCGGACGACAAGGTCGACTTCCTCGACGCCGTCTACTACGCGACAGTGACGCTGTCGACGACCGGCTACGGCGACATCGTCCCGTACAGCGACCCGGCCCGGCTCGTGAACGTGGTGCTGGTGACGCCGTTGCGCGTGCTCTTCCTGATCATCCTGGTCGGCACCACCCTTGAGGTCCTGACGGAACGGACCCGGGAGGACTTTCGCCTGAACCGTTGGAGAACCAACTTGCGTGAACACACAGTGGTCGTCGGCTTCGGCACGAAGGGCCGATCGGCGATCCAGACGCTCTGTGCCACCGGTCTCAAGAAGGACCAGATCGTCATTGTCGATCCGGCCGGAAAGGTGATCGAAGCCGCCAACGCCGAAGGCTTCGTCGGTGTGCTGGGCGATGCGACACGCAGCGATGTGCTGTTGCGAGCCGAACTTCAGAAGGCTCGTCAGATCATCATCGCCACCCAGCGCGATGACACCGCCGTACTGGTCGCCTTGACCGCGCGTCAGCTCAACCGGGGCGCCAAGATCGTGGCTGCTGTGCGCGAGGAGGAGAACGCGCCACTGCTCCGGCAGTCCGGCGCCGACGCCGTGATCACCAGCGCGAGCGCTGCGGGCCGTCTGCTCGGGCTGTCAGTCCTCAGTCCCAGCGCGGGCACGGTGATGGAGGATCTGATCCAGCAGGGCAGCGGGCTCGATCTGGTCGAACGGCCGGTCATAAAGGCCGAGGTGGGCAAGAGCGTCCGGGAGACCGACGACCTGGTGGTCAGTGTCCTGCGTGGCCACCGGCTTCTCGGCTACGACGACCCGGCGGCCAGTCCGCTGCAGCTGACGGACCGGCTGATCACGATCGTGCGGGCCTCTCCGCTCCACACCTCGTCGGCGAACCATCCCCAGCAGCCCAACCAGCGGCCGTAGCGCGCAGGATCAGGGTGTGACGCCTCGGGATCCGGGCGCGACGCAGCCAGGTCCGCCCGCGTCCGGGACGCTGTACGGAGTAGCCTCGCGGCCATGCATGCGATCACGATCCCCGAACCCGGCGGCCCCGAAGCGCTCGTATGGGCCGAGGTCCCCGATCCCGTACCAGGCGAGGGCGAGGTACTCGTCGAGGTCGTGTCCAGCGCGGTCAACCGGGCCGACGTTCTGCAGCGGCAGGGTTTCTACAATCCTCCGCCCGGCGCCTCGCCCTACCCCGGCCTCGAGTGCGCGGGCCGCATCGCGGCACTCGGCCCCGGGGTGACCGGGTGGTCCGTGGGCGACGAGGTCTGCGGACTGCTCGCGGGCGGCGGATACGCGCAGAAGGTCGCCGTGCCGGCCGGGCAGCTGCTGCCCGTGCCCGACGGCGTGGACCTGACGCAGGCCGCCGCGCTGCCCGAGGTGGCGGCCACCGTCTGGTCCAACGTCTTCATGGTGGCCCACCTGCGCCCCGGTGAGACGCTTCTGGTGCACGGCGGGTCCAGCGGGATCGGCACTATGGCGATCCAGCTCGCAAAGGCAGTCGGCGCGCGCGTCGCGGTGACTGCGGGGAGTCCCGGGAAGCTGGCGCGTTGTCAGGAACTCGGCGCCGACATCCTCATCGACTACCGCGAGCAGGACTTCGTCGAGGAACTGCGCAAGGCGACGGACGGTGCGGGAGCGGATGTGATCCTCGACATCGTCGGGGCGAAGTATCTGGACCGGAACGTGCGGGCACTGGCGGTGAACGGCCGTCTCGCCATCATCGGCCTCCAGGGCGGAGCGAAGGGCGAGCTGAACCTCAGCGCCCTGCTGAGCAAGCGGGCCGCCGTCACGGCGACCTCGCTGCGCGCGCGGCCGCTCGCGGAGAAGGCCGCGATCATCGCGGCGGTACGCGAACATGTGTGGCCGCTGCTCGCCGATGGCGTCGTCCGGCCCGTCGTGGACCGCACGGTGCCGATGGCGGAGGCAGCGGAGGCACACCGGCTGATGGAGTCCAGCAGCCACGTCGGCAAGATCCTCCTCGCGGCGCCGGCGGTCTGACCGGCGCAGGCCTGACCGGCGCACGCCTGACGTCGAACGGCCCGAGGCGCGGAAACGCGACGCACCACGACGCCCACCACAGGCTGGCAAACGCCGGGGCCCGGCACACATCGCGACATCGCGAGTGCCGGGCCCCGGTGCGTACCGCGGTCGGTGGAGGACTGGTGCTACAGATAAGGGCCGGAGCGTGCCGGACCGTGCGGATCGACGCCGCCTTCCTCGTCCTCATGCCCGACACCCGGAGGAAGGGCACGGCGCATGGACTCCAGTTGCGCACGGGCCGCCATCTGCTGGGCGAACAGTGCCGTCTGAATACCGTGGAAGAGCCCCTCCAGCCACCCGACCAGCTGGGCCTGCGCGATCCGCAGCTCGGCTTCGGAAGGAACGGACTCCTCGGTGAACGGCAGCGAGAGGCGTTCCAGCTCCTCCACGAGCTCCGGCGCCAGACCGTCCTCGAGCTCCTTCACCGAGCTCGCGTGGATCTCCTTCAGCCTGACCCGGCTCGCCTCGTCGAGAGGAGCCGCCCTGACCTCCTCCAGAAGCTGCTTGATCATGCTGCCGATGCGCATGACCTTCGCGGGCTGCTCGACCATCTCCGTCACCGGTACCTCGCGCGACTCGTCGTCACCGCCACCGCCGCCGATGGCCATTCCGTCCTGCCCCACCACGAGGACTTGGGGGTGCTCCTGCGACCGTTCATTCCTCGGCATCTCCATGACGCCATTGTCTCGCACACAGACCTCGCACCATGGTGGTGCCCCCGGAAATGGATGATCACCCTCTTCCAGGGTGCCGGGGCACAGAGGGCGCCGGGACCCCTATGGCGCTGAGGCATCTATGACACTGAGGCACCTATGGCACCGAGGCGACCGAGGGTGCCGGCACCGAGGGCGTCGGCGCATCGAGCCATCCGCAGCGGGCAGGGTCAGTTCGCGCGGCGCATGCGGAACGCCAGGAACGCCAGCCCCAGCCCGACCAGTGCGATTCCGCTGCCCAGCGACACGTCTCGCACATGCGGCAGGGCGGGCTCGTCCAGTGCCTGCCGCTGCCGTGGCGACTCACCCGGCTGCGGGAACGCCTCGGGCGGCGGTGTGAACGCGGGTACGTCCACGGGGTCCGGATCCGGTGGCATCTCGTCCGCCGTGGCCTCGGAGTCCGCGGTCTCCATGGGAGAGAGCGACCGCCCGGGCCGAGCCCTGCCCTCCCCGGCCTGTCGGCCGGCCAGAGGCGGCTCCTCGGCGGAGGAGCTCACGGTGGGAGAAGGGGAGCCCGAGGGCTTCGCCGGTGCCAGGTGCCCCGGGCCGGCGGACGCCGTCGGTCCGTTGTCCCCGTATGCCCAGGCGGTGGGGCCGAGTGCCACGCAGACCACCGTCACCAGGCAGGCGACGCACCGTGACGACCGCGAAGCCGGGAGTCCTGGGGGCATGAGATCAGCGTCACATGCCTTGATGTCTCCAGCATCCCGGAGACGCCCGTAAGCCGCATCTCACCCGCGGGCCGGAACAGCCCGGCCGAAGGCGGCGGGAGCGGACGGTGGAGAAGGGAAGGGCCGGTCAGGCCGGGTCCCCCGTAGCGATCCGCAGTTCGAAGTGCGCGCCCCGCTCCGGCACGGCCGTGCCCGTGGTCGGGAACTGGTCGGTGACCTGGTCCTCGGCGTAGGTGTTGCCCTCCACCTCGATGACCTTGACCGTCCAGCCGGCCGCGTCCGCACAGGACCTTGCGGAGATGATGTCCTTGTAGACGAAGTTCGGGGCCTGGACCTTCGCCGGGTCGTTCGAGTCCTCGGTGGCGTCGGTGCAGTCCTCCTCGTCCATCGTCCGGTTCCGCTCCGGGGGCTTGTGCTCCCCGGCGGCGGTGGACTCGCTGGAACTCGGGTCGCCGCCCTTGGCGTTCTCCGATTCGCCGCCCATGTTCAGGTAGGCGACCAGGCCGCCGATCGCGACCAGGGCGACCACGATCGACCCCAGGACGACCGGCATGTTGCGCTTGGATCCGCTGCTGCCGCCGGAGCCGGTCGCCGTCTGCGGCGACATGGCGTGCGGGGGCGGGGAATGCTGTCCCAGGTGCGCCGGAGTCCCGTAAGGCTGAGCCGCCTGCGGGTAGCCGTAGCCCGGCGTGGGAGCGGGGGTCGGAACGCCGTAAGGACCCGGCTGGTGCTGCGGGTGGGTTTGCGGCTGGTACGGCGTCTGCACGCCCTGCGGCGGCGCGGTGGCCTGGTCGACGGGCGGGAAGACCGCCGAGCCGACGCCCGAGCCGCTGTTCGCCGGGGTGACGCCGCCGATGATCGCGGGGGCGCCCGCGGGGCCGTTCGCGCTCAGCACGCGCGCGACCTCGTCCTGCATCGCCGCGGCGCTCGGGAAGCGCTCGTTCGGGTTCTTCTTCAGCGCGCGGGCGACCAGGGCGTCCATCGCGGGGGTGACCGACCGGTTGATGCTCGACGGGGCGACCGGCTCCTCCTGCACATGCGCGTAAGCGATGGCGAGCGGGGAGTCCGCATCGAACGGGATGCGCCCCGTGAGCAGCTGGAAGAGCATGATGCCGACCGAGTAGAGGTCGGAGCGCGCGTCGACGCCGCGGCCGAGCGCCTGCTCGGGGGAGAGGTACTGAGGGGTGCCGACGACCATTCCGGTCTGCGTCATCGACGTGACGCCCGACTGCATGGCCCGGGCGATACCGAAGTCCATCACCTTGACGACGCCGCGCTTGGTCATCATGACGTTGCCGGGCTTGATGTCGCGGTGGACGAGGCCCATCTCGTGGCTGGTCTCCAGGGCGGCCAGCACATCGGCCGTCACCTTGAGCGCCTTGTCGGCGGGCATCGCGCCGTACTGCTGGATGTCCGACTGGAGCACGGAGCCGAGGGGCTGCCCCTCGACGTACTCCATGACGATGTACGGCATCAGTGCGCCGCCGAGCTCGTCCTCGCCCGTGTCGAACACCGAGACGATGTTGGTGTGCTGCAGCTTGGCGACGGCCTGCGCCTCGCGCCGGAACCGCTCGCGGAAGGACTGCTCGCGCCCCAGTTCCGTGTGCAGCGTCTTGATGGCGACCTGCCGGTCCAGTGCGGAGTCGTACGCGAGGTAGACGGACGCCATGCCGCCCTCGCCGAGAAGATCGCGCAGCTGGTAGCGGCCGCCGGCCACGGAACCGCCCGCGTAGCGCCCCTGTGCGCCGTCGTGGCTCATGACTTGCATCCCCCTCGGCGCCCGACGGACGCGATCATCCCTGTTACCGGCCAAGTCTGCCCGAGGGGTACGACACGTCAAGCCGGGTGCCCGTTCCGTGACCCTACGCACAAGAAGCGTCTCGGAAGCGTTACAGGAAGCGCATGGAATTTGCGCGGACGGCGCGCGAGCCGATTGGATGGCCCGTCACTCTGAAAACGGGTGGGTGGCACAGAGGCTGTAGCGTGACGTGGCAATGCAGCAAAGCACCGTGAGAACCCGCGGACGCGCGGACAGAAACGACGGCGAGGACTGATGGCACCCGATTCCGAAGCAAACGGCGGCGGAGTTTCGGATGGCACCGACTCCTGGGGTGTCGGCGGTGTGGTCGGAGACGGCCGTTACCGCATGACCCACCGGCTCGGCCGCGGCGGCATGGCCGAGGTCTACGCCGCGGAGGACGTCCGTCTGGGACGCACGGTGGCAGTGAAGCTGCTCCGTTCCGACCTCGCCGAGGACCCGGTCTCCAAGGCCCGCTTCACGCGTGAGGCGCAGTCGGTCGCGGGGCTCAACCACCACGCGATCGTCGCCGTGTACGACTCCGGCGAGGACGTCGTGGGCGGGGCGACCGTGCCCTACATCGTCATGGAGCTCGTCGAGGGCAACACCATCCGTGACCTGCTGCTTCAGGCCGAGGCCCCGCCGCCCGAGCAGGCACTGATCATCGTGTCGGGGGTCCTGGAAGCCCTGGCGTACTCCCACCAGCACGGCATCGTGCACCGTGACATCAAGCCGGCGAACGTGATCATCACGCACTCCGGCGCGGTCAAGGTGATGGACTTCGGTATCGCCCGCGCGCTGCACGGCGCCCAGTCGACGATGACCCAGACCGGCATGGTCATGGGCACGCCGCAGTACCTCTCCCCCGAGCAGGCGCTCGGCAAGGCGGTCGACCACCGCTCCGACCTGTACGCCACCGGCTGTCTGCTCTACGAGCTGCTGGCTCTGCGGCCCCCGTTCACGGGCGAGACCCCGCTCTCCGTCGTCTATCAGCACGTCCAGGACATGCCGGTCCCGCCCTCCCAGACCGAAGGCTCGGTCCCGCCGGAGCTGGACGGGCTCGTCATGCGCTCCCTCGCGAAGGATCCGGACGACCGGTTCCAGAGCGCCGAGGAGATGCGCGGCCTCGTCCAGTACAGCCTGCAGATGCTTCAGGTCCAGGGCGGTCACACGGGCACGTGGAACACCGGCCCGGTCAACGCGAACGACGGCGGTCACACCGCTGCGATGAACATGGGCGGCAGTACGGCGGCCATGGGGCGCCCGATGCACGGGGACACCTCGCAGGGCCCGATCCTGCCTCCCATGAACCCCGACGACGGGGCGTACGCCGGCGGTCATCACAACGGCGGTGGCCGCGGCAAGATGTGGCTGTTCGTCCTGCTCGCGCTGATCGCGATCGGTGCGGGTGTCGCCTTCGCGCTCCAGGCGGCCGGCGGTGGCGACACCAAGAAGCCCCCGGCCAAGCCCTCCACCTCGTCCTCCCCGTCGTCGACCCCGTCCTCTTCGGAGCCGACGGACGAGGAGACTGAGGAGACGGAGGAGACGGACGACTCCACCGGCGGCCAGTCGTGGCCCACCGAGGAGCCCACGTACACGCCGTCGGACGAACCGACCGAGCCGACGGAGGAGCCCTCGGAGACGCCCTCGTCGCCGGACCCGGCCACGGGCGGAACGTCCGACGGCGGTACGACGACGGACGGCGGCACCGGTGACGACGGTGGGACCACCGACGGCGGCACCGACGAGGGCACCACCGGCGACGACTCGGGAGGGACGACGGACGGATCCACGGCCGGCGGCACCCCGGCGGGCACCGCGGCAGGCGCCGCCGCGGGTGCCACGGGCACGACCACCGGGTAGTGACGCCGGGCGCCGCGGGCAGTGGGGGCGGAGGCCCTCACCCCGTGAAGGCCTCGCCGACCGCCTCGTAGTGGCGCGTCCACCACACCGCCAGGGCCGACACCGCAGGGAACTGCGGGTCGGCCCTGCGGTCGTTGAGGCGGTAACGCCAGCGCAGTATCCAGAAGTCGTTGAGGCGCTCCCACCAGACCCGGTGCACCGCGGCCGCCAGCTCGGCCGCTCCGGCGCCCGCCGACCGGCGGTAGGCGCGGGCGTACGCCCGCACCTTCTCCAGCGCCAGCTCCCCGTCCGGCCGGACGAAGAAGATCGCCGCAGCCCGTACGGCCTCCTCCGCGCGCGGCTGTACACCGAGGCGGTCCCAGTCCACGATCGCGACGGGGTCGGCGCCCCGGTAGAGCAGATTGAGCGGGTGGAAGTCGCCGTGCACCCATCCCCTCGCAGAGCTTTCGGGTGTGGGCGGGCGGCGGTGCGCGTGCTGCTCCAGCAGGGCTCGCCGTTCGACGAGACGATGCACGGCGAGCTCGTCGAACGCGTCCCGGGGGCCCAGCCGCCGCGCCGCCGTGAGCAGCTCGTCGATCAGTGTGAACGTATCGGCGGGGTCGGGACTGCGGCCTCGGGCCGGAGGTGGCGGGTCCGCTTCCATGACCTGCTCCAGACCTGTGTGCACGGCTCCGAGGAGGGCCCCGAGCCGGCGTGACTGGGCGGTCGTCAGCTGGGTGCCGTCCCGGTGGAGGCCGTCCACCCAGCGGTGGAGGGCGTAACGCTGCCCGTCGATCACCGTGACCGTGTCACCCTGCGTGTCCGCGAGGGGAGGGGCGACCGGCACACCGAGCGAGTGCAGCCGCTGGGTCGCCCTGTGCTGCCGGACGATCGTGGCGTGGTCACCGCTGGCATCGTCCAGGTGGTGCTTGTCGAGGTGGTGCTTGAGGAAGTACGAACCGCGGGTGGTGGACACGCGATAACCGTGGTTGAGCAGGCCCTTGCTGAGGGGTTCGCAGGCGAGGAGTTCGCCGGCGTCCGGGTGCCGGCGCAGGACCTCGCCGACCGGAGGGACAGGTGGGAAGGTCACAGATGAGCACAGCACTCGACACATGTTAGGTGACGCTACGTGTCTGCCCTTACGGGCTTGCGTCGAAAGCCAGAGTGTGCATATGGGCGAGGTGTGGATCGAGCCTCAGATACACGGGATCGAACAGTTCGCCGTTGACCTCGGTCGGACCGGTCCCGAAGCGTTCACGCTGGTCGGAGGGTGGATGCACGATCTCGACCGGGCCGGTGAACTGCACCGACCAGAGGTCTCCCGCGCCACCACCGGACGCGGGGAGGCTGAAGTTGTCCGCCCCGTACGCGACGACGCTTCCGTCGCAGGACTCGTGGAAGCCGACCCCTCTGTGCATCCGCAGCACCACACGGCCCTCGATCACCAGGTGCCTGGCCACCGCGAGGAACGGCAGGGCGCGCATGCTCATGGCCATACGGCCGTGACGGACGCTGCCGAGCAGCTCGACGGCGCGGAGCCTGTCCGTGACGGAGGTACCGGAGGAACCCGCAGTGCCGGACGAGCCGGAACCAGTCACGGTTCCGGCGGTGTCGGAAGGGCGGCAAGAAAACATGCCACCACTCTCCGGGACGGGTAGGAGCGGTGTAAGGGTCCGCGGCCCCGGCGGGCGGGGACCAAAGTCCCTGGCCGGGCCGGGGAGGTCCCTGGCGCCCCGGCGAGGCGGGGGCCAAGGTTCCGGCACCGTGTCCGCCCTCTCAGCGCTTCTCGGCCTGCAGCCTCGCCACGTACGCCGCCGCCTGGGACCGCCGCTCCATGCCCAGCTTGGAGAGCAGGCTGGAGACGTAGTTCTTGATGGTCTTCTCGGCCAGGTGCAGCCGCTCCCCGATCACCCGGTTCGTCAGCCCCTCGCCGATCAGGTCGAGAATCCGGCGCTCCTGGTCGGTGAGCCCGGCGAGCCGGTCGTCGGCCTTGCCGTCCTTGCCCTCGCGCAGCCGTTCCAGCACGCGTGCGGTGGCCGCCGGGTCCAGCAGGGATTTGCCGGCTGCCACGTCGCGCACGGCGCTGAGCAGCTCGTTGCCGCGGATGGCCTTCAGTACGTAACCCGAGGCGCCCGCCATGATCGCGTCGAAGAGGGCCTCGTCATCGGCGTACGAAGTGAGCATCAGGCACCTGATGTTCTCGTCCCGGGAGCGGACCTCGCGGCAGACCTCCACCCCGCTGCCGTCCGGCAGCCGCACGTCCAGGACGGCGACGTCGGGCCGGGTCGCGGGAATCCGGGCGAGCGCGTCCGCGGCTGTGCCGGCTTCGCCGACGACCTCGATGTCCTCCTCGGCGGTCAGCAGCTCATGGACGCCGCGCCGGACGACTTCGTGATCATCGAGCAGAAATACCCTGATTTTTCCTTCTTCGCGCACATTCGCAGTCTCACACACTCCCCTGCCGTTTGCTCTTCCCTGGGGCTGCCGGCCGGGATAACGTGCCGTTGTTCCGGCCGCCTGCCAGGGTGTTACCAGTGCTGTGACCAGCGAGAGTTCGCGGTTTTCGCGATTTACTTGGAAATCCAAGCAAAAACGCAGGTCACAAGGTGTTTCGCAGTTGTGCGGTGCACTGGGTAACGTGCTTATGACAGGCGCTCGCCGGGGCACCTGTCACGCCTGTTCCCGGCCGAGCGGCACCCACCCCGTGCACGGGCCCGGACCACAGGCGAGCCGCACTGGCTTCCCGGCCATCCCGGGGGCCGGACCGACGGAGGAGCACGCACGTGACCGTGGAGAGCACTGCCGCGCGCAAACCGCGACGCAGCAGCAAGCGGACCAGCGCCGCGAAGACGCCCGCGAAGACGCCGGAGGGTTCCGGCCCCCAGCTGGTACAGCTCCTGACGCCCGAGGGCGAGCGGGTCGAGCACCCGGACTTCGAGATCGACCTGAGCGCGGACGAGCTCCGCGGTCTTTACCGGGACATGGTCCTGACCCGGCGCTTCGACGCCGAGGCCACGGCGCTGCAGCGCCAGGGCGAGCTGGGCCTGTGGGCCTCGCTGCTGGGCCAGGAGGCCGCGCAGATCGGCTCCGGCCGGGCGCTGCGCGACGACGACTACGTCTTCCCGACCTACCGGGAGCACGGCGTCGCCTGGTGCCGGGGCGTCGACCCCACCAATCTGCTCGGGATGTTCCGGGGTGTGAACCACGGTGGCTGGGACCCGACCACCAACAACTTCCACCTGTACACGATCGTCATCGGCTCGCAGACGCTGCACGCCACCGGCTACGCCATGGGCGTCGCCAAGGACGGCGCGGACTCCGCCGTGATCGCGTACTTCGGTGACGGCGCCTCCAGCCAGGGCGATGTCGCGGAGGCGTTCACCTTCTCCGCCGTCTACAACGCCCCCGTCGTCTTCTTCTGCCAGAACAACCAGTGGGCGATCTCCGAGCCCACCGAGAAGCAGATGCGTGTGCCGCTCTACCAGCGCGCGCAGGGCTTCGGTTTCCCCGGCGTCCGGGTCGACGGCAACGACGTACTGGCGTGCCTGGCCGTCACCAGGTCGGCGCTGGAGCGTGCGCGACGGGGTGAGGGACCGACCCTCGTCGAGGCGTTCACCTACCGGATGGGCGCCCACACCACCTCCGACGACCCGACCAAGTACCGGGCGGACGAGGAGCGGGCGGCCTGGGAGGCGAAGGACCCGATCCTGCGGCTGCGCACCTACATGGAGAAGCAGGACCTCGCCGACGCGGCGTACTTCACCGCGCTGGAGGAGGAGAGCGTGGCCCTCGGCAAGCGGGTGCGCGAAGTGGTGCGGGCCATGCCCGAACCGGACCGGCTGGCGATCTTCGACCACACCTATGCCGACGGCAATCCGCTCGTCGACGAGGAGCGCGCCCAGTTCGCCGCCTACCAGGCATCGTTCGCCGAGGAGGGCAACTAGCCATGGCCGCTGAGAAGATGTCCATCGCGAAGGCGCTCAACGAGTCGCTGCGCAAGGCTCTCGAGACCGACCCCAAGGTCCTCATCATGGGTGAGGACGTCGGCAAGCTCGGCGGGGTCTTCCGGATCACGGACGGGCTGCAGAAGGACTTCGGCGAGGACCGGGTCATCGACACCCCGCTCGCAGAGTCCGGCATCGTCGGCACGGCGATCGGCCTGGCCCTGCGCGGCTACCGCCCGGTGGTCGAGATCCAGTTCGACGGCTTCGTGTTTCCCGCGTACGACCAGATCGTCACGCAGCTCGCCAAGATGCACGCCCGTTCGCTCGGCAAGATCAAGCTGCCGGTCGTCGTCCGCATCCCGTACGGAGGCGGCATCGGTGCCGTCGAGCACCACAGTGAGTCGCCCGAAGCGCTGTTCGCACACGTGGCGGGCCTGAAGGTCGTCTCGCCGTCGAACGCGAGCGACGCCTACTGGATGATGCAGCAGGCCGTCCAGAGTGACGATCCGATCATCTTCTTCGAGCCCAAGCGGCGGTACTGGGACAAGAGCGAGATCGACACCGAGTCCATCCCCGGCCCGCTCCACAAGGCCGCCGTGGCCCGGGAGGGCAGCGACCTCACGCTCGTCGCTTACGGCCCCATGGTGAAGGTCTGCCTGGAGGCGGCCGCCGCCGCGCAGGAGGAGGGCAAGTCGATCGAGGTCCTGGACCTGCGGTCGATGTCCCCGATCGACTTCGACGCCGTGCAGACCTCGGTCGAGAAGACGGGCCGGCTCGTGGTGGTCCACGAGGCGCCGGTGTTCTACGGCTCGGGGGCCGAGATCGCGGCCCGCATCACGGAGCGCTGCTTCTATCATCTCGAAGCGCCGGTGCTGAGGGTCGGCGGCTATCACGCCCCCTATCCGCCGGCCAGGCTCGAGGACGAGTACCTTCCGGGTCTCGACCGGGTGCTCGACGCCGTCGACCGCTCGCTGGCGTACTGAGGAGAGGGGTCGTGACGACGATGACCGAAACGTCTGCTCGTTTCCGCGAGTTCAAGATGCCCGATGTGGGCGAAGGGCTGACCGAGGCGGAAATCCTCAAGTGGTTCGTCCAGCCCGGCGACACCGTCACCGACGGCCAGGTGGTGTGCGAGGTCGAGACGGCCAAGGCCGCTGTGGAACTGCCGATCCCGTTCGACGGGGTGGTGCACGAGCTGCGCTTCCCCGAGGGCACGACCGTCGACGTCGGCGAGGTGATCATCGCGGTGGACGTGGCACCGGGCAGTGATGACGCCCCGGCCGCGGAGACCGCCCCGGCAGTGGTCCAGCAGCCCGTGGAGGAGGCCGAGCCGGAGGCACCCAAGGGCCGCCAGCCGGTACTCGTCGGCTACGGCGTGGCCGAGTCCTCCACCAAGCGCCGTGCCCGCAGGGGCGCCGGGGTCCCGGGCCCGGCCGCCGCCGCGGTCCAGGCCGAGATCAACGGCCACGGTGCGAAGGCCGCGGAGAGCCGTCCGCTCGCCAAGCCGCCGGTACGCAAGCTGGCGAAGGACCTCGGCATCGACCTGGCGACGGTGACCCCGACCGGCGAGGGCGGCGTCATCACGCGCGAGGACGTGCACGCGGCCGCCGCGCCGGCTCCCGCCGAGGCCCCTGTACGGACCGAGGTGAGCGCCGAGGTCCCCGCGCCGGCGGTGGCTTCTTCACCGGCCCCGGCGGGCCGGGAGACCCGCATCCCGGTCAAGGGCGTGCGCAAGGCCATCGCGCAGGCCATGGTCGGCAGCGCCTTCACCGCGCCGCACGTCACCGAGTTCGTGACCGTCGACGTGACGCGCACGATGAAGCTCGTGGCGGAGCTCAAGGAAGACAAGGACATGGCGGGAGTCCGGGTCAATCCGCTCCTGATCATCGCCAAGGCGCTCCTGGTCGCGATCAGGCGCAACCCGGCGGTCAACGCCGCCTGGGACGAGGCCAGCCAGGAGATCGTCCAGAAGCACTACGTCAATCTGGGCATCGCCGCCGCGACCCCGCGTGGTCTGATCGTGCCGAACATCAAGGACGCCCACGACATGACCCTGCCCCAGCTGGGCGAGGCGCTGGGTGAGCTGGTCTCCACGGCGCGCGAGGGCAGGACGTCCCCGGCGGCCATGGCGGGCGGCACGGTGACCATCACCAACGTCGGCGTCTTCGGCGTCGACACGGGTACGCCGATCCTCAACTCGGGCGAGTCCGCGATCCTCGCGATCGGGACGATCAAGCCCCAGCCCTGGGTCCACAAGGGCAAGGTGAAGCCCCGTCAGGTGACCACGCTGGCGCTCTCCTTCGACCACCGGCTGGTCGACGGCGAGCTCGGTTCCAAGGTGCTCGCGGACGTCGCGGCGATCCTGGAGCAGCCGAAGCGGCTGATCACCTGGGGCTAGGAAGCCACGCAGAGGGGCCCGCCGCGCGGATGCGGCGGGCCCCTCTGCGTGTGTGCGTTCCCGCTTGCGCGATTTCGCCTGCGTGTCTCAGCCCGGGCGGGCCGGGTTACTTCTTGAAGCCGTAGTCCAGGAGCTTCTTCGCGTCGGCCGTCCGGGTGGTCGCCGACGTCGAGGTGAGGACGGTCCCGATGACCGTCTTTCCACTGCGGGTCGCGGCGAAGACCAGGCAGTACTTGGCCGTCGGGCCCGAGCCGGTCTTCACACCGATCATGCCG
Source organism: Streptomyces mutomycini (assembly GCF_001700505.1). Classification (GTDB taxonomy): domain Bacteria; phylum Actinomycetota; class Actinomycetes; order Streptomycetales; family Streptomycetaceae; genus Streptomyces; species Streptomyces mutomycini. The sequence goes on from NZ_MAPV01000037.1 coordinate 15,204, forward strand.
GTGTAGCTGCCCAGCATGGCGTTGGAGTTGGACCACGACATGTAGCGGTAGCCACCGGACTTGGTCGTGACCTTCTGCTTCGTCGACTTCGTCTTCACGATCGTGCGGAACGTGGAGTTCTTCATCGCGCTACTGGCGATCTTCGTGAGGTCGCGCGGCGTGGAGTAGTTCGAGCCACTGCCGATGCCGTCGAACGAGTCGAAGTGGGTGTTCTTCAGGCCCAGGCTCTGCGCCGAGGCGTTCATCTTGCCGATGAAGGACTTCACCCGGGCGGCACGCGTGGAACCGGAGCCGAACTTGTCGGCGAGTGCGTACGCGGCGTCACAGCCCGACGGCAGCATCAGGCCGTACAGGAGCTGGCGGACCGTGACCTTGTCTCCGACGATCAGCCGGGCGGACGAGGCGGTCTTCGAGACGATGTAGTCGCTGTACGCCTTCTGGACGGTGACCTTGGCGTCGAGGTTCAGGTTCTTCTGCGCCAGCACCACCTTGGCGGTCATGATCTTCGTCGTCGAGCCGGTGGAGCGGCGGGTGTCCGCGGCTTTCCCGTAGAGCGTCTTCGCGGTGCCGTTGTTCATCACGAAGCCGCCCTTGGCGGTGATCGTGGGTGTCGGCGGTGTCGCCGCCTGCGCCGAGGAGGCGAACGCGCTGCCCGCGAGGACCGCACCCGCGGTGAGAGCCACGGTTGCCGCAACGGTGGTGCGGTTCATTGCCTTAAGGCCGATGTTCAAGTCGAACGCTCCAAATACACCCGGAATGCGGCCACATGGGGTGCCGCTCGGTGGTGAGACTCGCGAGGTGGCCGGATGGATGTACTCCCGTACGGGTGAATCATTTCCGGGCGGACGGATCATACGAAGCGGAGCCGGGGCCGGGGTGCGGCGGGGTGCCGGAAGGTGCACGGGCCCGCGCCGCGGGGCTGTCCGCATCGCGCACCGGCGCGGGTCGCGGGGGGCCGGGCCGCGCCCCGGTCCGGATCGCGGACGCGAGGGCGGACGTACCCATCTTGTATCTATGCTGTGTGCATGCCCGTCGCCCCCATCGCGTCACCCCCTGCCCCTGCCCGCAAGGCGGACCCGAAGCCGCCGCCGGCGGCGGAGCGCGTCTACACCCACATCAAGGAAGCGGTCCTCGACCGCCGCTACGAGGGCGGTACGTTCCTCACGGAGGGCGACCTGGCCGAGACCGTGGGCGTGTCCCGGACCCCGGTGCGGGAGGCGCTGCTGCGCCTTGAGGTCGAAGGGCTGATCAGGCTCTACCCGAAGAAGGGCGCGCTGGTGCTCGCGGTCTCCGCGCAGGAGATCTCCGACGTGGTGGAGACCCGGCTGCTCGTGGAGGAGTTCGCCGCACGCAAGGCCGTGCCCGCACCGCCACAGCTGATAGCCAGGCTCGAACAGCTACTGGAGGAGCAGCGGGAGCTCGCCGAGGCGGGCGATCTGGCCGCCGTGTCCGTCAAGGACCGCTGCTTCCACGCCGAGATCGTGAAGAACGCGGGAAACGAGATCCTCTCGCGTCTCTACGACCAGCTCAGGGACCGGCAGTTGCGGATGGGCGTCGCCGTGATGGAGGCGCACCCCGGCCGGATCGCCGCCAACATCACCGAGCACGCCGAACTGCTGGAGGCCATCAGGGCCGGAGATGCCGAGGGCGCCGCACAGGTCGTACGGCGCCACGTCGGCCGCGTCAGGGTGCTGGTCCGGGGTGAGGACCGATGACCTCCGCGGCCCCCACCCTCTCCCTGCCGGGTGACCCGCCCGGCGGCCGGCGTGCCGCCTGGGTCTGGGGTATCGGCGTCGCGGTCTACTTCGTCGCCATCATCTTCCGGACGAGTCTGGGCGTGGCCGGACTCGACGCCGCCGACCGCTTCGACGTCAACGCCTCGGCCCTGTCGACGTTCTCCATCCTTCAGCTCCTCGTCTATGCCGGCATGCAGATACCCGTGGGTCTCATGGTCGACCGGCTCGGCACCAAGAAGGTCCTCACCATCGGGGTGGTGCTCTTCACCCTCGGGCAGCTGGGCTTCGCGCTCTCCCCCTCGTACGGCATGGCGCTCGCCTCCCGCGCGCTGCTCGGCTGCGGTGACGCGATGACGTTCATCAGCGTGCTGCGGCTCGGCGCCCGGTGGTTCCCGGCCCGCCGCGGGCCGCTGATCGGGCAGGTGGCCGCCCTCTTCGGGATGGCGGGCAACCTCGTCTCGACCCTCTTCATCGCCCGCGCGCTGCACGGGTTCGGGTGGACCGCGACCTTCGTCGGCAGCTCGCTGGCGGGCGTGCTGGTGCTGGGCCTGCTGCTGCTCTTCCTCAAGGACCACCCCGAGGGCCACGAGCCGCCCCCCGCCGAGCACGCCGGAGCGGCGTACGTGCGGAAGCAGATCGCCGCTTCCTGGCGGGAGCCCGGCACCCGCCTGGGCATGTGGGTGCACTTCACCACGCAGTTCCCCGCCATGGTCTTCCTGCTGCTGTGGGGCATGCCGTTCCTGGTCGAGGCGCAGGGGCTCAGCAGGGGTACCGCCGGTGAGCTGCTCACCCTGGTGGTGCTCTCCAACATGGTGGTGGGGCTCGTCTACGGGCAGATCATCGCCCGCCACCACGCGGCGCGCGCCCCGCTGGCCCTGGGTACGGTCGCGATGACCGCGCTGCTCTGGGCGTCCACGATCTTCTATCCCGGCGGCCACGCGCCGATGTGGTTGCTGATCACCCTGTGCGTGGTGCTCGGATCGTGCGGCCCGGCCTCGATGATCGGCTTCGACTTCGGCCGGCCGGCCAATCCGCCGGAACGCCAGGGCACCGCTTCGGGCATCGTCAACATGGGCGGATTCATCGCCTCGATGACGACGCTGTTCGCTGTCGGTGTACTGCTGGACGCGACCGGCGACAACTACCGCGTCGCGTTCGCCTCGGTCTTCGTCCTGGAGGCACTCGGAGTCGTGCAGATCCTGCGGCTGCACGCCCGCGCCACGTACAGGGAGCGCGACCACCACGTCGTCAGCCGGGTCGAAGCCGTACACGTGCCCGTCTGACGGTGTCCCGGCGGCGCGCCCGTCCCGGTCCGCCGGCGGGACGGGCGCGCCGGGTCCCCGTTACGGGGTCACGGCGAAGTGGCGCAGGATCTCGGCAGCCAGGTCCTGGTCGCCGTCGATCTTGATCCGGTCCTCCACGGCCTGCGCCCGTACGCGGCCGCAGGCCAGCCGGTAGTACGTCTCCCAGTCCATCGCCAGGGTCGCCGCGGGGCCCAGGGACGGCGCACCGTCGACCGTGCCGCGGCCCTCGCCGTCGACCCTGACCGTCCGCAGGAACTCCAGCGGGCCGTGCACGTCGAAGACGACGGCCGAATTGGGAGGCGCGCCCGCGTCCTTGGCGACCACCTTCGCCAGGCCGATGAGCAGCGTGTCCCGGACGATCAGGGCGCCGGGGGAATCCAGATTGCCGGGCTGTCCCAGCGTCGTGCGCAGGTCCTGCTCGTGCACCCAGACGTCGAAGGCCCGCATGCGCAGTGCCAGTTCCAGCGTCTGCTCGGCGCCGAGCGGTGCCCGCACCATCGTCTCGGGGGCGCGTGACTCGTTGCGCAGCTGACGCATGCGCCGGATGAGCGTGTACTCCAGCTCCGAGGTCATCTCCGGCGCGGTGTGGTGGCGCCGTACGTCGACCTGCATCTCCATGTAGCGCTGGTTGTCGTTCTGCACGTGGTACAGATCCCGCGGCAGCGTGTGGATCGGGCGGGGGTCGCCGAGCTGTTCGCACTCCATGCCGATGACGTGCGAGACGATGTCGCGCACCGACCACCCCGGGCAGGGCGTCCGACGGTTCCACTCCGCCTCGGCGAGCGGCTTGACAAGCTCGGATATCGACTCGACGGAGTGGGTCCAGGCATCGGCGTAGGTCTGGAGGCTGGGATGGACGGTCACGGGACCCCTCGTGCGGTTCTGCGGTGCATGGGCTGGAGAGCAGGGAGTGCCGACGGGGGCCGGCACCGACGGTGCTGTCTGCGGGCTGCGTGGGAGGTTCGCTCGCTAAGTTACGCTGCGAGCAGGCACCCCGGCAGTGCTTTCGTGTGACGATCGTAGGCCCGCGTTGACGGCTTCCATGCCAGGACGGTGGTAGTGTGCACGCCTCCCTCATCCAGATAGCAGTAAACCCGGACGAATCGATCAATTCCCGTAGAGAGCACGCGGCTTCGCTGGTCGTCGCACAGCGGGGTGCGGACCTCGTGGTCCTCCCGGAGCTCTGGCCGGTCGGTGCGTTCGCCTATACCGCGTTCGCCGACGAGGCCGAACCGCTGCACGGACCCACGCACGACATCATGGCGAAGGCGGCGGCGGAGGCCGGGGTCTGGCTGCACGCCGGATCGTTCGTCGAGCGCGCCGAGGACGGCGTCCTCTACAACACCTCGCTGGTGTTCTCGCCCGAGGGTGAGCGGGCCGCCGCGTACCGCAAGATTCACCGCTTCGGCTTCGACAAGGGCGAGGCCGTGCTGATGGGGGCCGGCGACGAACTCGTCACCGTCGCCCTGCCGGAGACCTGCCTCGGCCTCGCCACCTGCTACGACCTGCGCTTCCCCGAGCAGTTCCGGGGCCTCGTCGACGCGGGGGCCGAAACCCTGGTCGTCTCGGCCGGCTGGCCAGAGCGCCGTCGTTCGCACTGGACGCTGCTGGCGCAGGCCCGCGCCGTCGAGAACCAGGCGTACGTCCTGGCGGTCGGGTCGGCGGGCACCAACGGGGGCGTCGAGCAGGCGGGTCACAGCATCGTCGTCGACCCGTGGGGCGAGGTGCTCGCCGAGGCCGGGGCGGGCGAGGAGGTGCTCACCGTGGAATTCGACCCGGCGAGGGTCGGTACCACCCGCGAGCAGTTCCCGGCTCTCAAGGACCGCCGCCTGGGCCTTGCACGGCGCCGCCTGTCCTGAGCCGCACGGACGCGTCCCGGTGGCCCGGTTTCACGTGAAACCGGGCCACCGGCCTGTCCGGTCCGTTCTCAGTCGTCGTCGCGTTCCTTGTCCGCGAGGACGATCACGCACACTGCCACCGCGAGGAGCAGGGGCACGTCGGCGTCCTCGCGCACGATGTCGACGCCGTAGGTGTCGCGAACGGTCAGCCAGCGCCGCGAAACCTGGGCGAGCAGCTCACCGTCGTAGTCGATGGCGAATTCCCGGTCCAGGATCTTGCCGCTGACGTCCAGTTCGGTGCCGTCCAACAGGGTGACCCGGTAGTGGTTGCGCAGCAGCGAGAGGCGCTTCCGCTTGATCTTGGCGAGCTCGTCGCCGTCCCGTTCGATGAGCATGGTGTCGCGGAGGCTGATCAGCTTCTGGCGGATCTCCACCAGGACGCGGCCGTTCGTGTCCTTCAGCTCGAAGGTGTCACGGAGCCGCATGGCCTTGCCGTCGACGAGGAAGAGCTTCCGCCCGTCCGCGTCCTCGATCCAGTAGTCGTCGCCGACGCCGAACAGTCGCTCACGTACGAGAAGTCTCATGGATCACAGGTTCCCCGACGCCCTGCCGGAATGCGCGCAGGCCACGGTGCTGTTGACTGTTGTCATGACAGCACGTGCACGTGTCCGCGCCCCCGAACTGATCGGCAAGGGCGGCTGGCTCAATACAGGCGACCGGCAGTACACCCTTGCTGACCTGCGAGGACGCATTGTCATTCTGGATTTCTGGACATTCTGCTGCGTGAACTGTCTGCATGTGCTCGACGAGCTGCGCGAGCTGGAGGAGAAGCACCGCGACACCGTGGTGATCATCGGTGTCCACTCCCCGAAGTTCGTGCATGAGGCGGAACACCAGGCCGTGGTCGACGCCGTCGAGCGGTACGAGGTGCACCACCCCGTCCTCGACGACCCCGAACTCGCCACCTGGAAGCAGTACGCCGTCCGGGCCTGGCCCACGCTCGTCGTCGTGGACCCCGAGGGCTACGTCGTGGCCCAGCACGCCGGCGAGGGGCACGCGCACGCCATCGAGAAGCTCGTCGAGGAGCTGGAGGCCGAGCACGCCGCGAAGGGCACGCTGCGCCGCGGTGACGGCCCGTACGTCGCTCCGGAGCCGGTCGCCACACACCTGCGGTTCCCCGGCAAGGCGCTCGCCCTCCCCGACGGAGGCTTCCTGGTCACGGACACCACACGGCACCGCCTGGTCGAGCTGGACGCCGACGGCGAGACCGTACGGGGTCACTTCGGCGCCGGTGAGCGCGGGTTCGCGGACGGCGGCCGCGACGGGGCCCGGTTCAGCGAACCGCAGGGTCTCGCCGTCCTGCCCGACGGCCGGATCGCCGTCGCGGACACGGTCAACCACGCGATCAGGGCGCTCGACCTGGCGACGGGCGAGACGACCACACTCGCCGGGACGGGGCGCCAGTGGTGGCAGGGCTCGGCCACCAGCGGCCCGGCCACGGAGGTGGACCTGTCGTCGCCGTGGGACATCGCCTGGTTCGGCGGCCGGCTGTGGATCGCGATGGCCGGGGTGCACCAGCTGTGGACATACGACCCCGATCGGGGAACGGTGCGGGTCGCCGCGGGGACGACCAACGAGGGCCTGGTCGACGGGCCCGGGGACGAGGCGTGGTTCGCGCAGCCGTCCGGTCTGGCCGCCGCGGGCGACCGGCTCTGGGTCGCCGACTCCGAGACCTCCGCACTGCGCTACGTGGATCTGGAGGGCGCGGTCCACACGGTCGTCGGTACCGGTCTCTTCGACTTCGGCCACCGCGACGGCCCCGCCGGCCAGGCGCTCCTCCAGCATCCGCTGGGCGTCACCGCGCTTCCGGACGGCTCCGTCGCCGTGAGCGACACCTACAACCACGCGCTGCGGCGCTACGACCCGGAGAGCGGCCAGGTCACCACGCTGGCCACGGACCTGCGGGAGCCCAGCGACGCGGTGCTGGCGGACGGCGATCTGGTCGTCGTCGAGTCCGCACGCCACCGGCTGACCAGGCTCCGGCTTCCCGAGGAGGCCGTGCGGGTGGCGGACCGGGCCCACCGCACCCGGCGGGCGGCCACCGAGGTCGCCGCCGGCACCCTGCGACTGGACGTGGTCTTCCAGGCGCCGGCCGGTCAGAAGCTGGACACCCGGTACGGCCCCTCGACCCGGCTGCTCGTCTCCTCGACCCCGCCGGAGCTGCTGGCCGGGGGATCGGGGCCGGGCACGGACCTGAGCCGTGACCTGGTCCTGGCGGACGACGTCACCGAGGGCGTCCTGCACGTGTCCGCGATGGCGGCCTCCTGCGACGACGACCCGGCGAACGAGTACCCGGCCTGCCATGTGCACCAGCAGGACTGGGGCGTCCCCGTCAGCGTCACCGCCGGAGGGGCTTCCAGGCTCCCGCTGGTGCTGGCCGGGATGGACGAGCAGGGCTGACGAAGCAGGGCCCGCCGGCGCCGTTCGCGCCGGCCGGGCGGCTGCCCGTCAGGTCACTGGTAGCGGCGCTCGTCCTCCGTTACGACGGTGGTTGTGGGCGGCACGACCATGCGGCGGCGACGCGCGATGCTCACGTAGACGAAGACCCCGACGAGGCCGACGAGCATCATGATCCAGCCGACCAGGTCGACGTTGACGGTATCCATCTCCCAGTCGGTGGCGAAAGCCAGAATCGCCCCGGCACCTATCAGGAGAATGCATCCTCCGAGTCCCATGATTTCCGCCTCCTCGACGGCCCGGTGACTCCGGGCCGGTGTACGGGTCGCGTACCCGGCCCGGCAACAACCATGTCCGTGCGGGCGGCCGGGACGGTGCGGGGGTCAGCCGGCGAGGAACGCCACGAGCGCGTTGGCCAGGAGATACGGGTCGTCGGCGCCGCAGAGTTCGCGTGCGCTGTGCATCGAAAGGATCGCCACACCGATGTCGACGGTCCGGATACCGTGCCGTGCCGCGGTGATCGGGCCGATCGTCGTGCCGCACGGCATCGAGTTGTTGGAGACGAACGTCTGCCAGGGGACGCCCGCCTTCTCGCAGGCCTCGGCGAACACGGCGCGGCCGCCGCCGTCGGTCGCGTAGCGCATGTTGACGTTGACCTTGAGGATCGGCCCTCCGTTGGCCACCGGGTGGTGCGTCGGGTCGTGCCGCTCGGCGTAGTTGGGGTGGACGGCGTGGCCGGTGTCCGAGGAGAGGCAGACGGTCCCGGCGAAGGCCCGGGCGCGGTCCTCGTACGAACCGCCACGGGCGAAGACGGAACGCTCCAGGACCGTGCCGAGCAGCGGGCCGTCGGCGCCGGTGTCGGACTGGGAGCCGTTCTCCTCGTGGTCGAAGGCGGCCAGCACGGGGATGTAGGGGATCTCGGCGTCCGGCTGCGTGGTCACGGCTGCGAGAGCGGCCGTCGCGGCGTGCACGGAGAGCAGGTTGTCCATGCGCGGTCCCGCGAGCAGCTCACGGTCGCGGCCCAGGTAGGCGGGCGGCTCGACGGGGTGCGGCATGAGGTCCCAGCCGGTGATCTCCGCGGGGTCGACACCCGCCTCCCCGGCGACGAAGCGGATGAGGTCGCCCTCCTCGACCTCACCGAGCCCCCAGATCGGCTGCATGTGCTTCTGACGGTCGAGCTTCAGGCCGTCGGGGTTTGCGGACCGGTCCAGGTGCACGGCCAGCTGGGGAACCCTCAGCAGCGGCCGGTCGATGTCGACCAGCCGGTGGGTGCCGTCACGCAGGGACAGGCGGCCTGCGAGACCGAGGTCCCGGTCCAGCCAGGTGTTCAGGAGCGTCCCGCCGTAGATCTCGACGGCGATCTGGCGCCAGCCGTACGCGCCCGTGTCGGGCAGCGGCTTGACCCGCAGGTTGGGGGAGTCGGTGTGGGCACCCACGATCCGGAACGGGGTGTGGGCGCCGGCACCCTCCGGCACGTACCAGGCCACGATCGCACCGCCCCGCAGGACGTACTTCCCGCCCGTGGACCCGTCCCACGCATCCGTCTCCTCGACCTGCCGGAATCCGGCCTTCTCCAGGCGCGCGGCTGCTGCGGCGACGGCGTGGTACGGGGAAGGGGAGGCCATCAGGAAGGCCATCAGATCGTCGGTGTGCCCGCGGTCGAAGCGGAGGGGAGAGCTCATGTTCCTCACTGTAACGACGGCCCACAGAGGCGGTTCACTGCGTACGGCGGCTGCCATCGGTCCGTGTCCGAAAGTTGACCCCGAACACGACGACGCCGCCGTCCGGTGGAATCGGGACGGCGGCGTCGTCGTGCTCGGGCCGGGAGGGGCTAGAACGCGGCCTCGTCCAGCTCCATCAGCGAGTTGTCGACGTTCTCGGCCAGAGCGCGCTCGCCGGAGACACCCGGCAGGATGTTCGTGGCGAAGAACTTCGCCGCGGCGATCTTGCCCCGGTAGAAGGCGGCGTCCTTGGCGGAGGCGTTGCGCAGCTTCTCGGAGGCCACGACCGCGCCCTTGAGCAGCAGGTAGCCGACGACGACATCGCCGGAGACCATCAGGAGGCGGGTGGTGTTGAGGCCCACCTTGTAGATGTTCTTGACGTCCTCGCCGGTCGCGGTGAGGTCGGTGATCATCGTGCCGACGATCGCCTCCAGGTCCACCGCGGCCTTGGCGAGGTTGTCCAGCGGGCCGGACAGCTCCTCGTTGCCCTGGGCGCCCGCGAGGAACTTCTTGATCTCCTCGGAGAGGGCGTTCAGCGAGGCGCCCTGGTCACGGACGATCTTCCGGAAGAAGAAGTCCTGCCCCTGGATCGCCGTCGTGCCCTCGTAAAGGGTGTCGATCTTGGCGTCACGGATGTACTGCTCGACCGGGTACTCCTGGAGGTACCCGGAGCCGCCGAAGGTCTGGAGCGACTGCGCGAGCTGCTCGTAGGACTTCTCGGAGCCGTAGCCCTTCACGATGGGGAGCAGCAGGTCGTTGAGGCCGTTGAGCGCCTTGGCGTCCCCGCCCGCGGCCTCCTCCGCCTGGATCGCGTCCTGGACCGAGGCCGTGTACAGCACGAGCGAGCGCATGCCCTCGGCGTACGCCTTCTGCGTCATGAGGGAGCGGCGGACGTCGGGGTGGTGCGTGATGGTGACCTTGGGGGCCGTCTTGTCCATGAACTGCGACAGGTCGGTGCCCTGGACGCGCTCCTTGGCGTACTCCAGCGCGTTGAGGTAGCCCGTGGACAGGGCCGCGATGGCCTTCGTGCCGACCATCATGCGGGCGAACTCGATGATGCGGAACATCTGGCGGATGCCGTCGTGCTTGTCGCCGATGAGCCAGCCCTTGGCGGGGTGCTGGTCGCCGAAGGTCATCTCGCAGGTGTTCGACGCCTTGAGGCCCATCTTGTGCTCGACGTTCGTCGCGTACACGCCGTTGCGCTCGGCGAGCTCGCCCGTGGTCCAGTCGAAGTGGAACTTCGGGACCATGAAGAGCGAGAGGCCCTTCGTGCCGGGTCCGGCCCCCTCGGGGCGGGCCAGCACGTAGTGGATGATGTTCTCGGACATGTCGTGCTCGCCCGAGGTGATGAAGCGCTTCACACCCTCGATGTGCCAGGAGCCGTCCTCCTGCTCGACCGCCTTCGTGCGGCCGGCGCCGACGTCCGAACCGGCGTCCGGCTCGGTCAGCACCATGGTCGAGCCCCACTGCTTCTCGACGGCGATCTCGGCGATCTTCTTCTGCGCCTCGTTGCCCTCGTCGAAGAGGATGCCGGCGAAGGCCGGGCCGGAGGAGTACATCCAGACGGCCGGGTTGGCGCCCAGCAGAAGCTCCGCGTAGCCCCAGATCAGGGAGCGCGGGGAGGTCGTGCCGCCGATCTCCTCGGGGAGGCCCAGGCGCCAGTACTCGGAGTCCATGAACGCCTGGTACGACTTCTTGAAGGAAGCCGGGACCGGCGCGGTGTTGGTCTCGGGGTCGAAGACCGGCGGGTTGCGGTCGGCGTCGGCGTACGAGTCGGCGAGCTCGTTCTCCGCGAGGCGGGTGACCTCGTCGAGGATGCTCTTCGCGGTCTCGACGTCCATCTCCGCGAACGGACCGGTGCCGTACAGCTTGTCGCGCCCGAGGACCTCGAAGAGGTTGAACTCGATGTCGCGGAGATTCGACTTGTAGTGCCCCATGGGAAGGCTCCGTAATCAATAGCAGCGGCGCGCAGCGCCCCGTGGAGGAGTGAGGTTCGGGCGGCGGACGGCCTGGCGTGGGTATATCACCTGACCCCTCCGATGATGCTACCCGTCAGTAATAAGACGCAACCCCTCAAGGCACAGATGTGTCCGATTACTCTTTGCCGCATGTATGGCTACGACCAGCACCAGGGTGCACAGCAGCAGATGGGCGGCGGCTACGGCGAGCAGCCGTTGTACCCCGAGCCCTCGCCGCCGTCCCTGGCCGACGCGGTACGGGCCTTCACGACCGGTTCGCTGTCCGCGGAGGACTTCCAGCAGATCTTCGCCACGGCCAAGGTCTACTGCCCGCGCGGCGACAATCCCGGCTTCCTGGCCCTCCACAACACCCAGCAGCCGGTGATCCCCATGTTCACGACGCTCAAGGAGCTCCGGAGCTACGCGGGCAAGGAGTCCAAGTACTTCGTGATCACCGGCGCCGAGGTGATCGACCTGCTGCCGACCGGCTACGGGTTCGTCCTGGACATGGAGGGCGACCACCGCGTGGTCTTCGACGCCAAGGCGGTGGAGCAGATGGTGGACTTCGCGATGCGCCGCATGTACGGCTGAGCGTCCGCGTCCCCAGGTGGCCCGAGGGCCCGCACCGTTCCGGTGCGGGCCCTCGTTGCTGTCCGGGGGCAGCGGGAATGGATGCCGCCTTGCAAGATGTTCACTGTTCAACTAAATTGGGATCAGAAGACTCCCGGAGGTGGCTCCCATGCCCGCAGTGACCGTCGAAAACCCGCTGACCCTTCCGAAGGTCGCGGCCCAGGCCGAGGCCGTGGCCCGCCCCGTACTGACCGTCACGACCGCACCGAGCGGTTTCGAGGGCGAGGGGTTCCCGGTGCGGCGCGCCTTCGCCGGGATCAACTACCGGCACCTCGACCCGTTCATCATGATGGACCAGATGGGCGAGGTGGAGTACGCCGCGGGCGAGCCGAAGGGGACTCCCTGGCACCCGCACCGCGGCTTCGAGACCGTCACGTACATCATCGACGGGAGCTTCATCCACCAGGACAGCAACGGTGGCGGCGGTTCCATCGAGAACGGTGACACCCAGTGGATGACGGCCGGCTCCGGCCTCCTCCACATCGAGACGCCGCCGGAGGCCCTCGTCATGTCCGGCGGCCTCTTCCACGGCCTCCAGCTCTGGGTGAACCTGCCGAAGTCCGACAAGATGATGGCGCCGCGCTACCAGGACATCCGTGGCGGCCAGGTCCAGCTCCTCGCCTCCCCGGACGGCGGTGCGCTGCTCCGTGTCATCGCCGGTGAGCTCGACGGCCACGAGGGCCCGGGCATCACGCACACCCCGATCACCATGGTCCACGCGACGGTCCGGCCGGGCGCCGAGGTCACGCTGCCCTGGCGCGAGGAGTTCAACGGCCTCGCGTACGTCCTCGCCGGGCGCGGCAGCGTCGGCATGGAGCGCCGCCCCGTCCACACCGGACAGACCGCGGTCTTCGGCAAGGGGTCCTCGCTGACCGTCCGCGCCGACGAGGCGCAGGACGGCAACTCGCCCGACCTGGAGGTGGTGCTGCTCGGCGGGCGCCCGATCCGTGAGCCCATGGCGCACTACGGGCCGTTCGTCATGAACACCCAGGACGAGCTCAAGCAGGCCTTCGAGGACTTCCAGAAGGGCCGGCTGGGCACCGTTCCCGCCGTACACGGGATGTAGCGCAACCGCACGGCTCCGCAAGGGCATCGGGCGCGGTGACGAACTGCCGGGACCGGACCTGCGTCCTGCGCCCGCGTCCGGTGCCCGCACCGCGGACTCCCCCGGGGTGCGGGCATCGTCGGAGGGCGGGGCGCATCCTCCCTGCGGACCACGGCATGTGACGTGGCGTCCGGCGGACGACGTCACCCGTACGCCCGCGCGGAAGGGCCACCGCTCCCGGCCCGTGATCGGGTGGGAGGGTGCCTACCCGCAAGCCCCTCCTGCCCGACGTCGCGCGGCGTACGGCCGCCTGGTGCGGTGTCCTGCTCCTGGCCGCCGGCGTCGCGGCAGTGGCCATCTGGCTCTGTGTAGCGCTCAAGACCGCGGTCACCCCGGTCCTGCTGGCCCTGCTCGGCACGGCGCTGCTGGGCCCCGTCCAGCGCTGGCTGACGGCTCACAGGGTGAACCGTTCGGTGGCGGCCGGACTGACCTGCGCCGCGCTCGTAGCGGTGGTCGGGGGCGCCGGCTACATCGTCGTCACCGCACTCGTCAACAGCGGCGAACAGATCGTGGACTCGCTGAAGGACACCGCGCAGTGGGTCATCGACCACTTCGACATCGAGGGCGTGGCCGATGTGGACGATCTCGCGGACAACGCCAAGGAACTCGTCGGGAAGTTCGGCGCCAGCGCGGCGGGCGGACTGCTCAGCGGGATCAGCCTCATCGGGTCGCTCGTCGCCACGAGCGTCCTGGCGCTGCTGCTGACCTTCTTCTTCCTCCGCGACTCCGACCGTGCCGCGAGCCTCGCCCACAGCATCGCCCCGCGCGGCACGGGCGCCCTCGTGGAGGCCATGGGGCGCAGGGCCTTCGAGGCCGTCGAGGGGTTCATGCGCGGAACCACCTTCATCGCCCTGATCGACGCGCTGTGCATCACGGTGGGCCTGCTGATCCTGCGGGTGCCGGGTGCGGCGGGGCTCGGAGCGCTGGTGTTCGTCGGCGCCTACATCCCGTACCTGGGGGCGTTCCTCTCCGGCGCAGTCGCCGTGCTCGTCGCCCTCGCGGACCGGGGCTTCGTCATCGCGCTCTGGGTGCTGGGGGTGGTGCTCGCCGTCCAGGTGCTGGAGGGCCATGTGCTCCAGCCCGTCATCCAGAGCCGTACCGTCCAGATGCACCCCGCCATGATCATGGTCGCGCTGACCGCGGGCGCGAGCGTCGCGGGGCTGCTGGGCATGCTGCTGGCGGTGCCCCTGTGCGCCGCGGCCTCCGGGGTGATCGGCGAACTCCGCAAGGGGTACGAGGCCGGCGGCGACCAGCCCGCGGTGCCCGGGAGCTCATGAGCCGACGAAAACGCTCGGCTCCGCCGACTCGTACAGCTCGAACCAGATCGACTTCCCCTCGCCCCTCGGGTCCACCCCCCACGCGGCGGCGAGCATCTCCATCAGCATCAGCCCGCGGCCGCTGGACGCCATCTCCCCCGGCCGCCGCTTGTGCGGAAGCTCGTCGCTGGCGTCGGCCACCTCGACACGCAGCCGCCGCTCGCCCCGCTCTCCCGTCACCTCCGCCACGAGCAGCGCGTCCCCGTCCGTGTGCATGAGCACGTTCGTGGACATCTCGGAGACCATCAGCTCCGCGGAGTCGACCTGCTCCGCGTCCGCCCAGTCGTGCAGCAGCTCCCGCACCTGCTGCCGGGCGGCCGCGACGCGCTCGGGCTCCGCCTGGGCGATGGTCATGGCCGAGCGCCGCCCCGGGGCCCTGCGCGTACGCAGTCCGTCGCGGCGCAGCAGCAGGACCGCGATGTCATCCTCACGGCGGTCCACCAGCGGTCCGGTCGTGTAGTGCGAGTCGGGGCCGTGCACTGCCTGTACGAGGGCGTCCGCGAGCTCCTCCAGGTCCTTGACGGGCTTCTCCAGGACCGGCCTGAGCCTGGTCCATCCGGTGGCCATGTCGTGTCCGCCGGTCTCGATGAGCCCGTCCGTGCACAGCATGATCGTCTCGCCGGGCCCCAGGACGACGCGGGTCGTCGGGTAGTCGGCGTCCTTCTCGACGCCCAGGGGCAGCCCTCCGGCCGTCTGCCGGATCACCGCGGTGCCGTCGATGCTGATCACCACGGGGTCCGGGTGGCCCGCCCGTGCGACGTCGAGGGTCCCGGTCTCGGGGTCGGCCTCCGCGTACAGGCAGGTCGCGAAGCGCGTCGCGTCGGACGGCTCCTCCCCGTCCGCCAGGTCGTACGCCTCCGTCAGCCCTGACAGGAAGCGGGAGGCGCGGGAGAGCACGGCATCGGGGCGGTGTCCCTCGGAGGCGTACGCGCGCAGTGCGATCCGCAGCTGGCCCATCAGGCCCGCCGCCCGCACGTCGTGGCCCTGGACGTCGCCGATCACGAGGGCGATACGGCCGTTGGGGAGCGGGATCGTGTCGTACCAGTCGCCGCCGACCTGGAGTCCGCCTCCCGTCGGGATGTAGCGGGCCGCGACCACCAGCCCGGGCACGCCGGGGCCGAGGGACGGCTTCATCGCCCTCTGCAGGCCCAGCGACAGCTCGCGCTCGGTCTCGGCCGCACCGGCGCGGGTCAGGGCCTGGGCGAGCATCCTGGCCACCGTCGTCAGCACGGAGCGCTCGTCCGGCGAGAAGGCCACGCTGTGGCGGAACCCGGCCATCCAGGCGCCCATGGTGATCCCCGACGAGATCAGCGGCAGGAAGGCCCAGGAGCGGCGCCCGAAATCACGGGCGAGGGGCCAGGCCGCCGGGAAGCGCTCCCGGTACTCCTCGGGAGAAGCCAGATAGATGGCCTGCCCGGTGCGCACGACCTCGGCGGCCGGATAGTCCGTCTGCAGGGGCATGTCGGTGAACGGCTTCTCGTCGCCGACGTTGTGCCCGTGGTGCCCGACGACCGTCAGCCGCTCACCCGAGACCCCGAAGACGGCGAGCCCGTCCGGCGAGAAGCCGGGCATGGAGAGCGAACCGGCGACCCGCAGGACCTCCTCGGTGGACCCCGCCTCGGCCAGCGCCCGCCCGGCGTCCAGCAGGAACGCTTCCCGCGACCGTCGCCAGTCGCCCGTGAGCGGGGTCTGCGCCGCGGATGCCTCCGGGGGCTGGGCGACCTCCTGGAGAATGCCCATCAGTACGTACTGGTGACGGCCGGGCGAGTCGACCGGGACCGGCTTCGACCGGCTGCGCACCGTCCGTACCACCGCGCCGTGCTCGTCCACGATCCGCAGCCGGGCCTCGGCGACGGTGTCCTCGGCGATCGCGAAGTTCACCACGCCGTCGATCTCGTTCCAGTCGGCGGGGTGGAAGCGCGGGCGCACCTCCTCGCCGGGGCGCACGACGGGCTCGGCGGGCAGGCCCAGGAGTCTTGCCGCCTCGGCGTCGAGCGATACCGTGCCCGCGGAGCTGTCCCAGCTCCACATGCCCGTTCCGATCGCAGCCAGGATCTCCTCGGTACGCATTGCCCCACTTTAGGAAGATGTTCTGCGCGGTCGCCACCGAGGGACCGCCTCCGGCGGCCGCCCTCCGGGGGCCGTCGGGTGCGTCTCGGACAGCCGTGCGGCGACAATGCCAATGAAGCGGTGTGTCCACGGGCGGTAGCCTGGGGTGTCAATCCACCCCGAACCGCGAAGACTGGATGAACGACGATGCATCGGTACAGGTCCCACACCTGCGGCGAGCTCCGCGCCTCTGACGTCGGCTCCGACGTCCGGCTGAGCGGCTGGCTGCACAATCGCCGAGACCTGGGTGGCATCCTCTTCATCGATCTGCGCGACCACTACGGTCTGGTGCAGCTCGTCGCCCGCCCGGGCACCCCCGGCAACGACGCCCTGTCGAAGCTGACCAAGGAGACCGTCGTCCGGATCGACGGCAAGGTCTCCGCGCGCGGCGCCGACAACGTCAACCCGGAGCTCCCGACCGGTGAGATCGAGATCGAGGTCACCGAGGTCGAGGTGCTGGGCGAGGCCGCCCCGCTGCCCTTCACGATCAACGCCGAGGACGGGGTCAACGAGGAGCGGCGCCTGGAGTACCGCTTCCTCGACCTGCGCCGCGAGCGCATGCACCGCAACATCATGCTGCGCTCGTCCGTCATCGCCTCGATCCGCTCCAAGATGGTGGCCCTCGGCTTCAACGAGATGGCGACCCCGATCCTCGCCGCGACGTCCCCCGAGGGCGCCCGCGACTTCGTGGTCCCGTCCCGTCTGAACCCGGGCAAGTTCTACGCCCTTCCGCAGGCCCCGCAGCAGTTCAAGCAGCTGCTGATGATCTCCGGCTTCGACCGCTACTTCCAGATCGCGCCGTGCTTCCGCGACGAGGACGCACGCGCCGACCGGTCGCCCGGCGAGTTCTACCAGCTCGACGTCGAGATGTCGTTCGTCGAGCAGGAGGACGTCTTCCAGCCGATCGAGAAGCTCATGACCGAGCTCTTCGAGGAGTTCGGCAACGGCCGCCACGTGACCTCGCCGTTCCCGCGCATCCCCTTCCGTGAGTCGATGCTGAAGTACGGCAACGACAAGCCGGACCTGCGGGCCCAGCTGGAACTCGTCGACATCTCCGACATCTTCGCGGACTCGGAGTTCAAGGCCTTCGCCGGCAAGCACGTCCGCGCCCTTCCGGTACCGGACACCGCGGGCCAGTCCCGGAAGTTCTTCGACGGTCTCGGCGCGTACGCGGTCGAGCACGGCGCCAAGGGCCTCGCCTGGGTGCGCGTCGGCGAGGACGGCACCCTGGCGGGCCCGATCGCCAAGTTCCTCACCGAGACGGACATCAAGACCCTCACCGAGCGTCTCTCCCTCGTGCCCGGACACGCCGTCTTCTTCGGTGCGGGCGAGTTCGACGAGGTCTCCAAGATCATGTCCGTCGTCCGCGTCGAGGCCGCCAAGCGCGCCGGTCACTTCGAGGAGGGCGTCTTCCGCTTCTGCTGGATCGTCGACTTCCCGATGTACGAGAAGGACGAGGACACCGGCAGGATCGACTTCTCGCACAACCCGTTCTCCATGCCCCAGGGCGGCATGAAGGACCTGGAGGAGAAGGACCCGCTCGACATCCTGGCGTGGCAGTACGACATCGTCTGCAACGGCATCGAGCTGTCCTCCGGTGCCATCCGTAACCACGAGCCCGAGGTCATGCTGAAGGCCTTCGCGATCGCCGGTTACGAGGCGGAGACCGTCGAGAGGGAGTTCGCGGGCATGCTGCGCGCGTTCCGTCTCGGCGCCCCGCCGCACGGTGGCATCGCCCCGGGCGTCGACCGCATTGTGATGCTGCTCGCCGACGAGCCCAACATCCGCGAGACGATCGCCTTCCCGCTCAACGGCAACGCCCAGGACCTGATGATGGGTGCTCCGTCCGTGCTGGACGAGGCCCGGCTGCGCGAGCTGAACATCCAGCTCCGTAAGCCCGCCGCGCCGGCGAAGGACAAGGCCGAGGCCAAGGACTCGGTGGCGAGGGACACCGGCGCGAAGTAGGCGTCGGCGATTCCGCTCCGGTTCCACGTGAAACAGTCCCCGGCCACCGGCCGGGGACTGTTTCACGTTTCGGTGCTGCCGGTGGGGACCCGCACACAAGAAGGACCTGACCCGCCGCCGGGTGATCCTCGCCGGTGGAGCGGTCCACGGTTCCGGGCTCTCTTCCTGCGTACGGGTGGACCATGCGGGACTTTGCGGACCTCGGGTGCCCGGACCGGGTACATCCCGATGGCCCTCGGTTCCGGTTCGGCGCCGTCGGGCCCGGCACGGACTGGCACGGGAAGTGCTCGTCCGCCCTCACCGAGGAGTTCCGCACCGTGTCCGTCCCGCGTCGCCCGTACGTCATGCTCGTCGCCCTGTGCCTGCTGGTCATCGGCTGTTCCGCCGGGGCGGTGCAGACCTTCGACCCGTCTGGACCCCGCGATGCGGCCGGTCCCGGACCGGCAGCCGCGGAAGCCCGTTCCGTGGAGCCCCTCCGCCGCCCTGGGGAGATTCCGGATCTGGGTCCGCGGACCCGGGCGCAGATCCCCGCAGAGACCCGGCAGGTCGTCGTGGTGACCGGCCAGGGTCCGGATTCGAACCGATCCGCGGTGGTGCTCCACAACCTCGACGACCCCGCTCTCGGCTGGAGACCCGGGGCGGGCCCCTGGCCCGCCCACAACGGCAGGGAGGGCTGGACGGACCACCATCTCGCTGGCGACCTCCGGTCCCCCGTCGGGGTCTTCGGCCTCACCGACGCGGGCGGGCGGCTGCCGGACCCCGGCTCCCTGCTTCCGTACGACGAGCAGTCCCGTTTCGCGGTGAGTGGCGAGGGCTTCCTGGGGGAGCCGCTCGAAGGCTCCTTCGACTACGTCGTCGCCATCAACTACAACCGCACCCCCGGCACGAGTCCGCTGGACCGCACCCGGCCGCTCGGCGGGGAACGGGGCGGCGGCATCTGGGTCCACGTGGACCACGGTGGCCCCACCCAGGGCTGCGTCTCACTGACCGAGGACCGGATGCGAGAGCTCCTGCTCACCCTGGACCCCGCGAAGTACCCCGTGATCGTGATGGGGGACGCCGCGTCGCTGGCCCGGTGAGACGAGGAACGGCTCGTACGCAGGAGCCCGGGCCCCGATGTCTCCGGGGGCCCGGGCTCCTGCGGCGCGTATGCCGCTTACGCGGGCTTCTCCTCCAGACGCGGGAACAGCACCGCGCCCTTCGTCACCGTCGAGCCGACGGGCAGCCGGCCCCAGTCGCCCGCGTCCCCCACCCGCTGGTCGGCCAGGGCGCCGAGGGACGCCTCCGCGCCCAGGGACTCCCACAGCTTCTGCGAGGTGTCCGGCATCACGGCGTTCAGCAGGACCGCGACACCGCGCAGCGACTCGGCCGCCGTGTACAGGATGGTCGCCAGCCGGGCCTGGCCCTCCGGCGACTCGTCCTTGGCGACCTTCCACGGCTCCTGCTCCGTGATGTAGCCGTTGACCTGCTTCACGAAGTCGAAGACCGCCAGGATGCCGCCCTGGAAGTCCAGCTCCTCGCCGATCTTCAGGTCCGCCGCGGCGACGGCCCGCGCGAGGCCCTCCTGGACCGCCCGCTCGGCGTCACCGGATGCCGTGGCCTCCGGGAGCGCGCCGCCGAAGTACTTGCCGACCATGGCCGCGACGCGCGAGGCGAGGTTGCCGTAGTCGTTGGCGAGCTCCGAGGTGTAGCGGGCGCTGAAGTCCTCCCAGGAGAACGAGCCGTCGCTGCCGTACGCGATGGCCCGCAGGAAGTACCAGCGGTACGCGTCCACGCCGAAGTGCGAGGTCAGGTCCTGCGGCTTGATGCCCGTCAGGTTCGACTTGGACATCTTCTCGCCGCCGACCATCAGCCAGCCGTTGGCGACGACCTTGCCGGGGACCGGCAGGCCCTGCGCCATCAGCATCGCCGGCCAGATGACCGAGTGGAAGCGCAGGATGTCCTTGCCGATCAGGTGCACGTCCGCCGGGAAGGTGCCGTCGAACTTCTCCTGGTTGGCGCCGTAGCCGACCGCCGTCGCGTAGTTGAGCAGGGCGTCGATCCACACGTAGATGACGTGCTTCGGGTCCCACGGCACCGGGACGCCCCAGTCGAACGTGGAGCGGGAGATCGACAGGTCCTGCAGGCCCTGCTTGACGAAGTTCACGATCTCGTTGCGGGCGGACTCGGGCTGGATGAAGCCCGGGTTGGCCGCGTAGAACTCCATGAGCTTCGGGCCGTACTCGCTCAGCTTGAAGAAGTAGTTCTCCTCCTTGAGGAGCTCCACCGGCTTCTTGTGGATCGGGCACAGTTTCGTGCCGTCCTCGGACTCGATCAGGTCGCCGGGGAGTTTGTACTCCTCGCAGCCCACGCAGTACGGGCCTTCGTACCCGCCCTTGTAGATCTGGTCCTTGTCGAACAGGTCCTGCACGAACTCCTGCACACGGTCCGTGTGCCGCTTCTCCGTCGTACGGATGAAGTCGTCGTTCGCGATGTTCAGGTGCTCCCAGAGGGGCTTCCATGCCTCCTCGACGAGCTTGTCGCACCAGGCCTGGGGCGTGACGTCGTTCGCCTCGGCCGTGCGCATGATCTTCTGACCGTGCTCGTCCGTGCCGGTGAGGTACCACACCTTCTCGCCGCGCTGGCGGTGCCAGCGGGTGAGCACGTCGCCTGCGACGGTCGTATAGGCGTGGCCCAGGTGAGGAGCGTCGTTGACGTAGTAGATGGGGGTCGATACGTAGAAACTCTTCACGCCGTCGCCCCCTTGCTTCTCGGATCCAGTGGCCGCCATGGTCGAAATCCTAACGGTCCGTGGAAGATCCACTCACATCGATAAGGGGTACCCGGCCGCGGAGAGCTTCGTGAACCTCGACGACCCGTCGCCGGAGGACCTCGCACGGACCCGGCAGACGCTGCTGGACGACAACCGGCGCAGAGCGGGCGCACGGCGGGCGACCTGGCGCAGGTGGCCGCGGAGGAGGCCGCGCGGCCCCTGGCGGCGGTGGAGCGGTCGCCCTCGTCCCTCCCGCAGATCGCGGTCGCGGCCGATCCCTGCCTCGTCCTCCCACGGCGGTACGGCCACGGCGGTACCCGGCCCGGAGGGCGGGATCGCCGTGACCGTACGGCTGTCGGTGGATCAGTCCTCCGCGACGAACCCTCGGGCGGTGGCCCAGGCGGGGAGCGCGGCGAGTACCTTGCGGTAGAGCGTCGCGTCCGGCACCTCGCGCGGGGCTGGGCCCGCGTGGAAGAAGCCGGCGTTCTCGACGTCCAGCCTGCGCAGGAAGTCGAAGCCCTTCGCGTCCTCGTCGCCGAACGCGACGAACTGGAAGAACAGCGGCAGCCGTGCCGCGTCCGCCAGGGCCTGCTTGGCCGCCACCTTGGCGTCCGGGGCGCCGTCCGTCTGGAAGACCACAAGGGCCGGGCCCGTGGCGCCGGACTTCTCGTAGTGTGCGACGACCTCCTCGACGGCCCGGTGGTAGTTCGTACGGCCCAGGCGGCCGAGGCCCGCGTTCAGCTCGTCGATCCGGCCCTCGTGGGCGGTGAGGTCGATCGCCCCCGTGCCGTCGATGTCGGTCGAGAAGAAGACGACGGGCACGGTGGCGTCCGCGTCGAGGTGCGCGGCGAGCGCCAGGGTGCGGTCGCCCAGGTGCTGGGCGCTGCCGTCCTTGTAGAACGGCCGCATGGATCCGGACCGGTCGAGCACCAGATAGACGGTGGCCCGCAGCCCGGTCAGGCCGTGGGCCTTGAGCCCGGCCTGCGCGGCCTTGTACGGCTCGACGAGCCCGGGCGCCGCGGCCTTGACCCGGGCGAGGGAGACGGCGGGCTTGCCGCCGGCGCCGGCGGGTGCGGTCTCGGGTGCTGCCTCGGCCTCGGGGGCGGCCTCGGATGCGGCGGCGGGCTCGACCTCGACGGCCTCCGGCTCGGGCACGACGACCGGTTCGGCGACGGGCTCGGCGACGGCGGCAGGTTCGGGCGCGGCCACCGGCTCGGCGACGGCGGGCTCCGGCTCGGCCTCCTGCTCGGCCTTCGGCGCTGCGGGTTCGGGTGCGGCCTCGGGCTCGGGCTCGGCGACGGGCTCCTGCTCGGCCACCGGCGCTTCGGGCTCGGCGACGGCGGGCTCCGGCTCGGCCTCCTGCTCGGCCTTCGGCGCTGCGGGTTCGGGTGCGGCCTCGGGCTCGGCGACGGGCTCGACGGTGGCGACGGGCTCGGCGGCCGGTTCGTCGACGGCCTCGGTCTTCGGCTCGGTGGCCACCTCGGCAGCAGAAGTCGCGGCAGCAGGAGTCTCAGCAGCAGGCGCTTCGGCAGCGGCGGCCTCGGTAACGGGCGCTTCAGTAACTGCGGCCTCGGCAGCGGGCGCTTCAGCAGCGGGCGACTCGGCGGCGGAGGTGGAAGAAGGCTCCTCGACCGCAGGTGACGCCGCGACAGGCTCGGCCGCTTCGGCCACCGCCTCGGGCGCGACGTCGGATTCGGGAGCGGTCCCGGCCGCGGCCTCCGGCTCCGGATCCATGTCGATCGTGATCGGGGCCGCGGCAACCGGCGCGGGCTCGGCGTCCGTGGCGTCCGCAGCCGCCTCCGGGGCGGACCCCTGGGCCGGGACCCTCGGCGCGGGCGTGGCCGTCGACGTGGCCGCGGAGTTGGCTGCCGCCTTGTCGAACGCCGCCGCCACCAGGTCCGACGCCTTGCCGCTGTCGCTGTCGCTGTCGCTGTCGTGCTCGGCACCGGCTGACCGGTCCGAGGGGGAGGCCGGGGCCGGTACCGAGGCCTTCGCGGGCTCGGCCGCCGAAGTGGCGGTCTCCGGCTCCGTCTCCGTGGGCTGGGTGCGCTCGGCCTGGGGCGGGACGGTGGCCGTGGTCGGCTCGTCCTGCTCCGTCCGGCCGAACACCTTGCGCAGCAAGCTCCGAATGCCCATGGGCGAGGCCTTTCGCATGAGTTGATGAGGTGGGTGCGATAAACGTCCGTACTGCGGGAATTTGATCCCTGGCCAGGGCGGATACGTAAGGTTAGCGGCCGGATCCGGCCGTTCGGCGGCGCGGCCCGCCCCTGAGCCAACCGAGCTCCAACCGAGTCGTCACCGAGTCCTGGACGGGCGCCCGGACGGCCGGGAGGGCATCGGTGTCCCGGACTTCACCCTCTGTTCACCGGCAGTCCCACGTACGGCGCGGATACGCACCTACCGTCACGCATGACACACAGACGGAGGGACGAAAAACGTGCGCAATCTGCTGCCGCTCATCGGCTCGCACCCGGGCGGGCGCTCTGCGCTGACCTGCCGCTACCGCTGCGGGGACGCCTGCTTCCAGGAGATCCCCAACACCAGCGACAACGAGTACGCCGGCGACATCATCGCCGGTGCCCTGTCACGCCGGTCGATGATGCGCGCCGCAGCCGTGGTGACCGTGGCCGCCGCAGCGGGAACGGCCGCGCTCGCCGGTCCGGCGGCCACGGACGCCGAGGCCGCGCCGCTCGCGGGCCGTCCGGGCGGCAAGCCGAAGCCCACTCCTTCGGGGGCCCGGGGCCTGCGCTTCGCGGCGGTCGCGCCCAACAAGGACGACAAGGTCACGATCCCTGACGGCTACGGCCAGAACGTCGTGATCCGCTGGGGCGAACCGATTCTGCGCGGTGCTCCCGCCTTCGACCCGGACAAGCAGTCCGCGAAGGCGCAGTCGGGCCAGTTCGGTTACAACAACGACTTCCTCTCCCTTCTCCCGCTCCGCGGTGAGCGGGGCCGTCAGGTCATGGTCGCCAACCACGAGTACACGGACGAGATCCTGATGTTCCGTGGATACGATCCGGCCAGTCCCACCCGTGAGCAGGTCGAGATCGCCTGGGCCGCGCACGGACTCTCCGTGGTCGTCGTGCAGGAGGAGAACCGCACCGGCAGGCTCGCGCCGGTCAACCGCCACCCGCTGAACCGCCGTCTCACCGCGACCAGCGAATTCCAGGTCACCGGCCCGGCCGCGGGCAGCCCGTTGCTCCGTACCTCCGCCGACCGCACAGGCCGCAAGGTGCTCGGCACCCTGAACAACTGCGCGGGCGGCACCACCCCTTGGGGCACCACGCTGCACGGCGAGGAGAACTTCAACCAGTACTTCGCCAACGGCTCCAGCGACACCGACAAGCGGTACGGCATCGGCACGGCCGCGACCGAGCGCAAGTGGGAGCGGTTCGACAAGCGCTTCGACCTGGCGCAGGAGCCCAACGAGGCACACCGCTTCGGATGGGTCGTCGAGCTCGACCCGTACGACCCCGACTCCACGCCCCGCAAGCGGACCGCGCTCGGCCGGTTCAAGCACGAGGCCGCGCAGCCCCGGCTCACCGCCGACGGGCGTCCGGTGGTCTACATGGGCGACGACGAACGGTTCGACTACTTCTACAAGTTCGTCTCCAGCAAGCAGATGAGGAAGGGGAACTCGCGGGCGGCCAGGGAGCACAACCTCACGCTGCTGGACGAGGGAACCCTCTACGTCGCCAAGCTGACCGGCGACTCCCCGGCCGCGGAGTTCGACGGCACGGGCAAGCTCCCCTCGGACGGCGAGTTCGACGGCAGCGGCGTCTGGATCCCGCTCGCCACGGGCACCACCTCACACGTCCCGGGCATGACCGCCGAGGAGGTGTACGTCTTTACCCGGCTGGCCGGTGACAAGGTCGGCGCGACGAAGATGGACCGCCCCGAGGACGTCGAGCCCTCGCCGCGCACCGGCCGCGTCTATGTCGCCCTGACGAACAACACCGACCGCGGCAAGGCGGGCAAGGCCGGCGCGGACGAGGCCAACCCGCGCAATGCCAACAAGCACGGACAGATCCTGGAGCTCGCGGAGCACTGGGACGACCCTGCGGGTGACGGGTTCGCCTGGCGGCTCTTCCTCGTCGCGGGTGATCCGGAGGACCCGGCGACGTACTTCTCCGGTTTCCCCAAGGAGGGGGTCAGCCCCATCTCCTGTCCGGACAACGTGGCCTTCGACGACCACGGCAATCTGTGGATCTCCACGGACGGCAACCAGCTCGGCTCGCACGACGGACTGTTCGGCGTGGCGACTCAGGGCGAACGGCGGGGTGAGCTGCGGCAGTTCCTGACCGTGCCGACCGGTGCGGAGACCTGTGGCCCGGTGATCCAGGACCGGCGTGTCCTCGTCGCCGTGCAGCACCCGGGCGAGGTCGACGGCGCCTCCGTCGAGAAGCCGGCGAGTACCTGGCCGGACGGGCCGGGCCGGATCGTCCGCCCCTCGGTCGTCGCCGTCTGGCGCAAGGACGGCAGCGACATCGGCGTCTGAACCGGAAGCCCTCCTGCGTCCTGTGTCCGCTGTCCGCGCGGTGCGTGCCCGAGGGGCGTCCGATCGCGCGTCGCTCGGATGTGCCCCAGGGGGACCGCGGTGCGGCGCCGGCGTGACCGGCCGGTGTGCCTGATGGCGATCAGGCACACCGGCCGGTCCGTTCGCGCGGGCCGGCGGACGAGGCGTACGCCGGTCCCTCGGAAGACCGTCCGGTGCGGGTGCCGGGCGGTCTAGAGTCGTACCCATGGTTTCCGGTGAGGCGCCGCAGGCGGAGGGAAGCGTCCGGACCGACGCCTGGGTCTGGGCGGTCCGGCTGACGAAGACCCGGTCGGAGGCGGCTGCCGCCTGCCGGGCGGGACACGTGCGGGTCAACGGCGAGCGCGCGAAGCCCGCCCAGGCCCTGCGTACGGGCGACGAGGTGCGGCTGCGGCACGCGGGCCGGGACCGGATCGTGGTCGTCTCCAAGATCGTGAAGAAGCGGGTGGGCCCGCCGGTGGCGGCCGAGTGCTTCGTCGACAACAGCCCGCCCCCTCCGCCGCGCGATACGGCGGTCCAGATCCCGGTCCGCGACCGGGGCACGGGCCGCCCGACCAAGCGGGACCGCCGCGAGATGGAACGCCTCCAGGGCCCGCGGGCCCAGCCCGGCCAGGACGGCAGGACCTGAGGGCCTGTCCTTCAGACGGCGAAGACGGTCTTGCCGCGAGCCCCGCCGGCGCGGTTCTGGGCGAGCGCCTGCGGAGCCTTCTCCAGGGGGAGCTCCATGTCGATGGGCACGGCCAGCTCCCCACGTGCCACCGCCGAGGCGAGCTCGTCCAGCACTGCGGCGGTCGGGGCGAGCCGGAAGTCGGCCCAGGCGATGCCCGGAGGTGCCGCGACGCCCCTGGTGGTGACGGCGACGCCGCCTTCGCGCACCAGGGCGGCGTACGAGGCGAACGAGGCGGTGTCCGTCGAGACGAGGTCGACGAGCGCGTCGACGCCGCCCGGGTACAGGTCGCGCACCGCGGCTTCGAGCGCCTCGGGGCCGGAGGTCGTGTCGACGGTGGCGGTGGCGCCGAGTGCCTTCATCCGCCGCCCTTCGTCGCCCCGCACGGCGGCGACGACCGCTGTCCCGCGGGCCGCCGCAAGCTGGGTCAGGAAGCTGCCGACGCCGCCCGTAGCCCCGATGACCAGCAGGCTCAGCCCGCTGCGTACAGCCGTGCTCGTCAGGATCTGGGTGGCCGTCGCACCGGCCGAGGGGAGCGCCGCGGCGACCTGGAGCGGCACACCGGGAGGGACCAGGGCGATCGGGGAGTCCTGCGGTACGCACACGTACTCGCCGTACGCCCCGCACCGCCCGAGGGGAGGTGCGGTCACCCGGCCGAACACCGGGTCGCCGACCCGGAAGGTGTTGTCGCCACTGCCGATCATGTCCACCCGGCCCGCGAAATCCGTGCCCAGGACGAGTGGGAACACATGCGGGACGGCCTCACCCGGAGCTCCGTCCGCGGTCTGCCAGTCCAGCGGGTTGAGAGCCGCGTACTCGACCTTCACCCGTACCTCGCCAGCCCCGGGGCCGGGCTTCGGCACCTCGACGAGACAGGGCTCCGCACGGAACGCGCTGACGGCGATGGCTCGCATCGGCAGACCTCTCACTCGCCCCCTGCTCTCACGCATCCCACTCTCGCCCGGCACACCCGCCCGCGCACGTCGGATCCCAGGTACGGATCAGCCGTGGTGGGCGAGCCCGGCCGGGCTGCGCCGGGCCGCCAGGACCCGGCCCACCAGGCCGCCGACCACCAGGACCGCCCCCACGAGGAGCACGATCCACACCGTCGTCCGCAGGGAGGCGGTCAGCGCGTCGTAGACCGCGGCGGCCGCGTCCCGGTCGGTTCCGGGCACCTGGCCGAGGACCCGGGCGCGGCCTACGGCGACGGCGATCCGCAGCAGCGCCGCGCCGAGCACCAGCCCGGCGCCGGCCACGGCCGCGGTCGTCAGGCAGGCCCGCGTGCCACCGCGCAGAAGCACGAGAGCGAGCACGAGGACGAGCAGCACCACCGTCCCGGCCGCAGGCCGGACACCGAGGTACCGCAACCACCTGAACGAATGCCGCAGTTCGTCGGCGCGGTCGGCGGACAGCACGGTGATCGAGGTCTCCTGGACCGGGATCCGGTCGGCGAACGGCACCCCGTCGCTGACCAGCTCCCTCTTGACCTCCTCGATCACCGGCGCCAGATCGATGGTCACCGCCTGTCCGTCGTCCCCGTGCAGTGCGGCGGTCACCTCCCGGTGCGCCGCCCGGTTCGCGCTGTCCCAGGCGCGTCGGAAGGCGTCGGTCGTGGTGAACGACAGCGCGGTCTCCCGCAGGAACTGCCCGACGGTCTCCTGGAGCGGACCGACGTCGATGTTCTTCATCGCCTCGTCCGTGACCAGCGTGGCCACGGTGCTCTGTACATCCGCGTCGGAGGCCAGGGGGGATACGGCGGCGAGATAGCGGTCCGTGTCGTCGAGTTCGAGATCGACCCAGGCCGAGAGGGCGCTCACCGGGACCAGCACGGTGAGCAGGACGAGCAGTACCGCCGACAGAGCCGCTGAGAGATAGGTCCGCACGGACACCAGCCAATCCCGGGCGCCGTCCGGGCGCTCCGGGCCGTAGGCCGTTCGAGTTGCCGGGCGGCCCGGCCGGGTGTGCGCTGGAGGAACACGGGGACGGGGGCGACGGAAGGAGCTGTGCGCCATGGTCACACACGCAACGATGCCGACGCGCCGCCGTGCGCATGCGCGCACCCCTGCCCGGCGGGGGCACACCGCGCTGTCCTGGGCCATGCCCCTCGCTCTGGGCGTGATCGTCGGCTTCTGGGCCTTCTTCATCAAACGCGACGGCGCGGCGACCACCGGCGGTCAGATCTGGCTCGGTGTCGTCTCCGGGGTGGTCTTCGCCGCGCTCTGCTACGCCCTCGTGCGGATCAGGTGGTCCTTGCCCCGCGAACTGCGCGCCGGGGCGTTCGGCGCGCTGACCGGCGGCACGATCGGCTTCCTCTCCAGCCTGAACGGCAACAGCGTGCTGACGTCGTCCGTGCTCGGGCTGGTACTGGCCGCGGGGATGGCCGCCACGATGTTCTACGTGTACTACACCCGCGAGGGCTGACCCGGCGGTCCTTCGGGAACGAAGGGGTGCGGCCGCCGGGACACGTTCCGGCGGCCGCACCCCTGCGTCGTGGTCCGGCTCGAACCCGCTACCGAGGCGCACCGTGTCATCGTGGCCCGTATCCGTCCTCGGGCCGGGCGGCTGCCGGGCCGAGCGGCACGGTGGTTGACCTTCCCCGCCGGGTAAGCCCCAGCATCGGCGGGGCCGGGCGCATCCGTCCGGCGCGAGGAGGCCGTGGTGGGAGACGAAGGCGGGGCGTCGGGGCGCGCGGGGCTGGTGACGATCGGGGAGTTCGCCCGGCTGTCCAGGCTCTCGGCGAAGGCCCTGCGCCGCTACGACGAGCTGGGGCTGCTCCGCCCCGCACTGGTGGATCCGGTGAGCGGCTACCGCTACTACGACCGGACGCAGGCGGAGGCGGCACGACTGGTGGCGTGGCTGCGCCGGATCGGGATGCCGCTCGCCCGGATCGCCGAGGTGGTGGCGCTCGACGACGGCGCGGCCGCCGCGGAGGTCCGCGCCTTCTGGGCGGGCGTGGAGGCCGAGACGGCCGCCCGCCGGGAGCTCGCGGTCTTCCTCGCGGACCATCTGTCAGCGAAGGAGAACGCCATCATGCCGAACGGCAACGAAACGGGCCGTGGGCCGGTCCCCCTGGGAATCCGCTACGCGGCACTGGCCCACCCCGGTGCGGTGCGCACCTCTCAGCAGGACACGGCGTACGCGGGCGCACGGCTCCTCGCCGTGGCCGACGGCTTCGGGGCGGGCGGTGCGGGGGCGAGCGCGGCCGCGGTCGACGCGCTGAAGCCGGCGGCGCGCGGCGCGGTGAACGCCTCGGACCTGCTCGGCGCGCTGCACGACGCCGCGGAATCCGCCGCACGGGCGGTACGCGACGCCGTGGGTGGTGACGCGGCCCCGGCCGAGTCCGGGACCACGCTCACGGCACTGGTGTGGACCGGTGAGCGGCTTGGCGTCGTGCACATCGGGGACTCCCGGGCCTATGTGCTCCGCGGTGGCGAGCTCTTCCGGATCACGCACGACCACACCCTGGTGCAGTCGATGATCGACGACGGCTCGCTGACCGAGGAGGAGGCGGCCTCGCACCCGCAGCGCGCGATGCTGCTCAGGGCCCTGGCGGGCGGTCCGGAGGGGCAGCCGGCCCGCCCGGACGTCCGGCTGCACGACACGCTGCCGGGGGACCGCTATCTGCTCTGCTCGGACGGGCTGTCGGCGGTCGTGGACGAGGCCGACGTGACCCGCACGGTCATCGCGGCGGACGGCCCGGACGCGGCCGTAGACGCTCTGGTCGCCCTGCCGGTGACGCGGGCGGCCCGGACAACGTGTCCTGTGTCGTCGCCGACGTCGTCGCCCTCTGACATCGCGCCGCGCCGGAGCCGGGCCGGGACTGGAGGGGGACGGAGACAGGCTGGGGCGCGGACATGGGCCCGGCGTCGAGGGCCTCCCCGACGACATGTGCCCCTGCCCGCACCGGGGCTGCATGCTCAAGGGGCGGCTCGAGCTGCGGACCGGCGCGGACTCGCAGGTGTACGAGGCGGGCCAGGCGTTCTACTGGCCTCCCGGGCACGTCCCGGAGGCCCTGGAGGACTGCGAGTTCGTGGACTTCTCGCCCACGGTGGAGCTGGACCGGGTGATCAGCCGCATCACGTCCCAGGGCTGCATGCCACGAACGGGCGGGCCCCGCGATCACCGGGGCCCGCCCGTTCGCGGGCGGCGGACAGGCGGTTCCGGCCGGCTCAGTCGCGTACGACGGTGACCGGGCAGGTGGCGTGCTGGGTGACATGGAGGCTGACCGAGCCGAGGAGAGTCGCCTTGAAGCCGCTGTAGCCCCGGGCGCCGACCACCAGCAGGTTCGCGCCCCTGGAGCGTTCGAGCAGGGACAGGGCGGGATTACCGATCACGACGACCTTCTCCACCGCCGCCGCGCCCTCGGCGCCGAGGGCCTCCTCCAGCGCCTCGGTGAGCGCGGCCGTGGCCACCTCCTGCGGGTCGAAGTCCTCCGGCAGGCCGGGCATCAGGGATCCCCAGCTGGTCGCGGGGTACTCCCAGCTGTTGACCGCCTCGACGGTGTCGCCGGTCAGCTCGGCCTGGCGTACGGCCCAGCGCAGCGCCTTGATCGACGCGTCCGATCCGTCGACGCCCACGACGATCCTGCCCATGTCTGCCTCCAGTGTGCTCGACCATGTACGGCATACAGGGAGTAACTGTATCCAGATGGGGCATCGGGGGCCGGGTGGCCCCCGATGCCGTGGTCAGCCGGTCCGGAGACCCGCGAGCTGCTGCGCGAAGGGGACGACGGCGTCCTCGCCGTCGTCGAGGGTGGGGACCCGGGTGGCGCCGGACACCGTCCGCCCCGTGACGGCGGAGGCGAGTTCGCCCCCCGCGCGCCGGATCCGGGAGGGCAGCCCTTCGGTGTACTCGTCCCCCTGCGATCCCCAGTCCTCCGACGCCGCGTACACGGACGTCGGCAGAACGACGGCCCGCAGGTAGGCGAAGAGCGGGCGCATGGCGTGCTCCAGGACCAGCGAGTGCCTGGGCGTGCCGCCGGTCGCCGCGATCACGACGGGCTTGCCGGTCAGCGCGGTGTTGTCGACCAGGTCGAAGAAGGACTTGAACAGCCCGCTGTACGAGGCGGTGAAGACGGGCGTCACCGCGATCAGGCCGTCCGCCCCGGTCACCGCGTCGAGCGCCTTCCTCAGGCCGGCCGAGGGGAAGCCGGTGACCAGGTGGTTGGCGATGTCGACGGCGAGGTCGCGCAGCTCGACGACCTCGACCTCGACGCGTCGGTCCTGGCCGGCCGCCAGCCTCTCGCGGGCGGCCCCGGCGAGCCGGTCGGCCAGCAGCCGGGTGGACGAGGGGCTGCTGAGCCCTGCCGCTACGGCCACGATCTTCAGGGGGGTGGTCTCGAACACGGTACTCAGACCTCCTTCGGGGCGGCGGCGGCGCGGGCGGCGGCGACCGCGGGGTGGACGGGCGCGTCCGGCACTCCGGCCGGGCGCAGGCGGGCGAACTCCTTGCGCAGCACGGGCACGACCTCCTCGCCCAGGATGTCGAGCTGCTCCAGGACCGTCTTCAGCGGCAGTCCCGCGTGGTCCATCAGGAACAGCTGACGCTGGTAGTCGCCCACGTCCTCGCGGAAGGACAGGGTCCGCTCGATGACCTCCTGCGGAGAGCCGACGGTCAGTGGGGTCTGCTGGGTGAAGTCCTCCAGCGAGGGCCCGTGGCCGTAGACCGGCGCGTTGTCGAAGTACGGGCGGAACTCCCTTACCGCGTCCTGGGAGTTCCTGGCCATGAACACCTGGCCGCCGAGGCCGACGACGGCCTGCTCGGCGGTGCCGTGCCCGTAGTGGGCGTAACGGCGCCGGTAGAGGTCGACCATCTTCCTGGTGTGCTCCATGGGCCAGAAGATGTTGTTGTGGAAGAACCCGTCGCCGTAGTAGGCGGCCTGCTCGGCGATCTCCGGGGAGCGGATGGAGCCGTGCCAGACGAACGGCGGGACGCCGTCCAGCGGGCGGGGGGTCGCGGTGAAGGACTGCAGCGGGGTGCGGAACTTCCCCTCCCAGTCGACGACGTCCTCGCGCCACAGCTTGTGCAGCAGCGCGTAGTTCTCGATCGCGAGCGGGATGCCCTGGCGGATGTCCTTGCCGAACCAGGGGTAGACCGGCCCGGTGTTGCCGCGGCCCATCATCAGGTCGACGCGGCCGTCGGCCAGGTGCTGGAGCGTGGCGTAGTCCTCGGCGATCTTCACCGGGTCGTTGGTGGTGATCAGCGTGGTGGAGGTGGAGAGGATCAGTTTCTCGGTGCGGGCGGCGATGTAGCCGAGCGTGGTCGTCGGCGAGGACGGGACGAACGGCGGGTTGTGGTGCTCACCGGTCGCGAAGACGTCGAGGCCCACTTCCTCCGCCTTGAGCGCGATCGCGAGGGTCGCCTTGATCCGCTCGTTCTCGCTCGGTGTCGTACCGGTCGTGGGGTCGGTGGTGACGTCCCCGACCGTGAAGATCCCGAACTGCATGGCGCCCGCCTCCGTGATTTTGGTTGAACGTTGAACTATGTGAACACACCCTACAACGGAGCACCCCCCTTCCCTATTCCGCCCGCTCCGCAGGATCGGTGCGCGTTACACTCGCTGCCATGACCTCCGTACCGTGCCGGACCTGGTGGCGCTCCTTTTAGGAGCGGCCACCTTCATCTGCACGGAACCAGGGCCGTTCGATCTTCGGACGGCCCTCATCTGTGCCCCGGTGCTCCGCGACGGGCCGTCCTCCACGCATACACCTCAGCGAGGAGACCCCCGTGACCCTGACCACCGGCCTGCCCGTCGGTCCCGCCGCGCGCCGCAGCGCCGAACTGGAGCAGCAGCTCGCCCTGGACCCGGGCCGCTTCCGCGTCCTCACCGGGGACCGGCCCACCGGGGCCCTGCACCTCGGGCACTACTTCGGCACCCTCCACAACCGGGTGCGCCTGCAGGACCTCGGCGTGGACGTCTTCGTGCTCATCGCCGACTACCAGGTCCTCACCGACCGGGACGTCGCCGAGCGCCTCACCGAACACGTGGAGGGGCTGCTCCTGGACTACCTCGCCATCGGGATCGACCCCGCCCGTACGACGGTCTTCAACCACAGCGCGGTCCCCGCGCTCAACCAGCTGCTGCTGCCCTTCCTGTCCCTCGTCTCCGTCGCCGAACTGGGCCGCAACCCCACCGTGAAGGACGAGATCGCCCACTCCCGGCAGTCCGCCGTCAGCGGGCTCATGTACACCTACCCGGTGCACCAGGCCGCCGACATCCTGTTCTGCAAGGGCAACCTCGTGCCCGTCGGCCAGGACCAGCTGCCGCACCTTGAGGTCACCCGCACCGTCGCCCGGCGCTTCAACGAGCGGTACGGCGACGTCTTCCCCGAACCCGACGCGCTGCTCTCCGCCGCGCCCCTGCTGCTCGGCACGGACGCCACCAAGATGAGCAAGAGCCGCGGCAACTCCATCGCCCTGGGTGCCGACGCCGACGAGACCGCCCGGCTGATCAAGGGCGCCACCACCGACGCCGAGCGGCACATCACCTACGACCCCGGGCTGCGGCCCGGGGTGTCCAGCCTGGTGCTGCTGGCCGCGCTCTGCCTCGGCCGCGACCCGTACGAGGTCGCCGAGGAGATCGGGAACAGCGGTGCGGCCGGTCTGAAACGGACCGTGACGGAGGCGGTCAACGCCGCGATGGCCCCGATCCGCGCCAGGCGCGCGGAGTTGGCCCAGGACATGGGATACGTACGTGACGTGCTGCGCGCCGGCAACGAGCGGGCGAACGCCGTGGCCGAGGCGACCCTTCAGGAGGTGCGGGAAGCCATGGGGATGTTCAGCTAGCGGCACGGGCCGGTGACGCGCACCGCGGCCCCGGCCCGCAGTACGCACCGCGCCCCCGGCCCGCAGTACGCGCGCCACGCGCCGTGGCTCAGTGGTGGGCCGCCGACCGCTGCCTGCGCAGCAGCTCCGCCAGGCCGCGCCGGGTCGCGGCGATCACCACCCGGTCGTCCCGCCGCAGCACATACCCCGGGTGAAGGTCCCAGACCAGCCCGGAGGGCCGGTCCGGGGTTCCCGGCCCCTCGGGGTCGAGGGGGTCGTACGGCGGTGCGGCGGCCAGGTCCGGGAGGCGGTCGCCCGGCGGTGTGGCGTCCAGGGCCAGGACCCGCCACGCGCCCGCCCGGAAGGCCTGGTCGACGGTCCGTCCCTCCAGCTGGGGGTGCCCCGCCACCTCCAGGGCCGCGAAGAGCATCACCTTGCGCTCCACCGGGACCGCGCCCAGGATCTGCCGGCCCATCATGGCGACCGCGAACGCCGGTGCCGCCAGATGGGACACGGAACGGGAGCGGGTCAGGGCGTCCGGGTGGGCCGTGCGCAGGGTGCGGTAGACGGCGGTGGCGAATTCGTCGTCGTAGAGGCGCAGCGCCACCCGCAGGTCGGGCTTCACCGAGCGGGCGTACAGCGCGGCTTCGAGGTTCGTCGTGTCGATGCTCGTCAGGGCGAGCAGTGCCCGGGCACGGCGGATCTTGGCCGCTTCCAGGACGCCCTCCTGGGTCACGTCGCCCAGGACCGTCGGCACGTGCAGACTGCGTGCCAGCGGGATGCCGCGGGCCTCCGGGTCCTCCTCGACGACCACCACGGGGATGTCCAGCTCGCGGAGCCGCACCAGGACCCTGGTGCCGATCTTGCCGAGCCCCAGCAGGACCACGTGGCCGGACAGGCCGCGCGGCGGGCGGCGCAGCGAGGAGGCGGTGCGCAGCGTGCCGAACGCCTCCAGGACGGCGGCGACCAGCAGGGGCAGCAGCAGGAGTCCGGCCAGGCCGGACAGCAGCTGGATGACCTGGCGGGAATCCGAGTCGGTGTCCTCGACCGCCGGGTCGCCCATCGCCAGCAGGTCCAGCATGGTCAGGTAGGCGGCGTGCAGCGGGCTGTCGCCCGTGGTGATCACCGAGGCGACGGCCAGGGCGACGACGGCGGCCGCGACGCCCAGCGCCGACCAGCGCAGCCGCCGCGAGAAGACCTGGCCGAGCGGTGCTCCCCTGCCTCCCATGCGGGTGGGCGCCCGGTCGGGCCCGGCCTGGCTGATGGCCTCCAGGACGACCGTGCCCCGGCCCGTGGCGGCGTTCACGGTCGCCAGGTCGGGCAGGAGCTGGGGGCCCTCGTCGCCACTGCTGTCCGAGCCCTCGGTGCCGGCCGGGTCCTGGCTGGTGGAGGAGAGCAGAGCCAGGGTGCACAGCCCGGGGTCGGCGAGTTCGCCGGGCCGGGGCGGGGTGCGTTCGACGGCGCGCAGGAGCAGGCCCTCGGCCTG
The DNA here is from genome assembly GCF_001700505.1 of Streptomyces mutomycini. GTDB lineage: Bacteria > Actinomycetota > Actinomycetes > Streptomycetales > Streptomycetaceae > Streptomyces > Streptomyces mutomycini. The sequence continues at coordinate 50,546 of NZ_MAPV01000037.1, forward strand.
GATGACCTTGCTGCTGCCGGTCAGCGCGGTGGCGGCCAGGGCGGGGGCCGCGGTGTCGGCGTCGGACAGGACGGTGGTGGAGGCGTCCGTCGCGGCGGCGTCGAGACCGGGCATGGAGACGGCGGCCGCCTGGTCGAGCAGCGTCTCCAGGTGCTGTCCGAGCTTGCGGTTGTAGAGCCGGATGACGAGGCGCAGGCGCGGATTGAGACGGCGGGCCGTCAGGGCGGCACGGATGTTGAGCTCGTCGTCGTCGTAGACGAGCGCGAGCGCGGCGGCCCGGTCGACGCCCGCCTCCGCCAGTACGTCGTCGGAGGGCTCGCGGGCCTCCATGATGCGGACGGCCTCGACCCCGGCGTTCGTGTCGCCGTCACCGCCCCCGTTGCCCGCCCCGTTGCGGCTCATCGCCGCCGACATCCGGCCGAACAGGGCCCCGGCCCGCGCGCGTTGGGTCAGCGGCAGGTCGGGCTCGGTGGTGCCGGGGCCCGGTGGGACCAGGAGGGTGACCCGCTCCCCGTACACGTAGCGCAGTTCCACTGCGAGCCGGCGGGCGAGGGTGTCGTCGCCGCAGACCACCATGTGACCGTTGCTCGGGGGACGTTGGGGCTGTTGAGGAAGTGATGACACGTAACTCAGCATGCCTTGCTCCTTCCGGTTCAGCCGGGCGTGTCGGTGATCATCGCGTGACGGGGGTGCGGACCCGCCTCCGGGCGGCTGGGGCCTGCGGCCCGTTCGATGGCCGCCTCGACCGCCGCGAGCCGGTCCGCCAGCAGACCCAGCGCCCCGACCGCGCGGGAGGCCGGGTCGCCCTCCGGTCCGCCGAGGGCCTGCGCGCGCACGTAGGAGGCGTTGACCGCGGCCCGGCGCTCCGCCTGTGCCGGGGTGAGCGTGCCCCGCAGGGCGGCCAGCTTCAGCAGGTTCGACTCGGCTCCCGTGGTGAGCGTCTGGGCCTCGCCCGCGTAGTGGTCGTCGATGACGGCGGCGAGCTCGGCGTCGTTCATGACGGGCACGATCCGCTCCGCGATCTTGTTCATGTCGCGGTAGGAGCCCTGGAGGCGGAACGGCGGTTCGGTGCGCGCCGAGTCCGTCTGCGCGGCCGACGCGATGTACGCCGCGTTCACCGCGAGGACGGTGTCCCGGGCGGTCAGCAGATGGCGCAGGACGCCGACGATCCGGTCGAGTTCGGCGGGAGCACAGGGGTGTTCCAGGCGGTCGGCGGGGGCGGGGGGACCCGTGCCCGAGGCGAGGCGCACGAGCAGGTCGAGGTCGCTCCGGGGGCGGGCCGCGAGCGGGGCCAGCACCGGGTTGGCGGCCAGGGCGTTCTCGACGAAGCTCAGGGCGAATACCTCGTCCCGGCCGCTCAGGACCTCGCCGAGGTTCCAGACGTCCGCCCGGTTGGCGAGCATGTCCGGAATACGGAAGCGGGCGCCGGACTCCGTGTACGGATTGCCCGCCATCACCACGGCGAACCGCTTCCCCCGCAGGTCGTAGCTGCGCGGCTCGCCGTCGCGCACGCCCTCGACCCGTCGGGTGGCATCGCAGAGCGGAATGAACTTCTGGAGCAGCTCGGGTGAGGTGTGCTGGATGTCGTCCAGATACAGAACGGTGTTGTTGCCCGACTCCAGCGCGAAGTTGATCTTCTCGACCTCCCGGCGCGCGGTCGCGCCGCGGGCCTGCGCGGGGTCGAGGGACGTCACGTCATGGCCGAGGTTCGGCCCGCTGACCTTGACGAGGACCATCCCGAGCCGTTCGGCGACGTACTCCATGAGCGTCGTCTTGCCGTAGCCGGGCGGCGACACGAGGAGCAGCAGCCCCTGCGAGTCGGTGCGCCGGCCCGCATCGGCCGTGCCGAGCTGTTTGGCGAGGCTGTCGCCGATGAGGGGCAGGTACACCTCGTCGAGCAGCCGGTTGCGGACGAACGCCGGCATGACGCGCGGCCGGTGGTCGTCCAGCCGCAGCCGGGTGCGTTCCGCGGCGACCAGGGAGGTGCGCAGCCGCTGGTACGCACGGAAGCCGGGGACGGTTTCGGTCCGGAACGCGGCCGTACGGGCGAGGAGTTCGTCCAGCCGCACCGTCAGCTTTCCCCCGGCGGTGCGCGGGTGGTCGCCGAGCAGGCCCTCGACCGTCGCGGTGAGCGGGGCCTCGCAGCCGTACCGCTCCAGCTCCGGGCACAGCTCCACGGCGACGGCCTCCGCGAGGTCCCCGTCGTCCGCGTCCGAGCCGCTCGCGGCGGCGTAGGAGGTGAGCCAGCCCTCAACCAGCCGGCGCCGGGCCGGGAGGTCTCCGGAGAGGGCGGCCAGGTCCTCGTCGTACGCCGAAGTGCCCACCGCGCGGCGGAACTTGTCCAGGAGCGTGCGGACCGGGGCGCTCGTGACGAACCCGGCGGGACCGCTGGTCAGCTCCTCGAAGAGGTACTCGGCGACACTGTCCCGCACCTCCATCGCCGCGGCCCACTCCCCCTGGAGCACGGCGACGGCGGGGGCGAGCCCGAAGGTGTCGCGGGCGCGTGCCAGCGAGGCGGCCTGACGCCGCCAGGACGTGCGCAGGGCGTCGTCGGCCCCGTGCGCCCAGAAGAGCTGCGCCGCCGCGCGCACCGAGGGCGGGAAGCGCAGCAGGCCCGCGCGGGACCGGAGCCGCAGCAGGACGGTCAGGATCGCGGTGGCGTCCTCGTCGTGCACACCGCGCCGGTAGCCCTCGTCGTATGCGGACGCCGCCGCTTCCCGTACGAGCGCGGCGAGGTCCGGCACGTCGGCCAGGGCGTCTGCGCCGTGCTCGTCGAGCAGCCGGGCGGCCAGGTGCTCGGCGCGGTAGACGGCCGCCGTCTCGGAGGGCAGCAGCTGGTCCCAGTAGGGCCGGGTCGCCGCGAACTCCGGGTCGGTGACCGGGGCCCGGTAGTCCGTGCCGGTCAGTGCGAAGGCGAGCCGGTCGCCGGACGGGACCAGGGTCAGGTCGAACGGCTGGGTGTTCACCGCGAACCGGTGCCGGCCAAGCCGGATCACCGACCCGCCGTCCGCGTACAGCTCGCCCCGGTCGCGCAGAGCGCGCCCCGCCTCCTGCCGGGCCGCCTTCAGCCGTCCCTCCAGCTCCTCGGCGCGGACGGGGTCGCCGAGCGTACGGAGTTCGCCGGCGGTGCGACGGACCTTGGCGACCATGGGGTCGGAGGCGAAGTACGTGTGGACGGCGTCCTGGTCCTCCAGGCCCGCCAGCCGCCTGGAGACCGTCTCCATGACCCGGGACGCGGAGTCCGCGAGCCGCTCCGCACGCCGGGCGCGGGCATCCTGAAGCATCTCCTTACGGCCCGAGAACGCCTCGTACACCTCCGTACGCCGCTCGGCCAGCCTGGCCAGGAAGTCGTCGGACTCAGCGAAGCGGGACTCCAGGTCCTCCAGCCGGAGCATCACCCCGGCCAGCTGCTCGTCGCAGGCCCCGGGGGAGTCCGCCGAGGCGAGCGCCCCCGTGACGGCCTGCCCGAGCAGGGCGAACTCGGCGGCGAACTCGGCCCGCCCCTCCCGGGCCACCAGCTCCCTGCGCCTGGCGCCCAGGGCCGCGCGGGCGCGGTTGGCGTCGCCCAGGACCCCGGCGATCCGCTCCAGGACCGACGTACGCACGGTGGCGTCGCCCATGTCCAGGCCGGTGACGACGTCCGTGACCGTCCCGAGGCCGTCCGTGATCTCCGTCAGCCGGTCCCCGGCTGCGGAGGCGTCGGCGACGGTGTCCAGTCCTGCGGCGTCGTCGGTGATCCGGGCGAGGTCCTCGTGGTAACCGGCGAACGCGTCCTCGCGGGCGAGGAAGGCGACCGCCCGCTGAGCGGCCGATGCCATATCCCGTTCGGTCTCCTCGCGGAGCGCGGCGATGCGGTCCGTGTCGGCGTACCGCATCTCGGCGAGGGTGGCCAGATGGCCGTGTGCGCGGCGCAGTTCGGTGAGCCGGCCGACCCAGGCGGCGGCCGAGCGCGGGGCCTCGCCGCGGATGCGACGGACCAGGGCCGTGAGTCCGGCGGCCGCCTCGTCGAGCGCCTCGGCGGCCTGCCCGGTCAGCTCCTGGACCGCTCCGAACTCGGCCAGCACCCGCACCGCGGTGGCCCGCAGCTCCTCCAGCGGCTCGGCGAGCGCGCCCAGCCCGGGGTCGGTGAGCCAGTGGTAGCGGTCGCCGGCCCGGCCGCAGTCGGCGACGAGCCGGTCGTACACGGCGGCGGTCGGCGGCATGTCCCGTACGCCGTGCGCAAGGGCCAGACAGTCGGAGATCCCCCGCACCAGGTCGGCGTTGCCGGTCCGGGCGAGCGGGCCCGTGCCGGCGGGCCGGGAGGCGGCGAAGGTGTCGGAGACGAAGGGGGTCGCCCAGCGCTGCAGCGGGTGGACCCGCCCCGGCCCGTCGGCACCGTCCTTGAGCAGGACCAGGGTGCCGTCGTCGAGGAGGGCGTGGCCCCGGCCGGTCAGCGGGGTGGCGACCTCCTGGCGGATCAGGTTGTAGGGGAGGAGCAGGGCGCGGCTGCCGTCCCGGGACCGGAAGACGTACAGCACGTCCTCGCCGTTCGGCGAGGGGACCGCGTCCTCGAAGACGGGGTCGCCGAGCTCCCCGGCCGTGTCGAAGGTCCTGGCGGTGCCGGTGGCGAGGTAGTAGCCGCCGGGGAAGATGATCCCCTGGTCCTCGGGCAGCAGGCGGCAGGACGGTCCGATCCCGTCGAGGCGCAGCACGGTCGACAGCAGTGTGTTGAAGACCAGGTGCCGCCAGGCCTCCTCCTTGTACGGGCGGACCCGCAGCAGGATCAGCGGCCCGGCCACCGCGTACTCGACGGCGGCGTCCGCCAGGGACTGCAGCGGCTCGTCGACGGGCTCCTCGTAGATCCCCTCGGGGGACTCGGTGCCGCCGGTGGTCCTGACGGTGAGAGTGCCGCCCAGCGTGTCCACGAAGACCTTGTCCAGGACCGCGATGTACGGGTGCCGGCCGGGCACATGGGCGTCGCGCCCCACGGGGGTCCAGTCGAAGTCGTGCGACGGCGGGAAGACGTGGTCACGGTCGCCGCGGGCGTCGAGGAACGCTCCGGGCCCACCGTCGGCGCCCAGCGCCCAGCGCAGGACACGGATGTCCTCGGCGGTCTCCCCGGTACGGAAGACGGCGAGCAGCCGGCCGTTGACGCGCCGCAGCCGGAGCAGCCGGGCGTCGCGGTAGTAGCGGTGCAGGCCGGCGAACTCCCGTACGAAGGCCTCGTCGTCCAGGAGCCCGGCCTGCGACTCCTCCAGGCCGGGTTCGCGGAGGGCGAGCACGTCACCGACCCCGGCGTCGGCCCGCGCGCCCGGACCGCGCTCGAAGCCGAACAGCAGGCGCCCGCCCACGGCGACCAGATCGCGGGCCACCGAGGCGTGCCCCGTGTGCACCTGTTCGGTGGCGAGCAGGCGCAGCCCCGAGGACCCGAACTCCTCGGTCCGGCGGCCGTTGAGCGCCTCGGCCCGCCGGATCAGCTCGCCGGCCTGCTCGCGGAGCCGTCGCCGGAGCACCTCGTAGGCATCCGCATCGGCATCGGTGAGGGTGATGTCGCGGTCCATGCGTGAAGCTCCCTACGAGATGACGTCCGACAACCCGGGCCGCCCGCCGTCGCGGCCCCTTTCCCACAGCCGTGCCCCGGCCCGGCAGATCCTTCGGCGGCCGCCGTGGGCCGCCCGCCGGTGGCGGCCCCTTCTCCGGCCAGCGACCGGCCCGGTCGTGCAGCCCCGGCGACGCACGGGCGCCCGGGCCCGAAGGGCGGAGGACCCCGCCCTTCGGTACGACGGCCTACTGGACGAAGGCCGTCCCGTTCGGCGAGGCCGTCCCGTTCGCCGAGGCCGTCCCGTTCGCGGCGGACGCTGCCGAGCCCGACCCGTTCGTCGAAGTCGCTCCCGGGCCCGCCCCGCCCGGTGACGGCGCTCCCGAGGCCGCTCCCGTCAGGGACGAGACCGTCATCCCCGCCAGCCCCAGCTCCTCCGCCGCGGCGAGCAGCTGCTTCACCTGCCCCGAGGCCGCACCCGGCGACCGCATCAGCCGCGTCAGGAGCGCCGACACCGTCAGGTTCCGCACGTCGCCCGTGGACACGGAGCCCAGCACCCGCGTCAGGTCCTCCGTGAACGACCCCCGTCCGTCCAGCCACGGCCCGGCCAGCGCCTGCGCGGTCCTCGAGTTCTCCACGAACCCGTCCACGCTCCGACCCAGCGAGACTGACGACACCAGCCGGTCGAAGAAGACGGAGTCGCCCCCGACGATGTCGATGTCCGCGTTCTCCAGCCCCGTCGCCAGCACCCTCGCCTGGGCCTCGGCGACCTGCCGCTGGACATCGAACTCCGCGAGCCGGATCTCCTTCTCGGCGTCCAGCCGCAGCCGGTACTCCTCGTGCCCGCGCGACGCGTCGTCGAGCGCCGCCATCGCCGCGGCCTTCTGTGTGAGCCCGCCGGCCTCGGCCTTCAGCCTCTCGCCGATCACCGCCGCGTCCGCGGACGCCTGCGCCTGAGTCCCCTCCGCGACCGCCAGGGCCTTGAGACGGGCCCCCTCCGCCTCGGCCATGAGCCGGGCCTGAGTGGCCTGGGCCTCCGCGCGGCCCGCCTTCTCCGTGACCTCGGCCTCCGCGTCCCGGACCCGCACCTGTGCGAGGCCCTCCGCGGCGCTCTCCGCCCGGACGCCCTCCGCGAGCCGAAGCTTCGCCTGCGCGTCGAGGTCGGCGGTCTTCAGCCGGGCCTCCGCGAGCGTCAGCTGCTCGGCCGCCAGGTGGACCGCCGCGGATTCCGCGGCCTCCGCCGCCTTGATGTCCTTGACCAGCTTCTCCTGGGCCTCCGCCTCCGCCGCGATGATCACGGACCTGCGGGTGCGCTCCGACTCCTCGACGGCCCGCAGCGTCAGGATCGACTCCTCCTGCTCGGCGACCGTGCGGTCCACGGCGATCCGCTCCCGGATCACGTCCGCGACCTCACGGCGCTCGGCCTCGACCTCCTTCGTCGCGGCGATCCGGTTGAGCTCGGTCTCCCGCTCGCGCCCGATGACCTCCAGCAGCCGGTCCTTCTCGATGCGCTCGTTCTCCACCGCGATGACCCGCTCACGGTTCTTCTGTGCGACGGCGACCTCGCGGGCCTGGTTCTCCCGCTGGATGCCGAGCTGCTCCTCGGTACGGATGAACGCGCCCTGCGAACCGAGCCGCTCCTCCTCCTGGACCCGGGCGGTGGCCGACTCCTCGCGGGCCCGCAGCGTCTCGACCTCGCGGCGCTGCTTGATCTCCGCCTCGGCCTGACGCCGCTCCAGCTCCAGGATGGTCTCGCGGGCGTCGACGTCCTGCCGGGTGATCTCCTTCTGCTCGGTGCGCTGGAACTCGTTGGTCCGCACGTGCTCGATCGACGTCAGTTCGGTGATCTTCCGGATGCCCTGCGCGTCCAGGATGTTCGCGCCGTCGAGCTGCGCCATCGGCGTCTGCTCCAGGAAGTCGATCGCCGCGTCGTCGAGGTGATAGCCGTTCAGGTCGGTCCCGATGACCCGGATGATCCGGTCCCGGAACTCCTCACGCTTGGTGTACAGGTCGACGAAGTCGAGCTGCTTGCCGACGGTCTTGAGCGCCTCGGAGAACTTCGCGGCGAAGAACTCCTGGATGGCGGCCTTGTCGCTCGCCCGCTCCGTACCGATGGCCTGCGCGACCTTGATGACGTCCTCGACGGTCTTGTTGACCCGGACGAAGAAGGTGATGTGGATGTCGGCGCGGATGTTGTCCTGGCAGATCAGGCCCTCGCGCCCGGTCCGGCGGATCTCGATGGTCTTCACCGAGATGTCCATGGTCTCGGCCTTGTGCAGCACCGGCAGGACCACTGCGCCGGTGAAGGTGACATCGACCTTCTTGGTCTTGGAGATGATCAGCGCCTTACCCTGCTCGACCTTGCGGAAGAGGCGGGTGACGACGAAGACCAGGGCGATGGTGATGAGCAGGACAACGGCGACGAGCAAGCCGATGCCCAGGGAGATGGCTTCCATGACAGTCCTTGACGGCTGGTGGGACGTACGGAGATGAGGGCGCGCCCCGTATGACGGCGCGCGGAACCACGGGCCCCGGGGCCCGGAGGACGATGAAGCGGGTCAGCCGGCCTTGCGCGGCAGCGGGCGCGGGGCGAGCGCCGCGTCGTACGGCGAGACCCAGAAGAACTCGCCGTCGGCGTCGTACGCGTAGAGGAGTCCCGTACTGCCGGAGGTGAGGACGTCACCCGGAGCGGGCTTCCCCATCGGCTGGCGTACCTGCACGATCGCGGTCGACCCGTCGGCAGCCGCGACCTCGGCCTGCCCGAAGTCGGCACTGACGGATCCCGTACGGATCGTGCAGACCTGACCCACGAAGTCCTCCCGGGATGGAGGAGGTTCCGCGGCGAAGTACCGGCGGAATCGGCGTACGAGCATGCGGACCACCCCCCGGGCGATCAGGAGCGCCCCCGCCAGGACGGCGAGGTGGAGAACGGCCCGCAGGGTGCCGGTGGCTCCGCTCCGGAGCACCAGGACCGAGCCGGTCAGGCAGGTGCACCAGGAGACGACGACGAACAGTGAGGCCGACACGGAGACGGGCACCCCGCCCAAGCCGGCTGCCTCGGTGTCCAGGTCGGTGTCGAACGAGTCGTGTCCGGCCGCACCGGCGAGCACCAGCAGCCAGAAGCAGACGACGACCACCAGGGCCGCGCCGAGGACGACGGCGGGGAAGGTGACCGCCGCGGAGAGGAATTCGTTCATCCGGTACTGCCCCCGTCCCACCTGACGCGCTTCGGGAGCCCGGACGGCGGCCGCACGGGGTGCCGGCGCTGCGGCACCGCGAACGGCCCCGCAGCAACCGGTTCCTTCCCCCGTGATACCCCGTAACCCCCGTGCTTCCCCCGTGTGTTGCTGAGCAGATCGTGCCAGTCGGGGCCGCCCCGGCGCATTGCCGGAATCCGGCAGGCTTCGCCGGTCCCGTCTGCCGGGCACCGGCATAGGTCCTCGTGCGTTGGTGAGGTGACAGCCGAGTCGATTGCGGAGGAGTGTGCCGTGGCGGAGCCCGAGATCCCCGAGAGGTTCCTGGAGGGCTATGCCCGCATCCTGTCCGAGGTCGCCGAGACGGGGCGCCGGCTGACCAGGGACGAGCTGGAGACGCGGCGCAGCCTCGGCCGCGAGGCCGCGGAGGCGGGACACCAGCTGCGGGCCCTGGTGCGGCTCCACCTCTCCCGGACCCGCACCGCCTGGCCGCGCGGCGCGTGGGACGCGGCGGCCGGCGACGCCGTGCTGGGTGCCGTGGAGCAGACGGTCGACGCCTTCGCGGAGGGCTTCGAGCGGGCACAGCGCCTCACCGTGCGGCGGGAGGAGGCGGCGCGGCGGGAGTTCATCGACGACCTGCTGTACGGGCGCAGTGACATGGGCAGGCTGGCGGAGCGCGCCACGCGGTTCGGGCTGCGGCTCTCGCGTGCCCACGCCGTCGCGGTCGCGGCGGGCCCCGAGGCGTACACCGAGTCCGACGCGGTGCCCCGCAGTGTGGAGGCGGCGATGCTCGCGCGCTTCAGCGGCCGGAAGATCCTGCTCACGACGAAGGACGGGCGCCTCGTCTGTATCGCCCCCGGCAGTCAGCCGGACGTCCTGCGGTACTTCGCCAAACAGGCCCACGCCGCGACGGACGGCCACCAGGTCGCGGTCGGCCGCCCGCACCGCGGCCCCGGCGGAGTGGTCCACTCCTACGACGAGGCGCTCGAAGCCCTCGGTCTGGCTGAGCGTATGAAGCTCGACGACCCGGTGCTGTACGCCGCCGACCTGCTGGTCTATCCCGTCCTGACCAGGGACCGGCAGGCGATGGCCGATCTGGTGCGCAGCGAGCTCGGCCCGCTCAGGGAGGCGAGGGGTGGCGCGGAGCCCCTCCTGCGGACGCTGTCCGTGTACTTCGACGCGGGGTGCGTCGCCGCTGAGACGGCCCGCCGGCTGTCCCTGAGCGTGCGTGCGCTGACCTACCGGCTGGAGCGGATACACCAGCTGACCGGCTCCGACCCGTCCGACCCGGTGCACCGTTACGCGCTGCAGACGGCGGTGATCGGCGCCCGGCTGATGGACTGGCCGGCGAAGGAGCTCTGACCCGCGTCCCGGAGGCCCGCCGAGGGGGCCGTACGGCGCGAGGCTCCGGGCCGGCCGGACGCCTCGCGCCGTGGGGAGTGTCCTCAGAGGTCGAACTCGTGCGGCGGCAGGTCGAGCGCGAAGCACGCCTCGCGCACGACGGCCTGCTCCGACTTGTCGAAGTCGCCGTCCGCGCCGCCGATCACGATGCCGATCTGGATGACGGCACGCGCCTCGGAGGGCTTCTTCTTCGCCTTGGCGATCTCCTGGAGGACGCTGACCTTGCCGAAGGCGAAGTCCGCGGTCAGCTTGTTCACATAGTCGTTGAAGCGGCGCTGAAGATCGTCCGCCGGGAAGTTCTGCAGCACGTCGTTGGTGGCGATCAGCGAGGCGACGCGCTGCCGCTCGGACGGGTCGATGGTGCCGTCCGCCGCGGAGACCAGGGCGCACATGGCCATGCTCGCGTCCCGGAACGCCCCGCTCTTCAGGTCGTTCTTCTTCGCCTCCAGCTGCGTCTGCATCGTCGACGCGGATTCCTTGATCCGATCCCAAAGGGCCATGACGTCTCCATACGTTGCGTTGCCTGTGGTGCGGGAACCAGTCGAACTCTACAGCTGTGTAGAAGAACCGTGGGCGGCCGTCGCCGGCACGGCGGCCGAAGAGCCGGTGACGCGGCCACTCAGTAGGATGCGGCGGATGAACAGGCCCACAGGTACGGACGACGGCAGCACCCGGGACGGCCCACGGCTGCCCAGGCGCGGCCAGGGACAGCTGGAGTCCCAGGTCCTGACCGTCCTGCGCTCGGCGGGCGGACCCGCGACGGCCGGCTGGGTGCAGGAGCACCTCGACGGCGACCTCGCCTACACCACGGTCATCACGATCCTCTCCCGCCTCTACGCGAAGAAGGCCGTGACCCGCACCCGGCAGGGCCGTTCCTACGCCTGGACCCCGGCCTCCGACGAGGCGGGCCTCGCAGCCCTGCGGATGCGCCGCGTCCTTGACGGTGAGGACGACAGGGAGGCGGTCCTGGCCCGGTTCGTCTCCGCGCTGTCCCCGGGCGACGAGGCCCGGCTCCGCGCGCTGCTCTCCCGCGCGGCCGAGGACCCGGACGACGGTTCCGGCGACGGCCGCCCCGGCTCCGCCGCTCCGGAAGGCTGAGAGCCGCCACGATGGGGGTCTTCGTCTACCTGCCACTCGTCCTGCCGCTGACCGCACTGCCCATGGCGCGCCTCGCCGAACAGCACCTGCACCCCAGGAGCGCCACCCGGCTGCTGGCCGCCGTGGGTTCGACCCTGGCCCTGTGCAGCACACTGTGCCTGGCCCTGCTCATGGTGGTGGGCACCGCCCAGCTCCCCGGAAACCCGCTGCCCGACGGCTGGTCGGACCCCGAGGTGCGCGCCGCGGTGCCCTACGAGGAGAAGGCGGGCCTGATCGCGATCGGCGTCCTGGCAGCGGTGGTGACGGCCTGGTGCAGCATGCTGCTGCGGCACGCCAGGACCCGTATCCGCGCCGCCCGCGCCCTGCCGCCGTCAGCCGGCGACGGTTTCGCGGGGGGCCTCACGCTGGTCCCGTCCCCCCACCCGTACGCCTACGCCCTGCCGGGGCGGCGCGGGCGCGACGGACGGATCGTCGTGTCCACCGCGATGATGGACTGCTTGGACGCCGGCGAGCGCCGAGCGCTCGTCGCCCATGAACGCGCGCACCTGGCCGGCCGTCACCACCGCTATCTGCTGGTGACCCAACTGGCGGCGCGCGCCAACCCGTTCCTGCTGCCCCTGCGTACGGCGGTGGCGTACAGCACCGAACGCTGGGCCGACGAGGAGGCGGCGTACGAGGTCGGCAGCCGCAGGGCCGTGGCGACCGCGGTCGCCACGGCGGCGCTGGTCTCGCACCGCCCGCCCGGCCCCGCCGTGCTCCCCGCCTTCGCGACGGCGGGCCCGGTGCCGCGCCGGGTGGCCGCGCTGCTCGACCCCGCGCCCCCGGCGGGGCTCTGGCCCCCGGCCTCCACGCATCTCGCCCTGGCGGCGGTGACCGCGACGGTGGGGACGGCGGCCTCGGCGCTGTCGTCGCTCAACGCGACGGTGACGCTCGTCGGCATCCTCCACGCGGCCACCCCGCTCTGACCCGCCGGGGACGTCAGCCGGAATCGCGGGAGTCGCGCCCGGCATGCTCCGGAGTGAGGTCGTCGTGCGACGGCATCGGCCGGCCGGCCCCCATGTCGTGGGGCGGCACCGGCTGACCGGCCGCGACGGCCGGCTTCTTCCCCCGGCCCGCGAGCAGCGCCTGGAGCTTCGAGGCGACCGGCTCCGTCCACCGGGCGGTGAGCGGACCGACGATCACCAGGATCAGCACGTAGGCGGTCGCGATGGGCCCGATGCGCGGTTCCGTCGCCACCGCCAGACCGGCGATGACGATGGAGAACTCGCCGCGTGCGACCAGTGTGCCGCCCGCGCGCCAACGGCCCCGCGGACCGATCCCGGCCCGCCGGGAGGCGTACCAGCCGGTGCCGATCTTCGTGAAGACCGTGACGATCGCCAGCAGCGCCGCCGGGAGCAGCACGGGCGGGATCTCCGCCGGGTCGGTGGAGAGCCCGAAGAACACGAAGAACACGGCGGCGAAGAGGTCCCGCAGCGGGGTCAGCAGCTTGCGCGCGCCCTCGGCGACCTCACCGGACAGGGCGATGCCCACGAGGAACGCGCCGACGGCGGCCGACACCTGGAGCTGCTGGGCCACCCCGGCCACCAGGACGGTGAGCCCGAGGACGACGAGCAGCAGCATCTCCGGGTTGTCGGAGGACACCGCACGGCTGATGAGCCGCCCGTGCCGCAGCGCGAGGTACAGCACGAACCCGACGGTGCCGAGCGCGATCAGCAGCGCGATGCTGCCGCCGGCCAGACCGACACCGGCCAGCATCGCGGTGAGCAGCGGCAGGTAGACGGCCATGGCGAGGTCCTCGATGACGAGGACACCGAGGATGACGGGCGTCTCGCGGTTGCCGAGCCGTCCCATGTCGGTCATCACCTTGGCGATCACGCCCGACGACGAGATCCAGGTGACCCCGGCCAGCGCGACGGCCCCGACGGGCCCCCACCCGAGCATCAGACCGGCTATCGCGCCGGGCGTCGCGTTGAGCACGAAGTCGACGGCCCCCGACGGGTACTGCGTCTTGAGGCTGGTCACGAGCTCCGAGGCGCTGTACTCCAGTCCGAGCAGGAGCAGCAGCAGGATGACGCCTATCTCCGCCCCGATGGCGGTGAACTCCTCGCTGGCGCCGAGCGGCAGCAGCCCGCCCTCGCCGAACGCGAGCCCGGCCAGCAGGTAGAGCGGGATGGGCGAAAGACCTATCCGCCCGGCGAATCTCCCGATGATGCCGAGCCCCAGGATGACGGAGCCCAGCTCCACCAGCAGTGCAGTCGTGTCATGCACGGTCAGCCCTCCGCAATGATCTCGGAGAGCGTGTCGACGCCCTCACGCGTTCCTACGACGACGAGCGTGTCCCCGATGGCCAGCCGGAAGTCCGGCCCGGGCGAGGGATGCGCGCTGTGCGTACGCAGCACGGCCACGATCGAAGCCCCGGTGCGGGTCCGTGCCCGGGTGTCCCCGAGCAGCCGGCCGCCGTAGGGGGAACGGGCCCCGAGCGGAATGTGCTCGGTGACCAGATCGATGCCCTCGGTCCGCACGGCGTCGATCGGCGCCGCGTCGATGAGGTGCGCGAGTCCGGTGGCCTCAGTGGTGGTCAGGGGCACGGAGAGCACGCACGAATCTGGGTCGTCCTTCTCGTAGAACCCGAGGAACCGCCGCCCGTCGTGATGCACGACCACGGAGATGTGCTGCCCCGACTCGGTGGTGTAGTCGTACTGGACGCCGACTCCTGGCAGCGATGTGCGGTGGGTTCCCATGGCTTCCTCCGAGGAGCACGCGGCGGCGGGGCGACGCTTTTGGTCATCTCTTTAGTCGCCCATTACCTTATCCGGCCGCGAAAAACCGCCTCGTCGGGCGCCCGCGGGGGTGATTCCGGAACGTTCGCCGTGCGGAACGCGGAAGCGGCGCGGCTCCTGTCAGGGGCGGCCGGGTGGCGGACCGTGACAGGGGCGGCGCCGCGTCGTGGCGGGCCGGGCCGCTACCGTGCGAACTGGGCGCGGACCGTCTTGCCGGCTCCCGGGCCGGGAGTGACGGTCAGGACCTCGGCGAGACGGTTGACCATGTGCCATCCGAAGCCTCCAGTGGCGCCGTCGAGGTCGGGGGTCCGCCCGCGCGGGGGTGTCGGGCTGGGGTCGCTGACCGCGGCGGTCACGGTGCCGGGTCCGGCGGAGAGCCGCAGGGTGAACCGGCCGCCGCCGTGGCGCAGCGCGTTGGTGGCGAGTTCGGAGACCACCAGCACGAGGGTGTCGGCCAGGTGCGGGTCCGGCGTCGGGGAGAGGCGGTCGGTGAACGTGCGGGCGGCTTTGCGGGCCCAGTGGATGCTGTCCGTGCTGTCGCCCCGCACCACGGTCCGCGCGGGGGCCGTCGAGGTACCGGGGATCATCGTGTCGCTCATGCGCGTACACCCCACCTTGCTCGGTTGTTCCGCTTCTGCCTGGAGGGTTCGCCTGCCCGCTCGGGCGGTCTTTACTACTCGCCGTGCGATCCGATGGAGATTTCGAGCGACTGGCACCGCAGAAGTACGCCATCCGGACCCACAGAAAATCTGTCGTGGCGGGTGTAGACATCCGCGCACTCCGGGATTAATGTCTTCCCCGTGGCCAGGAGAACGAAGGCCCGGCAGGAAAGAACTGCCGGTAGGCCACACGCAGTTCGCAGGACGGTGCGGTGGTGGAGTTCCGAAGCCAGTGGTCGCAGTGCGGTGACGGGACTGACGACCGGACCGGGTGGCCCGCAGTGATAAGGGGCCGCCGCAAGCAGTGCACGGCAAGCAAGTGACACAGAGGGAAGAACGGAGGAGTTGAGCACCATCAGGATCGCCCGGGCGGAGGAATCCGAGCCCGGGTACCGCAGGACATCGATAGGCAGGTGGTCTCCGGTCACGCATATGCGATCCCCGCACTCCCGACCCCGTAGAGGGTGGCCGTGCGGACACAGAAGGCCGGCGCGGGAACAAGGCCGGCAGATGGTGTAGCAGTTTCCTTCGGGGCCTTGGTGCCATATGGCACCAAGGCCCCTCCAGTGCGTTCCGAGAGAGGTTTGATGCCCGCAGACGATTCCTTCCGCCGTCTGGACGACGACGATTTTCCTGCGTACACCATGGGCCGCGCCGCAGCGATGCTCGGCAGCACCCCCGCGTTCCTGCGCGCACTCGGCGAGGAACGCCTGATCACCCCGCTGCGCTCGGAGGGCGGACACCGCCGGTACTCCCGCTACCAGCTGAAGATCGCCGCACGTGCCCGCGAGCTCGTCGACCAGGGCGTCGCCGTCGGTGCGGCCTGCCGCATCGTCATCCTCGAGGACCAGCTCGAAGAGGCACAGCGCATCAACGAGGAACTGCGCAACTCACCGTCCGGGACCTCTTCCTCCCGGGCAGGTGCCTGAACGGTTCGAACGCCGCGAGGCGTCCGCGCGCCTCAGGGCCCGTCGGACACCGCCCGGCCCGTGTGCCCCCACCGCTGAGGCCGACGGCGTAGCCCGCCGTCCGGGCGGGGGAGCGGAAACGCAGATGCCCGGCCGGTGAACGGTCACCGGCCGGGCACGTGAGGAACCGCGCGTGGTCAGTCCTTGATCTCGATCTTCTCTCCGTCGGCCGCGGGGGAGGGGACGACCGGTGCGGTACCGCCCGCCCTGCCCTGCAGGTTCCGGAGCAGCGCGCCCAGGTCGACGCCCGTGGTGGAGTTGAGCAGTTCCAGGCCCTGGGCGACGTTGTCGGTCACCGTGCGGGACAGCTGGCTCGCACCGTCCGTCGAGATGACCGTCAGCTTGTCGATGGCGCTCAGCGGCTCGGACGCCTTGGCGACGACCTGCGGGAGCACCTCCACCAGCATCTGGAGGACGGCCGCGTCGCCGTACTGCGCGAAGGCGTCGGCCTTCTTCTGCATGGCCTCCGCCTCGGCGGCGCCCTTCGCGGCGATGGCCGCCGCCTCGGACTCACCCTCGATGCGCACGGCGTCGGCGAGGGCCGAGCGGTGGAGCTTCTCACCCTGACCGGTGAGACGGGAACGCTCCGCGTCGGCCTCGGCCTCCTTGACCTGGGCGATGCGGCGGGCCTCGGCCTCCTGCTCCGCCCGGTAGCGGGCGGCGTCGGCGGGCTTGCGGACCTTGGTGTCGAGCTCGCGGTCGGTCAGGGCCGCCTGGCGCTCGGCGACCTTCTCCTGCTCGGCGAGAACCTCCTGCTGACGGGCCGCCTCGGCGAGCGGTCCCGCGGCATTGGCCTTGGCCGCGGCGGCCTCGGTCTCGGCCTTGATCTCGGCCTGCTTGAGGTAGAACGTCCGCTCGGCGATGGCGATCTCCTCGGCCGCCTTCAGCCTGGCCTGCTCGGAGGCGCGCCGGGCGATCGCCTCGGCGATGTCGGCCTCCTGCTTGGCGCGGGCGGCCTCGGGCCGGCCGAGGTCCTCGAGGTACGAGCCCTCGGTGGTGATGTCCTGGATCTGGAAGGCGTCCAGGATGAGGCCCTGACCGGAGAGGCTGGCCTCCGCCTCCTCGGCGACCTGCCCGGCGAACGCGGCGCGGTCGCGGATGATGTCCTCGACGGACATGCGGCCGACGATCGCGCGGAGTGCTCCGGAGAGCACCTCCTGGGTGAAGCCGACGATGCCGTTCTGCTGCTGGAGGAAGCGCTGGGCCGCCGCGCGGATGGCGTCCTCGCTGCCGCCGACCTTGACGATCGCCACGCCCTCGAGGTTGGACTTCACACCGCGAAGGGTGACGGCGCCGCGTACGGCGACGGGAATGTGCCGGCTGGAGAGGTCCAGGGTGAACTTCTGCTGGACGAAGGGCACGACGAAGACGCCGCCGCCCACGACGACCTTCTGGCCGCTGTTGTCGATGCTGGTGCGGCCGGTCACCGGATCGGTGGACTTCTTGCCGCGGCGCCCCGTGATGATGAAGGCCTGGCTGGGGCCGGCGACCTTGTAACGGGTGATCACGGCGAGGGCCAGGAGCACGATGAGTACGACAATGCCGATGACGGCGATCACTACTGGGCTCATGAGAGGTGTCCCCCCTGCCCTCCCGACGGGACGGCAGTGTGTTCGGCTGTACGGGTTTCGGACAGGCGTATGACTCGGTGGTGGTCAGCGCTCGACGGGGCGGACCGTGACCGAGGTGGTCGAAAGGGTGGCCTCCACCCAGATCTCGGCACCGCGTTCGACCGGCACGGCGCTCTTCGCGGAGAACTTCACGGTCTGGCCTGCGAGTCGCAGCAGGACCTCGCCGTAGCCGTCGGCCGGGATCGGGGTGACGACGGATCCCGAGGTGCCGACGAGGTCGTCGCCGCGTGGTGTGGCCGTGGTCTGATCGCGCATCAGGGCCTGGCTGAACTTCCAGGTCAGCCAGGCCGCGACGAGGCCCGCAAGGGTGCCGGCCACGAGGGCCACGGGGAGTCCGGACCCGGTGGTGCCGAGAACGACCGCACCGCCGAAGCCGAGCATGGACAGGAAGCCGGCGATGACGGGCAGCGAGAGCAGGCCGTCGAAGAAGCCGTTCAGCAGCCCGCCCAGTGCGTCGCCGAGGAGCCCTTCGAGGATTCCGTCGAAGACCAGGGAGAGGGCGAGAAGCGCGATTCCCGCAATGCCGAGACCGAGAAGAACGGTCACGTGATCACTCCCCCGGTGTTCGCTGTCCCCCGACAAGTTTCCGTCGAACTGCCTGAATGGTCCCATGCCGGACGGTGTGGGGATACTGCCGGAATCCGGCAGTCTTCAGGGAGTTCGAATGCCGGAAAGCTGCTCGGCGAGCGTGTCGATGGACTGGAAGGTGGCGCCGAGCAGGGCGACGTGCTTCCACCGCAGCACACCGTCCGGCCCGATCAGGAAGACGGAACGGCGTACGCCGATGCCGGGTGCGGCGACCCCGTAGGCCCGGGCGGTCTGCCGGCCCACGTCGGCCAGCAGGGGCATGCGCAGGCCGAAGCCGCGGGCGAAGGACTCGTGGCTGTCCACATCCTGCGGGCTGATCCCCCAGACCTCGGCGTCGAGGCCCTCGAAGGTCTCGAACCCCGAGGAGTAGGAGCAGAGCTGCTTGGTGCACACGGCCGTGTTGTCACCGGGGTAGAAGGCGAGGACGACGGCCCGGCCGCGCGCGGCCGAGAGCGTGTGGTCGCGCCGCTCGAAGGTGTCGTCGTCGAGCGTGCCGCCCGGGAGGGTGAAGTCCGGTGCGGGCTGACCGATCTGAGGTCCTGACGCCATGTCGGCGGCTCCTTTGGTCGGATGCGGGAAGGGACTGTGCCTCGTACAGTGAACGGCACCTTTTCACGCATCGACACGTTCGGCCCATCCGTACGCCGTCCGGCACCGAATATGGGGTGAGTACGCGGGCACCGGCCCCGTACACCTGATCCGGAGGTACGTGTGGCCGAAAGACCGCCGTCGGCAGCGGTGCTCATCCTGCACGGCGGCTACGAGACGGGCTTGGCGGCGCCGGCGCCCGGCGTCCTCAACCTGCCCGGTCTGCGGATGCTGCCGGTCTCGCGCGCGGTGTCCCGTGCGGTGCGCGGCGACTCCGGGGTGCGGGTGCAGCGGGTCCGCTACACGCACCGCGGGTGGAACGGAAGCCGCGAGGACCCGCTGCACGACGCCCTGCGGGTGCTGGACGCCCTGCGCCGCGAGGCGGGAGACATTCCCGTGGTCCTCGTCGGCCACTCCATGGGGGCCCGAGCCGCTCTCCACGCGGCCGGGCACCCCCTGGTCCGCTCCGTGGTGGGTCTCGCCCCGTGGTGCCCGCCCGGTGATCCGGTGACACAGCTGGCGGGGCGGGACGTCGTTCTGCTGCACAGCACCAAGGACCGGGTGACGAGCCCCCTGGCGTCCCAGTCGCTCACGGCCAGGGCGCGCCGTGCGGGTGCCCGCACCTGCCTGGTGACGATTCCGGGCAGCGACCACGCGATGATCCGCCGGGCACCGGCCTGGCACCACCTGGCGGGGCTGCTGGTGACGGGGCTGCTGGGGCTGGTTCCGGTGCCGACGCGGGTCGAGGCGGCGTTCGGGCTGCCGCGGGGGGCCGCGGCCTCCGAGGGGACGCTGTCGCTGGACGGGCTCGGTGCCGGGGGGCCGGTTGCGCGGAGATGTGGGGCGGAGCGGGGCGGCAGACGATGAGCTGCCGGGTGCCCGGCCGCCCGTGAGGGCCGGCCGCTCCGCGCCCGCAGGGCACGCACCTCCCTGTTCATGTACACCGACGGGCTGGTGAACGCAGGGGCGAGGACATCGACGTGTCGTTCGCGGGGCTCGCGGAGCTCACGATGCCGTCGGGCGGGAGGCTGCAGGATCTGCTGGACGAGGTCGTGGACCGGTTCGCCGCGACGGCCGAGGACGACATCGCGGTGCTCGTCTCGCGCAGCCGCGGCTACTGACCGCCCGCAGCGCGGGAGCGCCCGGAGGAGCGTCCGCGCAGCCGGCGCAGGATGAGCAGGGCGGACGTGATCAGGGGCAGCAGCCCCGCCACGGTGTTCGCGGTGGTCAGCCTGTTGCCGGTGCCGCGCGTCCGGCGCATCTGCCTGACCGTGCGCACGACGGCGATCGCGCTGCTTCCCAGACTCAGGAGCAGGCCGGCCTTGGAGTTCGAGGTTTTCCTGGGCATCCGTGCGCCTCCGGTGGCATCGCTGCGTGGCCCCCCGTCCACGTAACCGGCTCCGGTGCGGGTCCGCAAACGGGGCCGCCAGGGCTACCGGGGCGGGTGGGCCGGCCCGCTGCCCGTGCGCGCGGGCCTGGCGGATTTCCGTGGCTAGGCGAAGAGGAAACCGGCCGCCGTCGCCGCGCCCACGGCCGCGCCCGCGGCCGTCTGGGCCACCGAGTGGTATCCCAGGGCCACCCGCGACCAGCACACGGCGAGGGCGGCGGCACCCGCGCACAGCCACCACGGGGAGTGCGTCACGGAGAGAAGTGCGACCACGGCCGACGCGACCGCTGAGTCGACCGAGATCTTCCAGAGAGCGTTGACCGCCAGGAGCACGGTCGTCATCACCCACAGTGAGATCGTCGCGATCAGGATGCCGGGGGGCGCACCGCCGAGAACCATGATCAGCGCGCCGGTGCCGAGCGAGCCCAGGATCACCAGGAAGATCGGCGCCCGCTGGGTCCTGTCCACCACGTGCCGGTCGCCCCAGGTGCCGCGCCCGCGCTCCCACTCGATGTAGCCGGCGGGGACGAGGCCGGCGCAGAGGGCACCGAGGAAACCCCAGGGCAGCCCGGTCCAGTCCCCGGCGGAGGCCATCCCGATGGCGAGCATGCCGACGAGCAGCACATTGCGGGGCTGCAGGACGTCCGTCACCGTGCGGGCCGTCGTCGCGGTCCTGTCCGTGCCGCTCATGCCGTGTGTGCTCCGGGTCGCGCGGGCCGTGCGGCCCGGTCGGTGCCGACGGCCGCGCATCAACGTAGCCCTTCACGACGGGGGATGCGTGAAGGGCTACCCGTGCAGTATGACCGTTCGCAGGTTCGCCGACAACTGACTGCCCGGTCAGCCCTGTTGGGGTGGCCGGGCGGTTACGGAGGGCTCCTCCGGGGCGTCGCGCGGCAGCGGGCGGCGCGCGCGCCACGCCGGAGACCGGGGAAACCTGTTTCAGCCGCGATAGACATGTCCTACCCCTACGCCTAGGGTTTCTTGTGCAGTCAGGCCATATCGGTGGCCCGGTGCGCAGCAGAAGAGGTGCAGATGCCCCCGGAATCCCCGTCGCAGCCTTCGGACCGTCTCGACGACGACGACTACCCCGCGTACACGATGGGGCGGGCCGCCGAGATGATCGGTGCGACGCCAGGCTTCCTCAGGGCCATCGGTGAGGCCCGCCTGATCACCCCGCTGCGCTCCGAGGGCGGCCACCGCCGCTACTCGCGCTACCAACTGCGTATCGCGGCCCGCGCCCGGGAGCTGGTGGACGGCGGCACGCCGGTCGAGGCGGCCTGCCGCATCGTCATCCTCGAGGACCAGCTGGAGGAGGCCCTCAGCCTCAACGAGCAACTGCGCCGGCCTGCGTCCGGCCGGAGCGGCGCCGATTCCTGACCGGCGTGCGGGTGTATATCTGTTTCGACGGGGACAGAAATACGCGCTATGCGCGGTGAGGGTTTATGCCCTGCGTGACGGAGTGAAGCCGTAGTGATATGGCGTACAGCTCACTCGCGCCTCAATCGTGCTACTGTTGATCTCAGTTGCAGTTGTGGTTCCCAAAACTTCAAGTGCACTCACTGTTTTCACTCCAGTGAGCGCGCTTTTGTATTTCCGGTCTCTTCCGGACGGGGCAATCATTTGCGGCGACGTAGGGCTCACACAGTGTGGGCCCACGGGCAACGCCCCGAAGGAGATATGACATGGCTACTGGCACCGTGAAGTGGTTCAACGCGGAAAAGGGTTTCGGCTTCATCGAGCAGGAGGGTGGCGGCGCTGACGTCTTCGCCCACTACTCGAACATCGCCGCCCAGGGCTTCCGCGAGCTGCAGGAAGGCCAGAAGGTGAACTTCGACGTCACGCAGGGCCAGAAGGGCCCGCAGGCGGAGAACATCACCCCCGCCTGATCGCATAGGCGTACGGCGCAGCTGGGGCCCGCACCTTGGGGTGCGGGTCCCGGCTCGTTGTGTTTTTCCGGC
The DNA here is from genome assembly GCF_001700505.1 of Streptomyces mutomycini. Classification (GTDB taxonomy): domain Bacteria; phylum Actinomycetota; class Actinomycetes; order Streptomycetales; family Streptomycetaceae; genus Streptomyces; species Streptomyces mutomycini. The sequence continues at coordinate 72,316 of NZ_MAPV01000037.1, forward strand.
CGCGGCCAGGTCCGTCGCACCGAGTGGGTAATTCCCGGTGTGCACGCGAGGCGCGGCACGGCGTGTTACTGCAGTCATATGGAGTGCCGAATCCTGCTGGTTCACCCGGCGGACGGGCTTCGTTATTCGATATTTCACCGGCTCGTTCTTGCGATTCTTGGCGCCGTACATGGCTGCAGCCGCCCGGAAAGAATCCCTCGACACGTGCCATTCGAGGGAAAGGTTCTCCATTGAACCGCGATCGCACAGCTCGCACGAACGACCGATTCTCCCGGACACGCTCCGGCGGATCCGCCGGCAGCCGCACCGCCAACGGATTCCGTTCGGCGGGATCCGGCCGTCAGGGCGCCCCGGGTTCGCAGGGCCGCTCCGGCGGACCGAAGCGCTCCGGCGGCTACGGCCGCCGCTCCTCCGCCGTCACGGGTGAGTTCGCCCTGCCGGTGACCATCACCCCCGCCCTGCCCGCCGCGGAGTCCTTCGCGGACCTGGACATGCCCGCGCCCCTCCTGGCGGCGCTGGCCTCCGAGGGCATGTCGGTGCCGTTCCCCATCCAGGCGGCCACCCTGCCGAACTCGCTCGCCGGACGGGACGTCCTGGGCCGAGGACGCACGGGATCGGGCAAGACGCTCGCCTTCGGCCTGGCCCTGCTGGCACGCACCGCCGGCAACCGCGCCGACGCACGCCGTCCGCTCGCCCTGGTCCTCGTCCCCACCCGGGAACTGGCCCAGCAGGTCACCGACGCGCTCACCCCGTACGCCCGGTCCCTCAGGCTCCGGCTGGCCACGGTCGTCGGCGGTATGTCGATCGGCCGCCAGGCCAGCGCGCTGCGCGGCGGCGCCGAAGTCGTGGTCGCCACCCCGGGCCGGCTCAAGGACCTCATCGAGCGCGGCGACTGCAAGCTCGACCGGGTCGCCATCACCGTCCTGGACGAGGCCGACCAGATGGCCGACATGGGCTTCATGCCGCAGGTCACCGAGCTGCTGGACCAGGTCGGCCCCGACGGTCAGCGGATGCTGTTCTCGGCCACGCTGGACCGCAACGTGGACCTCCTGGTCCGCCGCTACCTGCACGACCCGGTCGTCCACTCCGTGGACCCCGCGGCCGGCGCCGTGACGACGATGGAGCACCACGTGCTCTACGTCCAGGGCGCCGACAAGTACGCGACGACGACCGAGATCGCCGCCCGCGAGGGCCGCGTGATCATGTTCCTGGACACCAAGCACGCGGTGGACAAGCTCACCGACCACCTGCTGCACAGCGGTGTGCGGGCTGCCGCGCTGCACGGCGGGAAGTCGCAGCCGCAGCGGACCCGCACCCTGGACCGGTTCAAGACCGGTCATGTCACGGTGCTGGTCGCCACGAACGTCGCCGCCCGCGGCATCCACGTCGACAACCTCGACCTGGTCGTCAACGTCGACCCGCCCAGCGACCACAAGGACTACCTGCACCGCGGCGGGCGTACCGCGCGCGCCGGTGAGTCCGGCAGTGTCGTCACGCTCGTGCTGCCCAACCAGCGCCGTGAGATGACCCGGCTGATGGCCGACGCCGGCATCACGCCGCAGGTCGCCCAGGTCCGCTCCGGCGAGGCCGAGCTGCACCGCATCACCGGAGCCCAGGCACCGTCGGGTGTGCCCGTCACGATCACCTCACCGGTGACGGAGCGCGCCAAGGGCAGCGGTTCGGGGCCTCGCGGCCGGCGCGGCGCGCGTCCCGGCCAGGGCCGCCGCTCCAACGCCAACACGGCGACGCCGCAGGCGCGTGCCGCTGCGGCGCAGCGCCGGACCAACAAGGCCGCGTAGTCGTCCGGCCGGGACTCCGGCCGACCGTTTCCGGCTTTCTCCGCGACCATCTTGTTGAGGCACCATGCGCTGTGTCATCGCCCGCTTCCCCTTCGACCTCTTCAAGAACGAGGTCGAGGACTCCATGAAGGGCATCAAGCCCGAACCCGTCACCGGTGACGCGGTGGTCATCAGCCGCCGTGTCTACCCCGTCAAGCAGGTCGGCGAGATCATCACCCGCCAGGACCGCAGGGACTTCACCGCGGGCGAGGTGACCAGGGCGCTGACGCGTCTCGGCTTCACCTGCCGCCCGGCCGAGGTGCCCGCACCCGCGGCGCCCCTCAGCCCGCTGGAGAACGCGTCCGCCCTGCTCGGGACGCCCCGCGAAGCCTGAGCCGCCGCTCTTCCCGACACCGCACCCCCGAGGCCTCCCGGCTCCGGGGGTGCGGTGCGTCCGGGCCGTGGCCGCACCGGCCCCCGCCCCGGACCTCAGGGCGTCAGGATCAGCTTTCCGGTGGTCCGGCGGGCGAGCAGGTCCTCATGGGCGCGCCGGGCGTCGGCGAGCGGGTAGCTTCCGCCCGCCACGGGCTTGAGGCGGCCTTCGGCGACCAGGGCGAAGAGCTCCTTGAGGGGGCCGCTCACCGCGCCCGGAGCCGCGAGGGCCGGGCGGAGCCAGAAGCCGACGACGGAGGCGTTGAGCCGGCCCAGCCGGGCCGGATCGACCGGGGTGAAGCCGGTGCGGGCGGCGTTGCCGTAGGTCACCAGCCGGCCGTAGGACGCGAGGGAGTCCAGGGCCCGGTCGAAGAGGTCCCCGCCGACGGCGTCCAGGACGACGTCCGCCTTCTCCGCGAGGGGATAGGTGATCACCGCATCCGCGCCGAGGTCCAGGACGAGGCGCTCCTTGGCCGGGGCGGAGACCTGGGCGAGTACCCGGCCCGCTCCGAACTCCCGGGCCAGCTGGACGGCGAGGCTGCCGACGCCGCCCGCCGCGGAGTGCACGACGACGCTCTCGCCCCGCTGCAGACGGGCCGACGACCGCAGCAGGTGCCAGGCCGTGAGTCCCTGCATCATCAGGGCGAGTGCCTGGGCGGCACCGAGCTCCTCGGGGATCTCCAGGACGGCGGACTCCTTGGCGGTCACCTGTTCCGCGTACCCGTGCGAGACCCGGGCCAGCACCCGTCTGCCGTCCGGGGTCCGGCCCACGACCTCGCTGCCCGGGACGTACGGAAGGGCGTCGGCGCCGAGGTAGGAGCCATCCACCTGATGGGTGTCCGCGAAGTTCACCCCGGCGGCTTCGACGGTGAGGAGCACCTCCCCGGGGCCGGGCACGGGAGTGGGCAGTTCCACGGGACGGAGTACTTCCGGGCCACCGAAGCGGTCGAACTGGACAGCGAGCATGCCGCACGGTATCGCAGGGCCCCTTGGACCGGCTGGCGAGCAGGCGATCCGCTGCCGGTATCCACTGCCGGTATTGGGCGGAAAAAATCTCCAAAACGGCACAAACGGTTTGTTATGGTGCTGACCCTGCGTCGGGGCACGGGGGCACGGAACGGGCAGTCCCCGCCGTAACACCCGGCTTCCCGTACGCACCGGAGCCGCGGCGGGCCGGGGCAGGACCGCGCGGTACGAATCGCCCATGGCCGCGGCCCGGGGCGGCCTGCAAGACTGCGGCCATGAGCGATCTTCTCAACGACAGAGTCGTCCTGATCACCGGGGCGAGCAGCGGAATCGGTGCGGCGGCGGCACGGGTGTTCTCCGAGGAGGGCGCGACGGTCGTCCTGGCGGCACGCAGGGAGGACCGACTGGCCTCGCTGGTCGCCGAATTGAGGGACAAGGGAGCCCAGGCCTCCTACGTCGTCTGTGATGTCACGGTGGCCGAGGACGCCGCCCGTGCCGTCGGTTTCACGGTCGACACCTACGGGCGCCTCGACTCGGCCTTCAACAACGCGGGGCTCGGAGGCGACCGAACTCCCCTGCACCTCATGGGCGATGACGTCTACGACGCGGTCATGGACGTCAATGTGCGCGGCGTCTGGAACTGCCTCCGGCACGAGATCGCGGCCATGCTGACGAACCCCGGTAACTGCTCCATCGTGAACAACAGCAGTGTGGGCGGCCTGGTGGCCATACCGGCGGCCGCGCCCTACATAGCGGCCAAGCACGCAGTCGTCGGCCTCACCAGGGCCGCTGCGGACGAGTACGCCCAACAGGGCATCAGGGTCAACGCGGTGGCGCCGGGCACGACCCGCAGTGAGATCACGGCCGACTGGTTCGGGCGCAACCCGGGTCTGGAGGAGATGGTCAACAGCCGTACGCCGCAGGGCCGTACGGCCGAGCCGGAGGAGATCGCCAACGCTGTCGCCTGGCTGCTCAGCGACCGTTGCCCCTTCCTCACCGGAACGGTGATGCCGGTGGACGGCGGTTTCATCAACCAGTAGGCCGTCAGCCGCAGGGGCCGCTCAGCCGGCCCCGGAAGACCGTTTCTCCGTCCTGCGTCGCCGTGACCAGTACGGAGGTCTCTCCGGGGGCGGCCGGCAGGACCTCGGCCTCGATCCAGCAGGTGCGGTCGAATTCGGCGTACCGCTCGAACGAGCTGCTGACGGTGGTCGGCTCGAAGGGTGCGGGGTACAGGGCGGCGTGTGCGGCCTGGTGGGCGGCTTCCATCAGGACGAGTCCCGGTACGTGATCGACCGGGTGGTCGTACAGCACGACGTTGTCGACGTCGTTGCGCAGCTGCCAGCGGAGGGGCCGGTCGCCGGCCGCCAGGACCACGTCGGCCGGGGTGGACCGGCCCACGGTGGGCGGGTCCACCGGGGCCGGCAGCGGCCAGCTGTTCCAGTCGAGGTCGAGGTGTCCGCCGCGAAGCCGGCGATAGGCGCGCGGCGAGATCCAGCCGAACTCGGAGTCCGCCCGTGCGACCATGCTGTCACCTTGCAGGACACGGACGTCCATGCCGAGCGAACTGACGCTCCTACCACGCTTCTTGGGATCAGAGACGGAAACCTCGACGGTGAGTTCGCCGGGTCCGTCGGGTGTGACGGTGAATCCCGGCGCGACGGTGAAGTCGAAGTAGTGCAGCAGGGTCTGATCCGAGAGGGGAACGCCGTACGCCGCGTGCGCGATGACCAGACCGCTCTGCCGGATGGTCTGTGTGAGCACCCGGGACTCGTAGGCGAGACCTGCCGGAGGAGCCGGCCACCTCGCGGACAGCGAGAACTCGCCATCTTCCCGGCTTCGCCAGGTGGTGAGGAAGACCATGTCGGAGCGTCTGAGGTGGACGTACTCCATGGGGACGTCGTGCCGGCCCTCTGCCGCGGTCTGCGGCGGACGCGGAACAACGGGTATGTCGGGCACGGCCCTCCTGGGCATGGCGCAAAATGGTCTTCACGGCGCTGATATGATACCGGCTAACCGGTACTTTTTGAAGAAGCGTCAGGCCACATTCAAGGGGAGCGCGAGTTGGCACGACAGCAACGGGCGATCCGCACCCGCAGAATCTTCCTCAACGCCGCCGCCGAGGTGTTCGACGAGCACGGCTACGACGCCGCCACGATCGCCGCGATCCTCGACCGGGCCGGCCTCACGCGGGGCGCGCTCTACTTCCACTTCACGTCGAAGGAAGAGCTGGCCCGTGGTGTCCTCCAGGAGGCGGTCACCGCGGACGGGGTCACCCCGCAGACCTTCAAGCTGCAGGAATGGGTGGACATAGCTCTCCTGCTCGCCTACCGGCTGCCCCGGGAACCCCTGCTCAGCGCCTCGATCCGGCTGTCCGTCGACCCGCGGGCGCGCGGACTCTTCGGCACCCGCTGGCCGGACTGGATCGCTCTCGGGACGGAGATGCTGACCGAGGCCAAGGAGCGGGGCGAACTCCTCCCGCACGTCGATCCGGGCGCCACGTCCCGCCTCTTCGTCGGGGCGTGGACCGGGGTGCAGCTGGTGACCGAGTCCATGGCGGATCCGCCGGACCTGGTCGCCGAGATCTCCGCGCTCTTCGAGCTCATCCTCCCCAACAACGCGGTCCCGGGCGTGCTGGCCCGGCTCGACACCTCCCCGCACCGCGCGGCGCGCATCATCGAACAGCAGCAGCGGGTGGCCGTCGTCACCTGACCGCCCGGCCGGTGCCGCGGATCGCGCTCATGTCACCCGATCAGGTGCGGGGTGCCTGCGACGTGGCTGGTCAGCGCGCATGGTGGCCCTATGTGGCTTCGCCGAACAGCCGTATGCGCCATGGTCGTGCCGCTGGCGTTCCTGGTGCTGGGGGACGCGCCGGTGCGGCTGGTCGTGCCCGAGCACGCCACCGCGAAGCCGGCGGACCTGCCCGCGGCACCGCAGCCCGCGATCGTGAGCCGGGCGGAGTGGCACGCGGACGAGAGCCTGGTGAAGGAGGACGCGGTCTACACGGGGACGGTGAAGGCCGTCTTCGTCCATCACACCGGGCACACCAACGCGTACGACTGCGCCGATGCCCCCGAGATGCTCCGGGCGATGGAGGAGGCGCACGTACGGGGTGAGGGCTGGGACGACATCGGCTACAACTTCGTCGTCGACCGCTGCGGGACCATATACGAGGGCCGGGCGGGCGGTGTCGGACGCTCCGTGCGCGGGGCCCACGCCACCGGGTTCAACGCCCACAGCGTGGGGATCGCGGCCCTCGGCACCTTCGAGCCCGGCGTACCGGTGCCGAAGCCGCTCATCGAGGGGATCGCGAAGGTGGGTGCGTGGAAACTGGACCGCGCCGTCGACCCGCGGGGCTTCGTGCGGATGGTCTCGACGAATGACGAGAGCCTGTACCGGCGTGGTGAGGTGGTCCACCTCCATGCCGTGGCCGGTCACCGCGACACCTTCTCGACGTACTGCCCCGGCGAAGCCCTCTACGCCGAACTGCCCGCGATCCGGGCGGAGATGGTCAGGCTGCGGGACGTGAGGAAGAAGCCGGCCGGGGCACGGAGCGGGGCAGCCCCTACCGCGCGACGTACTGGGTGAGGACGGCCTGTACCTCGTAGATGTCGACGCCCTTCGTGAACGTCTTCTGGATCGGGGTGGCGGATCCGGAGATCCAGATCTTGAGCTCGGCGTCCAGGTCGAAGGTGCCGGCGGTCTCCACCGCGAAGTGCGTGATGCTCCGGTACGGGACCGAGTGGTACTCCACCTTCTTGCCCGTGATGCCCTGCTTGTCGATGAGGACGAGCCTGCGGTCGGTGAAGAGGATCGTGTCGCGGATCAGCAGATACGCGGCGTGCACCTGCTCTCCGGGCCCGAGAAGCCGCGCGTAGTCACGCTGCGCGGCGGCCGGATCGACGGTGTGCGCGTTGCCGAACAGTGCCATGAGATGCCCCCACCCGAGTGAATGTGCGGGCGTTGAACGCGTCAAAGCCCAAGGAAAAGCATATCGGCGGCTTATCTGTTCGTGCCCTTGCACACCATCCGGAGCACAGCGGAGGAAATACCGTCATGCCGGCATCAACCCTCGCCAGGCGGCCCGTCGAATCGGTGCTCGCACTTCTGCTCGTCCTCCTGAGCGTGCTGGGCCTCTCCGGCCGCAGCGCCGCGGACGTCCCGGCCCAGGCCCCCGCCCGGGCGGCGCAGGCCCCGGCCGCCGCCGCCCGGGCCGCCATCGCGCCGACGGTCATCGCGCCGACGGTCACCGCGGCGGCCGTCACCGCGGCGACCGTGACGGCCGGTACGGACTGGGACCGCATCGCCGAGTGCGAGAGCAGCGGCCGCTGGAACATCAACACCGGCAACGGCTACCACGGCGGACTGCAGTTCGCCCCCTCCACCTGGCGGGCCTACGGTGGCGGGCAGTACGCACCCCGCGCCGACCTCGCCACCCGGTCGGAACAGATCGCGGTCGGTGAACGAGTCGCCCGCTCCCAGGGAATGGGAGCCTGGCCCACCTGCGGACGCCTCGGGGCGAACGGTGGGTCGAACTCGTCCTCCCCGTCCTCCTCCTCGTCCGACAGCGGCGACCGGAACGACACGGCACAGGCGGCCCCGCAGCGGGAGTCGTCCGGCACCACCTCCGGCAGCGCTTCGTCCGGCGGCATCCCGTCCGGCGGTTCGTCGTCCGGTGACTCCGCAGACAACAGGAGCGGCAACGGGAGCGACAGTGGGAACAGCGGCTCGTCCGCCGGCGGCGACAGCGGCGTGGCACACCACTCCGATGACCTGGCCGACGCGGAGACGTACGTCGTCGAGAAGGGCGACTGCCTGTCGGTGATCGCCGAGCGTGCGGACGTGTCCGGCGGCTGGCCCGCGCTGTACGAACTGAACCGCGAGGTCCTCGACCAGGGGCCGCACCTCGTCTTCCCCGGTCAGCGCATCCGTCTGGACGCCTGAACCGTGGCGGCCGCCGCGAGGTACACGCGTCGCACGGAAGAGGCCGGCTCTGCCGTCCGGATCAGATGTGACCGTGGATGTCACTCACCGGCCGACATGTGCGTCCCGGGCAGCGCCGGACGACGCGCCGGACTCCGCCTCGCAGCTGTGGCACTCAGGGTTGTGACAGGGGCCCGGGCCCCAGTGCGGGACGAAGATGCCGAGGGTCTTGTGCCGCGTCAGTGTGGTCGCGACGGGCTGCTTGCAGGCCGGACACACGTACTCCGCCTGCCGATCGGTCTGACGCTTGGTTCTGGCCATAGCTTTACGGTAGCTCCGAAGGTGATATAGGGAAACTTTTCCGACTTTTTGCCAGGGCTGCTCCAAGAGCCCGCCGCAGGAACGGTGCATCCGCCCCGGAGCCACGAGGAGCGGTCCGGGCGGGAACCTGGTGCCATGGAACGGGGGACGCTTCGACGAAGGGACCACCCGGTCATGGCACGCGCACCGTCACCGGCCGCAGTCCTGCTCTCCGTGCACGCCGTGGTCTTCGACACGGACGGCGTGATCACCGACTCCGCCCCGGCGCACGCCTCGGCCTGGAAGGTCGCATTCGATGCCTGTCTGGACACCCACGAAGGGCAGCGGCCCTTCGACGAGACGGAGGACTACCGGCGCTACGTCGACGGCAGGTCGCGCAAGGACGGCGCCGCCGCCTTCCTCGAGTCCAGGGGGCTCGACCTCCCCGACGGCAGCCCCGACGACCCCCCGGGCACGGGGACGGTGTGGGCCGTCGCCGCGCGCAAGGACGAGGCGTTCACCCGGAGCCTGCGCACCCGTCCGATCGCGGTCTGGCCCGGGACGGTCCGCCTCCTGCACGTGCTGTACGACGCGCGCGTGCCGTTCGCCGCGGCGTCGGCCTCCCGGCACGCCACCGAGCTGCTGGCCGGAGCCGGTCTCCTCGACCTGTTCACGGCGGTCGTCGACGGCAACGAGGCGCGCCGTCTGGAGCTGCCCGGCAAACCGGACCCGGCCCTGTTCACCGAGACGGCACGGCGCCTGGGAGTCCCGGCGGGGGACACAGCCGTCGTGGAGGACGCACTGGCCGGGGTGGAGGCAGGCCGGCGAGGTGGCTTCGGACTGGTTGTCGGAGTGGACCGGTCGGACAGTGCCCGGGGTGCCGCCGACCTGCGTCGCCACGGGGCGGACCTGGTGGTGGCCGACCCGGGGGATCTGCTGATCAACGGGGAGGACTGATGGCGCGCGGCTGGATCTGGGCGTACGAGGGATACGACCCGGAGAAGGAACGCCTGCGCGAAGCGCTGTGCACCCTCGGCAACGGCTACTTCGCCACCCGGGGAGCCGCCCCCGAGACACCCGCGGGCGAGACGCACTACCCGGGTACCTACGTGGCCGGCTGCTACAACCGGCTGACCTCGACCGTCCAGGGCCGGCAGGTCGAGAACGAGGACATGGTCAACCTTCCCGACTGGCTGCCGCTGCGCTACCGCATCCATCCCGCCGGTTCCCGCCCCGGCCCGTGGCTCACCCCCGACCACGCCCACCTCGTGGACCACCGGCAGTCGCTCGACCTGCGCGGCGGGACGCTGTCCCGGCGCTCGGTGTACGAGGACCGGAAGGGCCGGCGGCTGACGGTCGAGCAGGAGCGCCTGGTGCACATGGGCGACCCCCATCTCGCGGCGCTGCACACGGTGTTCACCGCCGAGGGCTGGTCGGGGGAGCTGGAGGTGGAGTCGGGGATCGACGGCGACGTGCGCAACGCGGGGGTCGCGCGCTACCGGGAGCTGGCCAACCGCCACCTCGCCGGATGGGAGACCGGCACGGAGTCGGAGTCGGTGGTGTGGCTGCGCTGCCGCACGGTGGAGTCGGACATCGGTGTCGCCCTGGCCGCCCGCACCGTGGCCTTCTGCGGCCCGGAACACGACGGCCGGCACAAAGCCGAACCCCGGCAGGAGCCGCGCACGGTCCACCAGACACTGCTGCTCCCGCTGGCCCCGGCCTCCGACGCCGTGGTCGACAAGACGGTCGCCCTCTTCACCTCGCGGGACCCGGCGATCGGCAGCCCGCTGCGGGCCGCCGTGTCCGCGGTCGAAGGCGCTCCGCCGTACGCCCTGCTGCTGGCCTCGCACCGCCGGGCCTGGGTGGATCTGTGGCATCAGGTCAAGCTGGAGGTGCCGGGCGAGCCCGGACACATCCTGCGGCTGCACCTCTTCCACGTGCTCCAGACCCTCTCCCCGCACACCGCGGAACTCGACGTCGGGGTGCCTGCCAGAGGGCTGCACGGAGAGGCGTACCGGGGGCACGTCTTCTGGGACGAGCTGTTCGTCCTGCCCTTCCTGAATCTGCATCTCCCGGAGATATCAAGGGGGTTGCTCGACTACCGGCACCGGCGGCTCCCTGCGGCCTGTGCCGCCGCGCGGGCGGTGGGCAGGGCCGGGGCGATGTATCCGTGGCAGAGCGCCGACGAGGGGCGGGAGGAGACACAGGAGGTCCATCTCAACCCGCGCTCGGGGCACTGGCTGCCCGACCGTTCACGGCTGCAGCACCACGTCGGGACGGCGGTGGCGTACAACGTGTGGCAGTACTGCCAGGCGACCGGCGACACGGAGTACCTCTACTCCAAGGGCGCCGAGATGCTGATGCAGATCGCCCGCTTCTGGGCGGACAGCGCCGAGTGGGACGACACCGTCGCGCGGTACCGCATCCGGGGTGTCGTCGGGCCGGACGAATACCACACCGCCTATCCGGACTCCGAAGCCGACGGGCTGGACGACAACACGTACACGAACGTGTCGGCGGCCTGGGTGCTGGCGCGGGCCGGTGAGCTCTGCCGCGACCTGCCGGCGAGCCGCCGCGGGCAGCTCCTCGAGCTGATCCGGCTGGACCCGGCGGAGCTGGACCACTGGGAGGACGTCTCGCGCCGGCTGTACGTGCCCCACCACCGGGGTGTCATCAGCCAGTTCGACCGCTACGGGGACCTGGCCGAGCTGGACTGGGACGGGTACCGGGGGCGGTACGGCGACATCCGTCGTCTCGACCGGATCCTGGAGGCGGAGGGCGACACCGTCAACCGCTACCAGGCGTCCAAGCAGGCCGATGTGCTGATGCTCGGCTACCTGTTCTCACCCAAGGAGCTCGCCGCGCTGTTCCGGCGGCTCGGCCACGAACTCGACGACGACAGCTGGCGGGCCACCGTCGACTACTACGTGAGGCGTACGAGCCACGGCTCCACGCTCAGCTCCCTCGTGCACGCCTGGGTGCTGGCCCGGGTGCACCGCGAAGACGCCTGGGCGTACTGCGAGGAGGCGCTGATCGGCGACGTGGCCGACATCCAGGGCGGCACGACCGAGGAGGGCATCCACCTCGGCGCGATGGCGGGCACCCTCGACTTCGTGCAGCGCGGGATGACGGGCCTGGAGACCCGTGACGACGCCCTGTGGCTCGCGCCGGCCACGCTGCCCCAGCTCTCGAAGTTCCGGATGCGGCTCCGCTTCCGCCGGCACTGGGACGTGGATATGCGCCTGCGGGCCGAGCGTCTGCGGATCGCCGTGCCGGACTCGGAACGGCCGGGTGTGCGGGTCAGGCTCGACGGCAGCGCGTACGTCGTCGCTCCGGGCACGGCGCGGTGGCTGGAGCTGCCGACCGACATGCCCGGAGGGACGTGAACGGACCTCCCGGGGAGGCTGGTTCACGGGGGGCCGTTCACGCGGGCCGTTCATGCGGGCCGGGTGGCCACCAGCACGCCGATCCTGTCGATGCGGTGCTCCGGATTGTTGTGTGCGTCGCGCCAGAAGTTCCCGGCCGCGTCGTCCTCGGGGGTCGCACAGGTGGAGAGAGTGATCATCGCCCGGGTCGGCTTCTCACCGGGTTCGCCCGGCACCTCGGCACGCTGTTCGGCGAGCGAGCGCTCGGACCGGAAGGACGTCCACCGGTCCTCGGTGATCCGGTACTCGTAGACCGTGCCGCCCTCCGTGACGAGGACCGGGTCGCCCTTCCCCAGGGCGGGGAGGTTCCGGAGCGGGCCTCCGGCGGAGAGCCGGTGGGCCGTCACGAGGTAGTTCCCGGTCTCACCCGGCCCGACGCCGCCTTCCTCTCCGTACGGGCTGGCGGCCACCCCGCGGTCCTGGATGCGGGTCCCCGGCCCGTCGTCCGTCGTCCCCTCGTACGGGACCACGCGCAGGTCGGTCACCCCGATCGACGGGATGGTGAGCTCCGCGGTCTCCGTGCGGGGGTCGGTCCGGTCGGCCGGAGGACCGGCGGACGGGCCCGCGGTTGCCGCCACTCCTGCCGCGGGGCCCGCGGCAGGAGTGGCCGCCGCCACCGCCGAAGGGCCTGCCGCCGCAAGCAGTACGACGGCCACGCCCGCGAGGGCCCGGGGGACGTCTCGGATTCCATGGGGACGGTGCATAGCGCGATCCGGGTCGGGAGCCGGTGGTGTCGGGGCGGGTCCTGGACTGCGACCCGCACCCTTCCAGTACACCACCGGTCACACGATCGCGTCGGGCGCACCCAGCAGCTCGCGTACCTCCTCCGCGCCCAACTCCGTGAGCTCCTCCCCCACGAGCAGCCAGCGGGTGATGCCGACCGACTCGAGGAACGCCAGATCGTGGCCGGCGATGATCAGCGCGCCCTCGTAGGACCCGAGCGCGCTCGTCAGCTGCCGCACACTGGCCAGATCCAGGTTGTTGGTCGGCTCGTCCAGCATCAGCAGCTGCGGGGCCGGTGTGGCGAGCATCGTCGCCGCGAGCGCGGCGCGGAAGCGTTCACCGCCCGAGAGGGTGCCGGCCGGCTGCTCGGCGCGCGCTCCCTTGAAGAGGAACCGGGCCAGCTGCGCCCGGATCTCGTTGTCGGTGGTGCCCGGCGCCGCCCGGGCCACGTTGGCGGCGACGCTCAGCCCGTCGTCCAGCACGTCGAGCCGCTGCGGCAGGAAGCGGAGCGGCACATGGGTCCTTGCCTCGCCGCACCCAGGCGCGAGCTCCCCCGTGAGGGTGCGCAGCAGCGTCGTCTTCCCCGCCCCGTTGCGGCCCACGAGTGCGATGCGTTCAGGCCCCTGGACGTGCAGCGAGCCGTCGCGCAGGGTGCCGAACCGGGGGGTGAGCCCGTGCGCGCTCAGGACCGTACGGCCCGCGGGGACGGCGGTGTGCGGGAGCCGCACCCGGATCTCGGCGTCCTCCCGGATCGCCTCCGACGCGGTGTCCAGCCTCTCCTGCGCGTCCTGGAGCCGGTCCTCGTGCATGCCGCGGAGCTTGCCCGCCGCCTCCTGGGAGGACCTCTTGTGGGCCCCGGCGACGATCCTCGGCGCACGCCGCTCGGAGTCCATCTTCTTGTTGTGCCGCTGGCGGCGGGCCACCTTGGTCCGGGCTTCCTCCAGCTCGCGCCTCTGCCGGCGTACGTCGGACTCGGCGGCCCGCACCATGCGTCCGGCGGCCTCCTGCCGGGTGGCCAGCGCCTCCTCGTAGGCCGACCAGCCACCGCCGTACCAGCTCACCGAACCGGCGCGCAGATCGGCGATGCGGTCCACCCGTTCCAGCAGGTCACGGTCGTGACTGACCACGACGAGCACACCGGAGCGCCAGGAATCGACGGCCTCGTACAGCCGGCGGCGCGCGAACACGTCGAGGTTGTTGGTCGGCTCGTCGAGCAGCAGGACGTCGGGGCGCTCCAGCAGCAGGGCGGCCAGTCGCAGCAGCACGGTCTCGCCGCCGGACAGCTGTCCCACGGTGCGGTCGAGACCGATACCGCCGAGGCCGAGCGACCCCAGGGTCGCCAGGGCCCGCTCCTCGACGTCCCAGTCGTCGCCGACCGTCTCGAAGTGTGCCTCGGCCGCGTCACCGGCCTCGATCGCGCGCAGCGCCGTACGCCGCTCGGTGATGCCGAGGGCGTCCTCGACACGGAGGTCCGTGTCGAGGGTGAGGTCCTGCGGGAGGTGGGCGAGGCGCCCGCCGACGCTCACCGAGCCCGCCGAGGGCTTCAGCCGGCCGGCCAGCAGCCGCAGCAGGGTGGACTTGCCGGAGCCGTTGGTCCCGACGAGTCCGGTGCGGCCCCGGCCGACGCTGACCGACAGATCGTCGAAGACCTCGGTGCCGTCCGGCCACCGGAAGGACAGGGCGGAGCAGCTGAGGGACGCGGCGGGGGTGGTGGGTAGGTTCATGTGGTCCTCGCAGTCACAAGCGTGTGAACAGTGGCTTCGTATGCGAGCACCACGCGGCGACCGGCCGGGAGAGGAAAGGGGTGCGGTCCTCCGGACTACGGGGGACGGCTCATGCACCGAGGTCGCATCCACGCGGGCGGATCACGCGGCGGCAGGAGAGCCGACAGGGCGTGACGGGCTACGGCAGGGGCCGTACCGCGCGATGATCGCGGGCCTCAGATGCGCAACGTCCACCTCTATCGGAGACGACAGGACCCAGAAACTGTACCCCGGAGCCGGCCGCGGCGGGCCTGATTTTCCGGGCGGGGTCACCATGCGGCCCGTCGACCCGGGGCAGGCGGGCGGAGGGGCCCCGGCACGGTGTCGGTGGGTGCTGGCATGATCGCCGGAACCAGCGACGGACGGGGAACAGAGCATGGTGGAGCAGGCGGTACGGCCGGTCGCCGAGGTGATCGCGGCGAAGGCGCCCGACGGCTGGACCGACGCGGTGCTGCACTGCCAGGGAGGCCGGGACGGTGCCTCGCTGAGCGGTGGTTACCGCTGCGGGGACGGCTCCTGGCGGTCCGGACTGCCGCGGCTCTGGTCCGAACTCCGTTCCCTGACCGAGGCGCTGAGCCAGGACCACGGCTGGGAGGCCATGAGCCTGGAGCTCAGGACCCGGCCGTCGGGGGAGTACCGGCTCGTCGCGTCCGACGACGCCGTCCACCGGGTGACCGGGACGGGGCGGGGTTTCCGGGCGGTCCTCGACCCCGGCCACCGGCTGACGCGGCCGGGCATGCGGCAGGAGCCCGGCACGGCCGGCCCTGCGGGCGACCCGGAGCTGGCCGTGGCCCGTTTCCGCGCCTACCTGGAGCGGCGCTCCGCCGTCCTCGGACACCCGGAGGAGCTGCCCCCTCCCGCCACCGAGGACGCGATCGCCGGGACCGAGGCCCGTCTCGGCCGGCGTCTGCCCGCCGATCTGCGTGCGCTGTACAAGATCGCCGACGGCGACCACACCGACCTCGGACCGCGCTACCTGTTCCAGGGGAACACCTGGCTGTCGCTGGAGTACCTCGTCAAGGCGAGCACCGGCTACGGAGCCGCCGAACAGCCCTGGTCCGGCTGGGGGCTGGAGTGGGACGCCGTGATCCTCGACGCGGATCCCGCCGAGACCGTACGCCGCTGTGGAGGGCACCCCGGCTGGCTGCGCTTCGCCTCCGGTGAGGACGGCAACTACCTTGCCGTGGACACCGCCCCGGCCCGGCACGGCAGGCCGGGCCAGGTCATCCGTACCGGCCGCGACCACAACAGGGGACCCGGTTACGTCGCCGATTCGGTCACCACCCTCCTCGGCCACTACCTGGAACTCCTGGACCAGGGCGCCTACGCGACGGAGGACGACTACATCGAGCTGCTCGAACCCGGCCGCGCACGCGGGCGCCGGCCGGACAGCGGCAGCCTTCCCGACGACATCCCGCCCGGCCTCCAGAGCATCCACGTCATCGACGCCACCGGCCCCGTCGACCTGGCCCCACTCGGCGCGGCCCGCAGCCTCCGCCGCGTCCACCTCAACCGAGCGGCCACCGCGGACCTGACGCCGGTCCGCGAACTGCCGGTCGAATCCCTGCGCGTCACCCTCGACGGCGGCGATCTGACCCCGCTCGCGGGACACCCCCACCTCGCGTCCCTCGAACTCGCCACGACCGCCCCGGCCGATCTCACCCCGCTGCGCACCGCTCCCCGCCTGCACGGTCTCGACCTCGCGGAGGCCGAAGTCGCCGAACTGGCCGTCCTGTCCGAACTCGGCGGCCTCCGCTACCTCTCCCTCACCCGGCGCCAGTGGGACGCGTTGCTGAACGAGGACAGGACGCCACCCGCCCTCGCCGCCGCCTGCCTGACCGATACCGACTCCACCCTGGACGAGGCCCTCGCCTGGGCGGCGCGCCTCGGCCTCGACACCGGGAGAGCCTTCCGCCTCACCGGCACCCTGGAGAACGGAGCCGGGTGACCCGCGCCCCTCGTCGGGGCGCGGGCCGCGCCGGAGTACGCCCATGGGGGCGCGCCGGGTCGTTCACCCGCCGTGTCCCCGCTCACCTCCCGGTCAGCGCAGGGTCTTCAGCATCTCCGCCCCGAACGGAGTGATGTCCTCCGTGCGCCCGCGGAGGGTCTTCGCGGCCCACTCGGGGTCGGCGATCAGCGCACGGCCGACGGCGACCATGTCGAACTCGTCGCGCTCCATCCGGTCCAGCAGCTGGTCGATGCCGGTGACCGAGGAGCTGTTGCCCTGGAAGGCACCGAAGAAGTCACCGTCCAGGCCGACCGAGCCGACGCTGACGGTCGGCCTGCCGCTGATCTTCTTCACCCACCCGGCGAGGTTGAGGTCGGTGTCGTCGAACTCCGGCAGCCAGTAGCGGCGGGTGGACGCGTGGAAGACGTCGACGCCGGCCCCGGCCAGCGGTGTGAGGAGGGTGTCCAGCTCCTCGGGCGTCCGGGCCAGCTTCGCCTCGTAGGCGTCCGTCTTCCACTGGGACATGCGGAAGAAGATCGGGAAGGCGTCGGACACGGCCGCGCGGCACGCCGCCACGATCTCCGCCGCGAAACGGGTGCGCGCGACGATGTCGCCGCCGTAGGCGTCGGTGCGGCGGTTGCTGCCCGACCAGAGGAACTGGTCGATCAAGTAGCCGTGAGCGCCGTGCAGTTCCACCCCGTCGAAGCCGAGGCGCTCCGCTGCGGCCGCCGCGTCCGCGAACGCGGCGATGACGTCGTCGAGGTCCTTCTGCGTCATCGCGCGGCCCTTGGGCTCGCCGGACAGGGACACACCCGAGGGGCCGACCGGCTCCGCGCCGGCCACGGGCGGGGCGCCCTCGGCGCGCGTGACACCGACGTGCCACAGCTGAGGGATGACAGCTCCGCCCTCCCGGTGCACGGAATCCACGACTCCTGCCCAGCCCGCGAACGCGTCCTCGCCGTGGAAGAGCGGGACCCGGTCGCTGGTGCCCGCGGAGGCGTGGTCGACGTAGGTGCCCTCGGTGATGATCAGCCCCACGCCGCCGGCGGCCCGGCGGGCGTAGTAGTCCGCCACGTCCTGGCCCGGGACGCCGTTCGGAGAGAACTGCCGGGTCATGGGCGCCATCGCGATCCGGTTCCGGGAGGTCAGTCCACGGACCGCGAAGGGGCGCGAGAGGGCGTCTGCTGCACGGCGGGCATTCTCGTCTGTCACTGCGTGTCCTGTTCGTCGGGTGGGGGCAGGTCCATCCCTCGCCAACACGCGCCTGCCGCTCCGGCATCCCGGCACCGGACCCGATGTGGCCAAGGTCTCCCGGCGGCGGAGTGCGACCGGGCGCCCGTGCCGCCCCGGAACGGCAGAAGGCCGGTCGGCGTCGAAGGGGGCCGGGACCGGACCGCCCGCCACGCCGGCATCCGCCGTCCGGCGGCGGACCGTGAGCCCGGGAGGCGGGCGTACGTTCAGAACACCGGCAGGGCGACGAGCGAGCCCTTGTTGAGCAGGAACACCCGGTTGTCCGCGCCGGCCGCGTGCCAGGGACCGTCCGACTCGGGCTCGTACGTCCACAAGAGGTCGCCGTCCGATTCGCTGCCGGGGGTGTTCCCGAAGGCCGATACGCCTGACGAGGTGCCCCCTTCGATGATCCAGAGGGTGTGTCCCTGGACGACCGGTGGCGTCCGGGACGGGAGGGTGCCGTCGAGCCAGGAAATGTGTCCGTCATCGGTACCGGACGCCTTGTCGACCCGGTAGAGGCGGCCGTCATCGATGGCGGCGATGAAATCGTCGGTCGTCACGGGAGAGCCCCACCCGTCCTGATCGGGGTTCAACGACTGCGACGACGCGGACCAGACCTCGTCCCCGGTCTCCAGGTCGAGTGCCAGGAGAGACTTCCCGCCGACGTAGACGATTCGTTCCTCGATGGCGGGGGTGAGCGCGGTTCCGGCATGTCCGCCCAACTGCCAGGCCACGTCGCCGGTTGCCGAGTCGAGGGCGAAGTACTGCCCGTCCGCTGTGCAGACGACCAGCCGGCCCGGTCCGGCACCGGCCACGGCCGCCGGGTCGACGGAGATGCCCGCTGGAGCTCCCGCGGTCCAGCGGACCTTGCGGCCCTCGGTGTCGACGGCAGCCACCTCGTCGTCGTTCGTCAGGAAGTACACGAGCGACGCGTCGGGTGCTGTGGCCAGAAGTTTCTGCGCGCTCGCCGGGACACTCCACCGCTGCTCACTGGTGGACGCGTCGAAGGCGAGGACGTTGCCGGTGGCGTCGGCTGCGACGAACTGTTCGTCCGTCAGCCGCAGGACGCCTGCGGACGGTGACACCCGCGGAAGCGTCCACTTCTGCCGGCCGTCGGTCACCCTGTGCGCGGTGATTCCTCCTGACAGGCCGGCGATCATGACGACGTCCCGCACGGGCAACAGCATGGACGCGCTCGGAGCGGCAGCCTTCAGGGGCCCCCACAGCGGCGTCGGCGGCACACCGCGCTCGTACTCGCCGGATGTCAGCAGCTCCGCCGGGGCGGCGTCCGCCGCTTCGGGCAGATCGGGACCTCTGTTCAGCCACCAGGCCGTTGCGCCTCCTCCCACTGCCAGCACCGCTCCGCCGGCGGCGAGCGAGGTGAGGAAGAGCCGCCGGGACGGCCTCACCCCCGGAACGGTGGTGCCCGACGCAGTGGTGAGCTGATCCGTCCGGGCCTCGTGCTCCTTGATCTGCCTGCCGAGGGTGCCTTTCCTCCAGAACCGGTCCGCACCGCGAGGGGGTGTGAATGCCTTGACGACCGCCGAGGGGTGCGGACGGTGTGCGGGCTCCTTGGCCAGGCAAGGGGCGATGAGGGCGCGCAGCGCTTGCGGCACGGCGTGGAGGGCGGGGCTTCCGTGCACCACTTCGTACTGCACGGCCGCGACATGCGCACCCTCGTACGCTCGCCTGCCGCTTGCCGCGTACACCAGTACCGCACCGAGGGAGAAGACGTCGGCCGACGGGCTGACGCGCTGGCCCAGGATCTGCTCAGGTGCCCCGTATCCGGGGGTTGCCGGTGCCTGGCCGGTGGTGGTGAGGGTGAGGCCGTGCTCGGGGCGGGCGATGCCGAAGTCGATGATGCGGGGGCCCGAGGAAGTGAGCACGATGTTGGCCGGCTTGAGATCGCGGTGGATCAGCCCCACCGCGTGAATCTCCTGCAGGGTCGATGCCAGGGCTCCTGCCAGCGCGCGTACGCCGACGTCGTCCAGCGGCCCGTGGTCCGTGATCGCCTGCTCCAGCGTCGGCCCCGACAGGTACTCGGTGGCTATCCAGGGGCGCCCGCCCTCCGTCTGCGAGCCGACGACGCGGGCCACGCCGGTGCTGGTCACCGCCTGCGCTGTGCGGGCCTCGCGCAGGAACCGCTGGGCGAGGTCGCGGTTGTGCGCGAGTTCCGGACGCAGCACCTTGACGGCCGCGAGGCGGCCGGAACTGTCTTGACCTGCGTACACCTTGCCCATGCCGCCCTCGCCGAGCACTCCGGCGATGCGGTATGGCCCCAGCCGGATCGGGTCGCCGAAACCGAGAGGTTGCATGGGGTGAGCCGAGCCCTTCGTGGTGATGAGGTGGGGAGCTAGGAGGAGGCAGGACCCGCAGGCTCCAGCGGAAGAGCGACCATGGGGCCTTCGCCGACGCCGATGAGCAGCCCCGCCGTGATCAGGGCGGAGAACCGGTCGAGGCTCTCCGGGTGGAGCCAGGCGGTTTCGTGGGTCCGCAGATCGATCGCGCGGAGCCCCGCCGCACAGTGCTTGTAGACGTACTTGTCCCCGACAGTGGGAGCCACCTTCAGCTCGTGCCCGGACGCCACGGGATTCTTCTCCCGCCACAGCAGCGCGCCGGTGTCCGCGCTGATGGCCACGAGAGCCCGCGCTCCCACTGCTTCCACCGCGTAGACGACTTCGTCCCGCACCGTGGGAGGGCCGTACGCGGTCACGTTCTTTCCCTGGTACCTCCAGGCCTCCCCGCCATCAGCCATGCGCCGCGCCCGCACCGCGTCCGACGCCGTGTAGAGGTGCTTGTCATCCACGGCGATGGGATTGCGGGCGGCATCGTCGGCGTTGAGACCGAGGGGCGCCCGCCAGACACCGGTTCCTGTGCGCGTGTCGACGACGAGTACGTCGACCCCGCCGGACTCGGTACGGAAGAAGAGGACCAGGTTCGATCCGTTCGCGCGCACTCCGGTCACCCAGGGGTATTCCCCGGGGACGGCCTCGTCCAGGATCAGCTCGGTGCGCCTCCTGCCCGTCGAGAGCGAGAAGGAGGCGATGAGCCAGCCCCGTTCGGGGCCGACGCCGCTCGACTCGTCGGTGTCTTCCTTGCGCACCCGCGCCGTGAGCAGCCACGCGACGTCGCCGTCGATGCCGAGCAGCTGATTTCCCACCAGCTTCCCGTTGTACGCCTTCGCGCTCACGGCCGGATCCATCAGACTTCCGTCCTCGAGGTCGATCTGCGCGATGTGCAGTCCCTCTCTCGGGTACAGGGAGTAGTCCACCGCGAAGAGCCTCTCTCCGTCCGTGGCCACGTCCCAGGAACTCAGCACCGCGTTGCCGGACCACAGGTTTCGTCCGCTCGACGCCTCGACGGCGCTCACCCCGGCCTCGGTGGTCACGATCAGCTTGTCGCCGACCACCAGCGGACGCCCCAGCTCAGCGGGTGCCGCCGTTACGACGTTTCTCCGCCACAGGGCGGCAGGAGCGTTGCCGGAGTCCGTGGACTTCGGTGTGTCCGGGTCCCGCTCTCGCGTCGATGCCCACACAGCTGCGCCGATCGCTGTCGTGGCCAGCAGCGAACTGCCTGTGATGTTGAAGAGCCTGCGGCGGCTCAAGTCGGGCGCGGCGGTGACCGGGACGGTCTCGGCGACTGGGTGACCGGCGGGAGCGGGAAGCCGTTCCGGCCGGTACTGCCAGACCGCCGATGCCCGCCGGGCTATTTCTGCCAGCAGCGCATCGGGCAGGTGGTCGGCGAAGTGGCCCTGACCGCCGTGTAGCCGCGCGACGAGGTCGTGGGTGGTGGGCCGTCCGGCCGGGTCCTTGGCCAGGCAGGGGCCGAGGATCGGGGCCAGGGCCTGGGGGAGGCCGGTGAGGTCCGGGTCGGAGTAGCGCACTCGGTAGAGCAGGTCCGCCGGCTGCCCGGTGCCGAACGGCCCGTGGCCCGTGGCGGCGTGCAGCAGCACCCCGGCGAGGGCGAACACGTCGCCCGCTGCCGTGTGTTCCTGTCCGACGGCCTGCTCGGGGGACATGAAGGCAGGGGTGCCGGCGGCCGAGCCCGTGCGGGTGAGCCGGTCGTCGCCGGACGCGCGTGCGATGCCGAAGTCGATGATCTTCGGTCCATAGGCGGTGACCATCACGTTCGAGGGCTTCAGGTCGCGGTGGACGATGCCGGAGGCGTGGAGTTGGGCGAGGGCTCCGGCGAGTGCGGCGCCCAGGGCGCGCACGGACTCCTCAGGCAGGGGGCCGCAGAGATCGACGGCGTCGTCGAGGGGCGGGCCGAGGACGTATTCGGTGGCGAGCCACGGGGCGGGCGCCAGCGGGTCGGCGTCGACGACTACGGCGCCGTGGTGGCCGCCGATGATGCGCGCCGCGTCCGTCTCCAGACGGAAGCGGGTGCGGGCCGCCGGGTCGGACGCGATGGACGGGTGCATGGTCTTCAGAGCGACGGTACGGCCGCTCGCCGAGCGAGCCAGGTAGACGGTTCCCATGCCGCCGTGGCCCAGCCGGGCGAGCAGCCGGAAGCCCGCCAGGCCGGCCGGGTCGTCATGGGACAGGGGGGTGAGCATCGCGTCAGTTCCCGGCCGTCCGTGAGATCGGAGTAAGGACTTCCGCGGCGAGGACCTCCGCGGACTGGCGCGCGATGGCCGCGATCACCCGGCTGGGCAGCCAGCCCGGGCCCAGCAGCGCACCGGACGGGTCCAGGACCGTTGCCATGGGGGTGGACGCCGCTCCGGCGAGCGTGCTCAGCACCTCGGACGCGGTCGGCCGGGCGGCGGCGTCGCGCGTCAGACAGCGCGTGACCGGCGACCGCAGTGACGGGGGAAGTTCCGAAGAGTCGGGGACCGTGTGGCCGGTCGCCGCGTATGCCAGGACCGCACCCAGTCCGTAGACGTCGCCGGGTGGCCGGGGCCGCCCGCCCGACGCCTGCTCCGGGGCCAGGCTGCCGGGCTCGAGCCCGGGCAGGCCGGTGCGCCGCTCGCCGTCCGGGGCCGCCGTGCGGACCGCGCCGAAGCAGCTCAGACGCGGCCCGTCCCAGGCGAGGAGCACGGAGGCGGGGGAGAGACCGGCGTGCGTGATGCCGACGGCGTGCGCACCCGCGAGCGTCTCGGACAGGGCCGCCCCCAGGGCCCGGACGGTGCGCTCGGGAAGCGGGCCGCCGTGTACGGCGAGCGCTACCGGGAGCGGGAGTACGGGAAGGTACGGAGAGGCGTACCAGGGGGTCTCGGACGGGGCGGCCAGCTCTGCGACCGGCAGCACCCACGGGCCGATGAGCCGGCGGGCCGCGTCGGCCTCGACGAGGAAGCGCCCCGGATCGGCGCCGTCGAGCGGCGCGCTGACGATTACCGTGCGGTCACCGTCCGCGCTACGCCCGATGAACCGGCGTACGGCGACCGGAGGTTGGCCGGGGCCACTCGGATCGATACGGGTGATGAGGTGGTACGGGCCGATCCGTCGCGCCCTGTCCGGGCGCGAACTTTCCGTGTGCACTCGTTCCATTTGCGAATCCCCCCACCCGCGACAGCCGCCAGATGAGACTACCGGCGTGACGGTGCGGCCGGACGGGAGGGCTGGTACGGGGGCTCAGTACCGGCTTGCCGACTCGGGGTGAGGAAGGGACACGTCTGCCGGGCCGTGGCACCCGCAACGGACCCGGCAGCGGAACGGAGGCGGCGATCAACTCGTAGGCGTTGGAGGGTGTCGGCCCTGCCGAGTCGCCGGACGCATCGATGGGTCAGCACCTCCGGTGCCACCAGGCCGACTCCGGATCTGACGCGGGCTCATGATGAGTCCGCATGAGCAGCACCGTGTCCAGGCGCTCCGTCTGCGAACGGAGTTCGGCGGCAGCCCGCGGCGGAAGCATGAACAGAGCCTCTTCGAGCTTGTCCCGTGCCCAGCCCTCACCGCAGCACGAGCAGGCGAACTCTGTCTCCCACCGACTCCAACGGCGCTCGGCGCCGTGGACACGCACGGACCAGACGCTCAACGCCAGTGCCACGATGCCGGGAGACAGCCGCTCCCGTTCGAGCACACGGACGGCGGCATTCGCAGCCCCCGACAGGCCCGGGACATCGCGGTACCGCACCCAGGGACTTCCCCGGCCGCGTTCCCGCGGTCGAAGTGAAGCCGGCGATCTACGTGGCACAGCCCCTTCGGACGCAAGTCATGGAGTGCGTTCTTTCGACAGTCATGTTCCGGCGGACAGGATTCCGCACGAGGAGGGGACATGGTCGCAGGTTGTCGGGCAATCGCATAGCCCGGATGCGGCGGAGGCGTCTGCGTACATCGGCTCAGGTGCACGACACCGTGGGCCGACAGGGGCCGATGCGACCGGTCTCCTCGTGGGTGTGCCGGTGTGCCGGTGGGTCTCTTGCCTCAGCAGGTGCGGGCGGTCATTTCGGGAAGATATGCAGCATTTGTTGGTCCTTATGGTCGACGAACTCACGCTCCAAATGTTCCCTATTATCGTGGCGGAAAGCGCAGCCCAGGGAGCGTGCGTAAAGGGAGTGGCTGCTCGTTTTCGTGATATAGTTCTCATGGATTTATACGACGCCACGAAAAAGGGGAACGGCGTGAATACCGAGAAGGTTACGGCTCGACGTCTCACGGTCGGAGAGGTATCGGAACTGGGCCTCCAGGACGGCATTTTCGTCTCGGCAGAGATGGATGGCCTTCCTCTCGACTGCTATGCACCGGCTTTCCTCACGGAGCCGGGCAAGAATTTCGAGGGAGGGTCCTTCGTCGCGAGGACGATCTTCGGCAGGGAAATTCATGTTCTCCCCGACAATGTCGAAGAGTGCGGGATCTGGGTTGCCGACAAGGCGGGTGAAGAGATCGAGGTTCTCCAGAGCGCCGGCGTTCTCCTGAACCTCGCCCTTTTCGTGCCGGACGGGAACAAGGACTCTTTGGACTCGCTCTACTCCGCCGCACGGGATGCGTTCGGCGCGGGGATCGTCCAGCGTTGGAGCGAGGAAACCGTCGCGGTGCCGGACGTCAAGGTCGACCTGTACGAGGAGCCGGCCCGGGGACGGAAGAACACGAACAGCCAGAACCGCGACCGCCGCGCCCTGGACATCTACCCGACCCGAGTGCGGTTCCTGGAGCCCAGCGACGGCTGGAAGTTCGTCGTCGAACCGCACAAGCAGGTCGTCGATGACACACCGACGATCTGACCTGATGGCAGGTTAGGCCTCTATCCGTCGCGGGAGCCCGTCAGCTTGCTGGCGGGCTCCTTCGTGTCTTCGGGCCTGTGGACCGGCCGCTCGACTGCCGCCCGGGTGAGCCGCGGGCCCTTCGGGCGGCCGGTCAGGCCGTCTTCGCCGGTCTTGGCTGCCAAGGCGCCCGTCGTGCCTGCTCGTGGGGCACTCGACGAGGGCGCGACGGCCTCCGCCGGGACGCGCACGGATCATCGTCTGCTGCCCTCACCGGTACTTCTTCCAGTTCGTTGCGCCCCTCGTCTGTCGCGGAACTCCTGCGTTTGTCGGCGGCTTCCTGCGGGTTCGTCCGAGATCGGTAACAAGGGGATCTCGTAGGGGCGTTCGTGTGACTTCATGGGACCAGGGCATCGGCGGAGGCAGCAAAGGGGCGGGCGGACATGGCGAGGCACAAGGGACGGGCATGGCACGGCCGGCTTCTCGCGGCGGGGCTCGGTGTGACGGTGCTCGCCGCTGCCGCCTCGGTGTGGACCGCACAGGCCGGCCCCGCCGGCGGACGGCAGCCGCAAGCAGGTGTCTCGGCGCCGGACGCCCGGTCCCAGGAACAGGTGGCGGAGGACATCGCGCACGCCTCCGACCGTGGCGCACGGGGCGTCAACATCACCATCGACGACGGACCGGACCCGGTCTGGACGCCCCAGGTGCTGCAACTGCTGAAGGACAGCGGTGTGAAGGCCACGTTCTGCATGGTGGGCACGCAGGCCCGGGCTCACCCGGACCTGGTCAAGGCGGTCGTGGCGGCCGGACACCGGCTGTGCAACCACACCGTCTCGCACGACACCACCATGGACACCAAGTCCGAGGCCTACCAGTCCCAGCAGATCCTGGATGCCGAACGCATGATCACCAAGGCGTCCGGCGGCGTACGGCCGCAGTACTACCGGGCCCCGGGCGGTGCTTTCACCCCGTACAGCCGGCAGCTCGCCGCGTCCCGGGGGATGAGGCCGCTGGGCTGGAACGTCGACTCCAAGGACTTCGAGCAGCCCGGCGTGGACACCATGGTCGCCACTGTGAAGAGCGAGATCTCAGGCGGTCCGACCGTCCTTTTCCATGACGCGGGAGGAGACCGCTCCCAGACCCTGGGCGCCCTGCGCGAGGTGCTGCCCTGGCTGAGGCAGCAGGGGTACTCCTTCGGCTTTCCCGTGCGGTGAGTGGACCGCCCCTTACTTCCGCGTCGATCCGGCAATGAGGGGGTCCGGAGTCGGCCTCGTTGCCACGGGCGCCGGGGTGAGGTTGTAGCGGCCACCGCGGCGCAGCAGGTCGTCGTGGTCCCCCGACCGGCCGCTGCGCATACGACAACGGCCGGCCAGACGTGGGTGGTTGGTGCCAAAGGGGTGTGTTCCCCGTGACCGTCAGCCCACCGGCACGGTCACGGCACGGATCTCGCTGTACGGCGAGTAGTTCCCGGCCGCGTCAAAGGTACGTGCCCTGTACTCGTAGGTGCGCCCGTCGGCGGGCAGCGGGTCGCAGATGGTGGCCGTGGCGCCCAGGCGCGGATCGTAGCCCTTGTGCAGGACGACCCACCAGGTGTCCGAGCCCGCTGTGCGGCGCTCGATCGCGAGGCCGGTGAAGTCGCGGATCGGCGCCGGCGTGTAGTCGGTGGCGGTCGCCTGTATGCCGCTCGCGCAGGAGCCCAGGGTCAGCTCGGGGGCGTAGGCGGGGCCGATGCGGTCGGGGATGTCGAGCCAGAGCTCGTGGGCGGCGGTGGCGTCGAGCCAGCCCGGGTTGTATGTGGTGGTGCCGCCGTCGTTGGTCACGAGGACGCGGTAGTGGCGGGTCTCGCCGTCGGCGGTGACGGGGGCGGTGGTCCAGGTGCTGCCCCTGGTGGTGCCCAGCGGGACCCAGACGTAGGAGCCGTCCACCTTGTCGTTGCTCAGGACCGTGTAGTGGTCGAAGTGCGGCTCGGTGTTGAGGGGCCAGTTCAGGATGACCTTGCCGGTCGCCTTGTCGTAGGTGCCGGTCAGCGAGGTGACGACGGGCAGTGGACGGACGATGGTGTCCGTGCTGCCCGACGAGGTGTTGCCCGCCTTGTCCTTGGCGCGAACCTCGTAGTAGTAGGGCGTGCGGTCGTCGGGGTTCACGAGGGGGTCGGTGTGGCTGCGCGCGGTGGTCGTGGTGACCCTCGTCCAGGTGCTGGAGCCGACGGGCCGCCGATAGAGGGAGTAACTCGCCAGGTCCATCTCCTTGTTGGCGGACCAGGAGAGGGTCGTCTTGCGCGTCGTGGTGTTGTAAGCGGTCTTCACGCCGGTGGGGGCCAGTGGCTTCGTCTTGTCGTACGTGGCCGAGGTCCGGGGCCCGTAGGTGTACGTGACCTTCGCGGCGCCGGTCCAGTTCACGTAGTCGACGCGGAGGGTGTGCTTGCCGGAGGGGACGGTGAGGTTGACGCTCTTGGAGCGGGCGGTGTCCCCGGTGCCCTTCCACAGGTCGATCTTGCGGACGCCGTCCAGGTAGACGCGGACACCGTCGGTGGCGGAGGCGGTGAACGTGAAGGGGCCTCCGGAGCCGAAGTCGCGGGTCACCGACCAGCGGACACCGAAGTTGTTCGACGGCACACCGGACACCGGGGCGCCGGACCAGCTCTGGCTGATGGCGCTGTCGCAGTCGGTCTTCACGGGGGAGCCGGAGAACGAGGTGTTCTTGTAGAACGTCCGCTTGTAAACGTTGGTCGAGCAGGTGACGTCGGCGGCTGCCGCCTGCGGGGCGGAGACCAGCAGGCTGCCGAGGACGACGGCGGACATGGCACCACCGGTCCGGGCGGCGACGAGACTCTTCAGGTGCACGGGGGCCTTTCGCGCTGTGCGGGCAGAACGTACAGCGTGGAGACCTGCGAGGCGGGAGGAAGGTTGCACGGCCTGCCCGGTGAGGTGAACGAGCGCGGAGGCGGTCGCGACGCCGGCTGCTTGATTCGGGACTTGTCACCTCGCCCCCGCCCACCGGTACTTGGAACGTTCAGCGAAATGAGCTTCGAGGTGGTGGGACCGCTCCGGAGCCGATGGTCCGGGGGTGCAGTGCGGTTCGGCCGAAGCCGTGGAGATCGCTGTCGAGTCGTGTGCGGTGGTGGAGCCGGATCGAACCACTCGCCTGGTGCCTGTGGTGACCGCTGTCCACCCCTGTGAGTGGGCACGGAGTGCTTGTGCCGTGCCGGCCGGTCTCCGCCATGGGCAGGTCGAGGGGGTGAGCGCTGTGGAAGCCCTTCTCCCCGGTCTCTCAGGCCCACTGCTGCCCCCGTGCGGTCCCTCCCCACAGGGCGCTGCAGAAGGTTCGCATGGCGGCTTGCCAGCCGGCTTGTTGGTGGTGGTTGATGGCAGCGACGGCCTGGTCGAGCTGGTCCGCCCGTCGACGCGGTGATGGAGACGTTCATCCAGCTGCGGCACGGGGCGTTGTGGTGCTGCTGCTGCTGCCGTCCGGTGTCGGTGGCGGTACGGATGCGGTGTCCGGCGGTGGTCACCCGTGTCCGCGGCGAGCTCAGGTGCGTGGGCCCGCTCCGTGCAGCAGGGTGTCGATGACGCGGGCGGCGAGGGTGTCGGTGTCGATGCCGGTATCGTCCGGGCTTCCGCGCAGGGACTCCCCGAGGAGCGCGTAGTAGACCCGCCGTACCCAGTGGAGGTCGGCTGCCTCGTCGATGAGCTTGTCCGCCCGGGCCCGTTCCAGCACTGTGATGCAACGTCGGCCGATGTCCTCGTGGAGGGCGGCCGCTTCGCTGCCGGGATCGGCCGGCAGTTCCAGGGCGAATGCCCAGGCGCCTTTCACCTCGAGCACATTGGCCGTGATCCGGTGCAGTGCCACCAGGGGAGGGGCTGTGTCCGGCCGGCCGTCCTCCACGGCTTCGACGAGCTGGCGGGCGGCTGACGAAGCCAGGGCGTCGATCAGTGCCTGCCGGTGGGCGAACCGCCGGTGGATCGTCGTCCTGGCCACCCCCGCCGCGGCCGCGATCTGCTCCATCGACGCGCCGGGATCCTTGGAGAGCACGCGTTCGGCTGCCTCCAGGATCGCGCGCACACTGCGCTCCGCGTCCGCCCGCAACGGCCGTGCCGCTGTCTCACTCATGGCGCCTCCCGCTCATCTGCTCGACTTCGAAACGATACACCGCTGGGCCACCTCTGGATTAACTGCATCGGATCTGTTGCAGTTATGTGGAGAGTAGGTACTCTTCAGTCCTAGTTCCTCGTTGAGTGAAGGAGATTTCCTGTGCACAGTGCAGCTCTCATCACCGGTGCCTCATCCGGACTCGGGGCGGAGTTCGCCACGCAGCTCGCCGCCCGCGGACACGATCTGATCCTGGTGGCGCGTTCCGAGGGCAGGCTCACCGCCCTCGCCGAGCGCCTCGCCGCGGAGCACGGCATACGCGCCCACGTCCTGGTCCAGGACCTCGCCGAGCCCGATGCGGCCCGGCAGATCGCCGGCCGTCTCGCCGCCCGGGGCCTGAGCGTCGACCTGCTGGTCAACAACGCAGGATTCGGTACGTGCGGTCGCTTCGAGGACATCGCCGCGGACCGTGACCACGACCAGCTGATGGTCAACGTCGTCGCGCTCGTCGACCTCACCCACGCACTGCTTCCCGGCATGCTGGAGCGCGGCACGGGCGCAGTGGTGAACGTCGCTTCCACCGCGGGCTTCCAGCCCTCCCCGTACTTCGCCGTCTACAGCGCGGCCAAGGGCTTCGTGCTGAACTTCGGCCTCGCCCTGCGCCAGGAGTACCGCGGGCGCGGCATTCGCGTACTCACCCTGTGCCCCGGCCCGGTCGACACCCCCTTCTTCGAGGCCATCGGCACCCGCAAGGCGGCCGTCAACGGCTCGATGACCACACCGGAGCCGGTTGTACGCGCCGCTCTGCGCGCACTCGACCGCGACCGCGGCTACGTCACCCCCGGACTCGGCAATGCCCTGGCCGCGCATCTGCTGCCGCGCCGGCCGCGCACCCTGGTCGCCGCCATTGCCGAGCGTGTCACCCGTAAGGTCCTCAGCCCCGCGGGCGCCGTCCCACGGCCGAAGGAGTACGCGGCATGAGTTCCTCCGCCGTTCCGGCCGCGGGTGCTGCCGCCGCGATGCTGCTCGTCGGCACCTCGACGGCCGTCTCCGCGACGATTGCCGACTACCCCGTCTTCAGCGGTCAGGCTCTGCGCTACGCGCTCGCCGCGGCGATCCTCCTTGCCGTGGTACGCCACCGCCGTTTACCTCGCACCGACCTGACCCTCCGTGACGTCCTGCTCCTTCTGGCGCTGGCCGCCACCGGCCTGGCGGGCTTCAACATCTTCCTGGTCGAAGCCACCCG
Source organism: Streptomyces mutomycini (assembly GCF_001700505.1). GTDB lineage: Bacteria > Actinomycetota > Actinomycetes > Streptomycetales > Streptomycetaceae > Streptomyces > Streptomyces mutomycini. Next base: position 102,274 of record NZ_MAPV01000037.1, read on the forward strand.
GCACGCGAGCCCCGCCATGATCGGCACTGTGGTCGGAGCGATCCCCATCGTCCTCGCACTCGTCGGGCCGTTGACGGAACGCCGTCGGCCGGCCGCGCGCACCGTCGGCGCCGCGGCTGTCGTGACCCTGGGTGCCGCCGTCGCCGCAGGGTTCGGCGGTGGCAGCCTGCACGGTGTGCTGCTGTCGCTGGGAGCGCTCGTCGGAGAGGTCGCCTTCTCGCTGCTCGCTCTTCCCCTGCTGCCCAAACTCGGCCCCATGAGAGTCGCCGCCTATCCCGCGGCGCTGGCCGTGCCCATGCTGCTGGCCGCGAGCATCGTCCTGGACGGTACGAGCTCCCTCCGCCTGCCCACCCCCACCGAAGCGGCCGCCTTCGGCTACCTCGGTGTACTCGTCACAGCCACTGCGTTCTTCCTCTGGTACGACGCACTGCGCCGGCTGGGCGCCGCACGCGCCGGACTGTTCGCCGGACTCGTCCCGGTGGGTGCACTGGTCACCACGGTCGCGCTCGGGCTCGGCGAGGCGGGCCTCGCAGATGTTGCCGGCGCCCTGCTCGTCGCCGCAGGTGTCCTGATCGGTCTGCGGCAGCCTGCGCCGACCGGCGTTGCCGAGGGGGCCGGCCGTCGTGTCTGGCAGTCCCGAACCGAAGACGAGCGGCGGGTGCCGGAGTCGTTCGGACGCCAGTAGCGCAGGCTGAGCAACCAGGTGCACGGCACTGAGAACTGTCCGCGTCGCACGGTGAGGTGTGTCCAGTGCAAGCGTCCTCAGGAGCAGGGACGTCGAGTGTCGAGTGCGGCGGGAACGACCGCGTGCGAGCCCCGTACGTCAGAGGTTCGAGACCGGCGGCGTCGTCGCTCATGCTCGTCAGTACGGCCCGTCTGGCCGCGTATGCAGCCGGTCGTCAAGCCCACGGCGTTGATCATCGATGACACCGGTTCCTCAAGGACGGGGACGCGTCGGCTTGCGTGACCCGGCAGTACACCCGCACCGCGGGAGATGGCTACGGTCTCAGAAGCCGTAGCCATACCGATCATGGAGTCTGTCGATCGAACGGGAGTCGCGATCGGGTGATCGCGCGGGCCCTGCCCGTAATGAGAACAGGGCCTGGCGATATACGGGAAAATCCAGGGGAGCGGACGGCCGCGCGCTGCTACGGTCGGGCGCCATGAGCTGGCTTCCCGATGACTTCGTCCACCCCGTCCTGGTACCGCTGCCGGACGGTGGTCATCACCTGCGGCCGATCCGGGAGGCGGACACCCCGCTCGACTATCCGGCTGTGATGGGTTCGCGCGAGCGGCTGTGGACCATCTTCGGCCCGGCCTGGGGCTGGCCCGCGGCCACCATGACCTACGAGGCCGACCAGGCAGACCTGTTGCGGCACGAGAAGGAGATCGCCGCACACCAGTCCTTCAACTACGCGCTGTTCAACGCGGCGGAGACAGCTCTGCTCGGCTGCGTCTACATCGACCCACCGGAGAGGGCCGGCGCGGACGCCGAGATCTCCTGGTGGGTGGTGGACGAACTGGAGGGCAGCAAGGTCGAGCAAGCCCTCGACGCGCTGGTGCCACAGTGGATCGCCGCCGACTGGCCGTTCGAGCAGCCACGCTTCCTCGGCCGCGAGATCTCCTGGTCGGACTGGCTCGCCCTGCCGGAGTAAATGGTCTAGACACCAAACAGGTCCTGATCTCTGACCAGGGTTCGTCGTGGAGCGGGTGACGAGAATCGAACTCGCGCTCTGAGCTTGGGAATCAACGGTTCTTGAGAAGGCGAAGCCGCTCTGGCCTGCATGTTTGGCGGGTGCGGGTGCGGGCAAGGTCGGTGCGGTCTCTGGTAGCAGTACTTGTCCGCTGCTGTCCGCTCCGAAGGGCACGGATGGGGCACGAACGCGGTTACTGCCGGGGAGCGGCCCTTGGTGTGTCACGCCCAAGCGGTGATGAGGTCGTCCGGGGCGAGGTTGATGATGCCGTTGGCGCTGCTTCCGCTGCGGGCGACGGCGAGCAGGGGGGTGGAGTCGTCAGTGCCGGGCAGTTGTGAGCGGTGGGTGACGAGGCGGGCGAGGTCGCGGTTGTCGAAGGGCTTGTTCTCCAGCCACTTGATGGATCCGACGAGGGTGATCTTCTTGGCGATGGGGGAGCGGTCGGCGCCGACGAGGTCGATTTCGGGGTCGTTGGTGCGGGTCCAGTAGCCGCCGATCACGTTGGTGGCCTCAGGCAGCCGGTCGTCGGTCAGACGCCACAGGGCCTCGCGGATCACAGGTTCGACGGCGCGGCCCCGCCAGGACGTCCAACTGGTGCGGATCGACTCGAGTACACGGTCTCCACGCCCGCGCTCGATCATGGGGATGCCGGACCCGATGAAGGAGAGCCAGAAGCGCAGGTACGGATCGGCGACGTGGTAGCGGCTCTCACGGCTCGGCCTGGTGGACAGGGGAAGGTCGGCCGCCACCATGCGTCGGCTGGTGAGGAGTTCCAGGGATCGTTTCACGGAGCCTGGATTGAGGTCGCCGGCTGCCCGGCCGATGAGGGTGAAGGTGCGTTCCCCGTGTCCGATGGTGCTCAGTACGGTGCGAGCCTGTGCCTCGGTGGGGAATTCGGCGGCCAGAGTGCGCTCGCCACTGACGAGGAGGGCGGATGTCGGACGGACCAGTGCCTGTTCCAGGTAGTCCCAGAGGGTGGCACCTGGAGGCCATTCTTCAAGGATGAGCGGGGCATTCCAGTGAGCGGCTGGACACTGAAGTTCCCGCTGGCACTCGGGCAGACCGTCACCTCCGACTGGAACACCGATCTCACCCAGGGAAGCAACACGATCACGGCCGCCAACACCTCGCACAACGCCACGATCGCTCCCGGCGCGAGTATCACCCTCGGCTATCTCGCCGCCCATACCGGCGACTCGTCGCCACCGCCGCGCTTTACGCTCAACGGGGACGCCTGTGCGGTCGGCCGCTGAGATCAGCTGCTGCGGCCGGTTCTCGTCAGCGCGGTTCCGGAGGATCATGAGCGACTCGGCTTCGAGGTCAGGGACTCGCTCCGAGGCCGCGCTCAAGACACGATGGTCCGCGCGGGGCAGTCGACCGAACGGGCCGCGCTGATCTGCCAGCACTCCGGCACCGACCGGCAGCGTGAGGTGGCCGCCGGCCTCGCCCAGCTCGTACGGGCACGGCGTGCGGCGGCGGAAACGCAGGCAACTGGCACGGATGTGGCACGCGACACCTGGACAGGTTCAGACAACAAGCAAGACCCGGGTCGATGACCTGGGCCTTGGTCGTGGAGCGGGTGACGAGAATCGAACTCGCGCTCTGAGCTTGGGAATCAACGGTTCTTGGACCGTCGAAGGGGCTTTGAGCTGCACTTTCGCGCTGGACGAGGTGTATAGCTACGGTCTCGGGGAGCCGTACCTGACCGCTGTTGTCCGCTCTGCTGGGCACGGATGGGGCACGTCGACGGCGGGTCATCAGGCTGAGGTTCTGTGCTGGAGCGGCTGGCGGAAAACGGAACGGAAGCCACCTGTGCTGCAGACGCTCCGGTGGCGCAGACGTCAGGCCCAGAAGGCTTCGGTGACCACGATCTGTGGGTCGGCGTGGCGCCGCATGAAGGTGTAGATGAGCCAGCCGCGTCCACCGGCCAGGTCCACGATGTGGGGGCCGCCGGGGCTTGTAGAGGCCAGAGGTCGGACGGTCATCCAGTGTGGGAGCGAGGCATCGGCGTCGATTCCCCGGAAGTACGGGTCTTCGGCTGTGATCAGTTCCGCACGGGCACTCATGACGAGGTCACTGCCTTCGGCGGGCATGTTCTGGAAGTCGTGCTGCGCCTGCTTCGTCCAGTCCATTTGCCAAGGCGGCCGAGGTGGTTCGTCGATCACTCTCCGGGCTTCCTCTCAGCGGCTTCGTGTCGGAGGCGGCTGTACTCCTCCAGAAACCGGATGGACTCCTCGGGGTCCTCGGACTTGGCGGCGCGGGCTTCGAGGTCGCGAAGGTGCGAGTCGAGGACGGGATCCCTGGCGATGGCGTACTGCGTCCACCACAGGCGCATGAAGGCGGGCACGGGGGTGATGTTGAAGGCGTCGCCGATGACGCGCTTCCAGTGCGCCTCAAAGTCCGGCAGGAGGTGCGGAGTGTGTTCCTGAATCGCCAACCGAAGTGCTTGAGGCGTGTGTTCGGGCATGGGCGGCAACCGCAGGGGTTCCCCCTCGTACCCATCGAAGTGGAGTGCGTGGGCGGGCATGGTTCGTGCTCCTTGGTGTGGAGGGTGGGTCAGGCCGCCTCGCGTCGGTCCTCGTGCGACTGGTGCCCGTGGGCCATCTGCTCGAACCACTCGGCCGGCACCAGGTAGGCGACCGTCTTTCCCTTGCGGGTGATGGCGGCGGCCTCGCCGGCGATCCGGGTCCGGTCCAGGATCTCGCCCATCCCCTTGCGCAGGTCGATGGTTGTGTACGTCTTCGTCTCCATGTGCTGAAGCATATAGCAACTATCATAGTTGACATATGTGCCCGTGGGGTGCGGCGGCTGGAGGAAGCCAGCAGGCGCATCGGGTGCAGAGCGGGCGCGGGTGCCTGATCGGGCTTGTGGCAACAAAAAAAGCCCCCGGCCGCTGGCCTGGGGCTTTCGTGGAGCGGGTGACGAGAATCGAACTCGCGCTCTGAGCTTGGGAATCAACGGTTCCTGCAATGTTGGAGGGGCTCTGACCGGCGATTTCGCTACGGGCAGGTGGATGGCTCCCGGTCTCTGGGAGCCGTATCTGACCGCTGTTGTCCGCTCTGCTGGGCACGGATGGGGCACGAGAGCTGGCAGTGCGACGCGTGCTCCGGGCGGGCCGACTGGTCAGAGGGGGACGATGCGGACTTGGTTGGCGCAGAGCTTGGTCATGTCATCGCTGTCGGAGGTCAGCAGGGCGACGGGTTTCGGCTGGTGGAGCGCGACCTCGGCGACCGTGGCGTCAACGGCGTACTTGTGCCCGTGCAGCCCGGCGCCTTTGAGGAGCTCAGCCGCCGCTTTCGCCGCCTGCTCGGTGACGGGCTCCACCTTGACACGGGACAGGGCCCAGTTGAGGCGAGGCATGTTGGTGCGGGAGTGGGTGACTTCCACGATGGTGTTGGCCCCGATCACCAGGTCGGCTCCCATGTCGTGGAAGACCTGCAGCATGGCGAGGAGCTTGCGGTCCTGCGCGACCCAGGCGGACAGTCCTTCCGAGTCGAGGACGACGGTCTCGATGCGCTCGCTCACGCGGCGTCTGCGCCTTTGGAAGAGCCGGCGGAGCCGAAGATCCTCGCGCGGGCCTCGGCGAGCTCCTCGTCGCTGAAGCCTCCATGCTCTTCCTCGTGCCGGCGGAGGTCGTCGCCGAGCAACTGGTGCCGGATCTGGCGGGCCACGGCTTCCGCTACATAGCCGGAGACGTTGTCCGTGAGCTTGCGGAGCTCCGCCACCTGGTCGCTGGGGAGCGTGACGGTGATGCGAGTCGTTGAGGACATAAGTCAAGCATACTAGAGTATGCGGGATGCCGCTGCGCGGTGCTTCGGCTGCTCGTCGAGGGTAAGCGTTGCTTTCCCGAAAGGTAAGCGAAAGGGCTCTAATAGCCCCCTCGAAGTCACGGCTCCGGCCACCCGGGGCAAGAGGAGACGTGTATCGGTCCTGAGCCGACGCAGCGCGACGGCCCTTGGCGAGGTGGCAGGCGCCAACCCCCTGGCAGCTCGAATTTCAGCACTGACCTCGTGCTCACCCCACCACCGGTAACCTTTCGGCAGCGTTCAGTGTCGAGGAGGGGGTGGGTCGTGACTGAGCAAGCATTCGGGATCGACAAGATTCAGCTGGTCAAACTGCTGCGGCGAGTGGCCGAGGGCGAAGCACAGTTACCGGAGTTCCAGCGCGGCTGGGTGTGGCCGGATCACAACATCATCGGCCTGCTCGCCTCGATCTCTCGTGGATACCCGGTCGGCACCCTTATGTTGTTGCAGACCGGTGGTGACGTCCGTTTCAAGTGTCGCCCGGTCGAGGGCGCCACTCCGCCCCCGGGCACCGAACCGGACACCCTGATTCTCGACGGCCAGCAACGGATGACCTCGCTCTTCCAGTCCCTCATGCTTGGCAAGCCGGTCGAGACACAGAACCAGCGTAAGCAGCGGATCACCGGCTGGTTCTACGTCGACATGGTCAAGGCTCTCGACCCTCAGGCGGACCGTGAAGACGCCATCCGCCTTCTGCCGGCGGACCGGGTGGTCCGCAGCTTCCGTGGCGATCTCATCGAGGACTACTCGACCCCGGAGAAGGAATACGCGGCCCGGCTCTTCCCACTCTCCCAGCTCTTTTCCAATCGTGATTGGAGCTACGGTTACGAGGACTACTGGAAGGATCAGGGGCAGGACGGCCGCAAGTGGTGGCGGGACTTCGAGGAGGCATTCGTCCGCCCCTTCGAGCTCTACCAGGTGCCGGTAATCGAACTAGGGAAGCAGACCGAGAGGCAGGCTGTCTGCCAGGTCTTCGAAAAGGTCAACACCGGCGGCGTCACCCTCACCGTCTTCGAGCTGCTCACCGCCACATATGCCGCCGAAGAGTTCGACCTGCGCAACCACTGGAACAACGTGGTCCGGGCCGCGTGGAAGGCGCCGGAGTACCGCGTCCTGAAAGAGGTTGCCAACACCGACTTCCTGCAGGCCGTCACCCTGATGGCCACGGCTGCCCGGCGCGCCGATGCCGCTACCGTCGGGATTGACGAAGAGCGTCTGCCGCGAATCGGCTGCAAGCGCAAGGACATGCTGGAACTGGGTCTGGGCGAGTACCGCCGCTTCGCACCACTGGTCGTCAAAGGCTTCAAGGACGCGGCCAAGTTCCTCCGCCAGCAGTACCTCTTCGACACCAAGTTCCTCCCCTACGGCACCCAGCTGATCCCTCTCGCCGCGATCCTCAGCACGCTCGGCGAACAGGCCGAACCGGCCGGTGCACAGCAGAAGCTGGCCCGTTGGTACTGGTGCGGTGTGTTCGGCGAGCTGTACGGCGGCTCGACGGAGACCAGGTTTAGCCACGACCTCCCCGAAGCCGTGAGTTGGGTACGTGGCACTGGGGCCGAACCGCGCACCATCCGCGATGCCCGGTTCAGTGAGAGCCGCCTGCTGACATTGCGCACCCGCAACAGCGCCGCCTACAAGGGCATCTACGCACTTCTGATGAAGGAAGGCGCCGTCGACTGGCGGACTGGTGAGAAGACCGAGATCACCGAGTACTTCGCGGAGGCCGTGGACATCCACCACATCTTCCCGCAGGCGTGGTGCGAGCGGGAGAACATCGCCCGGGGCACTTACAACTCAATCGTCAACAAGACCCCGCTGACCGGACGTACCAACCGCATCATCGGCGGGACAGCGCCGTCTGCCTACCTTGCCAGGCTCGCGAAGAACGCCGAGGTGGACGCGGACACCGTGGCCAACCATATTCGTACCCATCTGGTTGATCCCGCGCTGCTCGCCAAGGATGACTTTGCGGGCTTTTTCGAAGCACGGCAGCATGCTCTGGTCGAGGCCATCGAGACGGCCACTGGCAAGGCGGTCGTCACTGAGGACGGATATCCCGCAACCGGTGTGGTGGACGAGGGCTACGAAGACTGAGTATCCCCCGGTGCCGTGGCGGCCCCTCTGCCCGAGCCGTATCGACTACTCGCCGATCGGACTCCTTGCCATCAACCGCAGCCGACGCACGGACAGGGCCGGCCACGGACAAGAGAGCACGAGACCGGAGTCCGGTAAGCGCGTGGCCGTGCTGCCGAAGTTCCTGCGGAATGACTTCCAGTGCCGAGAAGGGGCGGACGGCCTGCTGTTCGTCGGGGGGAGTGGCAAGCCGTTCCGCCGGTCCACCTCCGGGCGGAAGTGGCGCGCGGCTCGCTCGAAGGTGGGCCTTCCCGACGGCTTCCGCTTCTACGATCTTCGTCACACCGGTCACACCCTGGCCACCCGGTCCGGGGCCACCCTCAAGGACACGATGGTCCGCGCCGGCCAGTCGTCGGAGAAGGCAGCGTTGATCTATCAGCACTCGGACTTGAGCGACAGCAGGAGGTCGCGAGCGGGCTGGACGACCTCGTGCGGTCCGCCCGTAAGAAGGCCGATCAGGGGCCTTCTGGTGCGGATCTGGTGCGCGACCCCTGAACTGGTATAGACAACAAAGAAGCCCCCGGCCGCTGGCCTGGGGCTTTCATGGAGCGGGTGACGAGAATCGAACTCGCGCTCTGAGCTTGGGAATCAACGGTTCTTGGGCCGCTGAAGGGGCCCTGACCTGAATTTTCCCGTCAGGCGGGGTGTATGGCTACGGTCTCTGGGAACCACACCTGACCGCTGTTGTCCGCTCTGCTGGGCACGGATGGGGCACGGGAGTCGCTACGGAGACCGTGCCCCAGCGGCTGAGCTGTCACGGCTGAGGCTCGTACAACCAACCGGCCCTCTTATCTGTCTTGTTCGGCGACGTCTGACCGACATCGGCCGCCGAACAGGACTGAAGGACTTGATGAACCCAGCCAGACGCACGACCGCCACCGCCTTGGCTCTGGCCACGGCAGGCGGAGTGCTCTACGCCACCGCCGTACCTGCTTCCGCGGCGGTGAACTGTACTTCCCCCGTCTTCACACGGCAGTTCTTCGCGAACACGACGTTCTCGGGCGCGCCGAAGAAGACGGACTGCGATTCCAAGATCGACCAGAACTGGGGCAGCGGAGCCCCTGTCTCCGGCGTGCCGTCCAACAACTTCGGCGTGCGTTGGTCGGTGACACGCGACTTCGGCTCCGGTGGCCCCTTCACGTTCACGGCCTCCGCCCTGGACGGAATGCGCGTCTATGTCGATGGCGTCCGCAAGATCGACGTATGGAAGAACGTCTCCGCCACCGTCAAGAAGACGGTCAATGTGACGATCCCCGCGGGCAAGCACACGATCCGCTTCGACTTCGTCAACTGGACAGGTTCCGCGAACGTCAGGTTCGCCTATACGCCACGCACCTCCGCCGCCTACGACAAGGTCAAGCCCCTCATTCCGACTGGCACGGCCGTCTCGTACAACTCCGCCACCGGCGCCGCCAAGCTCACCTGGACCAGGAGCAAGGAGATGGACCTGGCGAACTACCGGGTCTACCGGCGGCTGAAGGGCGCGACGTACGGCAAGCAGCTCGCGACGACCACCGCCACGTCGTACACCGACAGCGCGCTGCCCAAGACCGGAGCGGCCTACTACTACGAGGTGCGGGCCGTCGACAAGGCGGGCAATGTATCTGGCGGCAGCTCCGACAAGCTCGTCACCACCGTCGACAGGACGCCGCCCGCCGCGCCCTTCGTCGAATGGGATGCCTGCCCGGCCGACCAGCCCTACGCGGCACCGGAGCTGGTCACCACCGCACAGAATGCCGCCGACATCGCCCGGTACGAGATGCAGCGGCTCGACGCCACCACGAAGAGCTGGAGCACCATCTACTCCGGCACCAAGGGTGCTATCTGCGACACCGGTTACCGGGCCGACGGCAGCAAGGTCACCTACCGGGGGCGGGCCCGGGACGCCGCCGGGAACTGGTCGGCGTACTCGACCGCCACGACGTTCACCACCCCCGACCTGACCCCGCCCGCCGCCGTCACAGGGCTCCGCGCCGAGTACCGGTCGGGCATTCCGCATCTGGTGTGGTCGCCCGTCGCCGGGGCCGCCTCCTACCAGGTCCTCCAGTACGACCCGGCGACCGGCGACTACACCGACGCTCTTCCCGACGGGAGCCCCACCACCCGGACCGACGTCGTGCCGCGCCAGTCGGCCGCCGTCGCCGACAGCTACCGGTACGCGGTGCGCTCGCTGGACGCCAGGGGCAACCCTGCCGCGCCGGTGGAGATCACTCTGAAGATGGCCGACCGGCCGGAGGCGATCCCCGCGTTCAAGACCACTGCCGACAGGTTCGACGAGGGCGTGATGGTCGAGTGGAGCAGCGTCGACCCGTGGACCGTCGACGAGCAGCCCCTTCCCACGTACAAGATCATCCGGACCGACACCGCGACCGGCGAGACCGACGTCGTGGACCAGTGCAAGCCGAACAGCTCAGTGGACCAGCCGCTGGATGACCCGGACACGTACTGGACCTGGGCGGACGACGATGCTCCTCTGTCCGCCCGCAAACAGGTCAACGGCAGCTGCTGGGACGTCCAGGGCAAGTCGGAGACGACGTACGAGTACCGAGTCGTGACGATCGACCGGTACGGACATGTGTCGCAGGCCGGCCCGCCCGCCACGGAGACCACCCCGGACACGCAGCGTCCGGCCCCGGTCCAGGACCTGACCGCGGAGCGCGTCCCGCTCGGCGTCCGGCTGACCTGGACGCCGCCCGCCGACACCGATGTCTCCGGCTACCGCGCGTGGCAGGGCGTCACCGACCCGGACAGCGGTGAGACGGTCTGGAAGAACAACTGCTGGACCGGCAGCTCCCTGACCAGGACCGAAATCCTCTGCCCGACAGTGCCGGACGGCGCCACCCACGTCTACAAGGTGGCCGCGATGGACGATCACCGCGACGATCCACTCGACGTCCTCCACCCCGCCGAGGTCTCGGTCACCCTGCCCGACACCCAGCCGCCAGGCTGGACGGAGACCGAGGTCCGTGAGGGCCAGTACCCGGATCTGTACGTCGGCTGCTCCGAAAGCTCCGGACTCGGGGACTGTTCCCGGTTCGCGAGCTACCGCGTGGAGCGCTGGGACCCTGCCACTGCCGCCTACGTGGCCCTGGCGGAGGGCGCGATGGGTGACGCCGCGTTCTACATGGACACCACGGTGCACGAGGACCGGCTCGGCCTGTACTACTACCGCGTCGTACGGCTCGACGCCTCGGGCGTCGAGGCCGTGACCCGATCGACGGCGTACGGCATCTGGGACTCCTGGCTCTGACCGGACATGGGAGGGGACCGAAGGGTTCTTCGGTCCCCTCCCATGCTGGGCGACGAGCGGTTCGACCGGCCGCAGGACTTCGACCTGGGCGTGTACTGGGTCTCCTACCTCGATGACTTCCAGGCCCGCTGCTATATCGGCACAGCCACCGTCCGCCTTCTCCCCGGGAACGCCGGCGCTTGCTCGGCAACGTTGCCCTTGCGGTGGTGAGGGCCTTCGGCTCCACCGCGACCGCCGGCGGTGACGACGGACGGGTCGAGGCGGTCATCCCGGTCGAGGGCACCGAGCACGCCTGCTGCGAGTTGCTGAGGCTCGGGGGGATGCCGAGGTCGTTGCACGGGCCGAACTCCCCCAGGTCGTGGCCGCCACCGCAGCGATACTCGCCCGAGCCTACGAGAACAAGGGCCCAGGTGGTGCGCAGGTGGTGCACGACGCCGGGGAAGTCTGGGCAACGACGAACCCCCAGGTCCATGACCTGGGGGTTCGTGAAAGAGCGGGTGACGAGAATCGAACTCGCGCCCCGAGCTTGGGAATCAGCGGTTCTTGGGTTGGTAAAGGTGCTATGAACTGGGGTTTCGCAGAGGACAAGTGGATGGCCTCCGGTCTCTGAGAGCCGTATCCGACCGCTGGTGTCCGCTCTTCTGGGCACAAATGGGGCACGGCCGGTGTGGGCTGAGTGGCCTGGCGTGCCTCGTGCTGAGCGCGTCCGGCCTCCATGCAGTTATCAGCCTTCCTACGGAGTCTCCAGCTCCTGGAGCCGTTCGCCGATGTCGGTGGCCCATGCCTGTGCCCACTGGCGCAGCCCGGTGATCGCTTGTTCGTCGAGTCCGTAGGCAGAAAATTCCGTGTCGTCGATCCAGTCGGCTCCAATCAGTCGCGCTTGGAGCTCGCTCAGGTCGAAGGAGTCGCGGACGTGGCGCCGACCGAGCTCTTCGAGTTCGACATGGCTCCAGCGTTCCGCAGCGGCCTGCACGTCGATCAGGTCTCTGGCGAGTCCGCGGTCGAAGAGTGCGCGGACTTTGGTACCGACGACATCTTCGAGGGACAGCACCAATCCGTGCTCGGTGTGTACGGGCGGTCGCCAGAGCGCTTCCTTGAGGATGTCGACCTCGCACTTTTCGTGACTGACGGGATCGGTGACGATCAGGCGTGCGGAGAGCGGGTCTGTTTCCAGAGCGCTGACCTGCCACCCGTGTTGTTCCAGGCCGGCGCGCACGGCAGCAGCAATGTCCTCCATGCGATCGGGGTTCTCGGTCGCTACGTCGAGGTCCTGGCTGAGCCGGTCGACCAGGCCGTGTGCCTGAACGGCGTAGCCGCCGGTAAGCGCCAGAGGGTAGGCACCGCCCACGGCGAGTACATCAGCCAGCAGGCGGCGGTGCAGGTCGGTGAGGTTCACGCAGCAGCCTGGGCGCTGTGAGCCAGCTCGTCGAAGGAGTGTTCCCAGACTTCGCGGACATCACGGCTGATCAGTGTGCGCAGTGTGGGCCACAAGCTGACGAGGAGGCCGCGATTGAGGTACCGGACCAGGTCGTCGTGCTGGCCCTCGGCCAACACGATGCGGTAATAGCTCATCCGCAGCCGTGGCTGGTCGAGGTCGAACGTGGTCAGCCCCGACCATGCCAGGTGAAGTGGCAGGCGCACCGTGCCGTGCTTGGGGCCGACGAGCTCGGAGAGCGCTGCGGGCGTTCGCTGGGCGAACTTGGCACGGCGGAGATCAGAAAGACTGGGCTGTGATGCCATACGTCGATTATCCAGGGAGAGGCCACCGAAGCCGACCGGACGCATCCAAGGTGACCCAAACGAAGAAGCCCCTGGCCGTCGGCCAGGGGCTTTCATGTGGAGCGGGTGACGAGAATCGAACTCGCGCTCTGAGCTTGGGAATCAACGGTTCTTACGCTGTTGGAGGCGCTCTGGCCTGCGATTTCGGATCGGGCAGGTGGATGGCTCCCGGTCTCTGGGAGCCGTATCTGACCGCTGTTGTCCGTTCTGCTGGGCACGGATGGGGCACGAGAGCTGGCAGTGCGACGCGTGCTCCGGGCGGGCGGACTGGTCACAGGGGGATGATGCGGACTTGGTTGCCGCAGAGCTTGGTCATGTCATCACTGTCGGACGTCAGCAGGGCGACGGGTTTCGGCTGGCGGAGCGCGACCTCGGCGACCGTGGCGTCGATGGCGTACTTGTGCCCGTGCAGTCCGGCGCCTTTGAGTAGCTCCGCTGCCGCTTTCGCCGCGTGCTCGGTGACGGGCTCCACCTTGATGCGGGACAGGGCCCAGTTCAGGCGGGGCATGTTGGTGCGGGAGTGGGCTACTTCCACGATGGTGTTCGCCCCGATCACCAGGTCGGCTCCCATGTCGTGGAAGACCTGAAGCATCGCGAGAAGCTTGCGGTCCTGTGCGATCCAGGCGGAGAGCCCCTCCGAGTCCAGGACGACGGTTTCGACGCGCTCGCTCACGCGGCGTCCGCGCCCGTGGAGGAGCCGGTGGCGCCAAAGATCTTCGAGTGGGCCTCGGCGAGCTCCTCGTCGCTGAAGCCTCCGTGCTCTTCTTCATGTCGGCGAAGGTCGTCGCCCAGGAGCTGGTGGCGGATCTGGCGGGCCACGGCTTCCGCGACGTAGCCGGAGACGTTGTCCGTGAGCTTGCGGAGCTCCGCCACCTGGTCGCTGGGGAGCGTGACGGTGATGCGAGTCGTTGAGGACATATGGCAAGCATACTTGAGTATGCATGCGAGGGCTTGTGGCTTCCCCCGACGCTCCACAGTCAAGGTCGCATGATGCAATCGGTGCGGCTTCTGTCGCTCCAGCCATGCGTAGCGGAGTGAGAGCCCGCAGCAATGCTCCGGCACCTGCGGCCCGGTGCTCGACCGGGCATGGGAGTTCTGGGTGGGTCTGGCGGGGCGCCGACCCACCCAGGCAGGTGTGAAGTGCGGTTCGCACGCATCGTGATTCGGTAATCAGGACTCTTCGAAGCGCCCAGGCTCCCAGGGCATCGATCCGTATTGATGGAGATCTCTCTATCTTTTATGCGAGACAGAGTTTGGCTGTTTCTTTGATCTGATGCGTAGTGGCTGAATTGAGAGATCGCAAAGATGCTGCGGTCGTATTCTCGGTTTCTGCGTACTGGTCTCGTGGGGTCGGTGCGCTTGAGGATATTTTGGCAAGAACTTTGTTGAGCTGCTTGTCTGCGTCGATCTCATTCGATAGAGATTGCCGAAGATCGGCAATTCCTGCCCGCATGAACTCGTCCATGGTGAATGTGTACTCGGAAGCGCTTGATGGCATCTTAATGTATCCCCTTTTGCTGGAGTACCTTAGCCAGGTTGGCGCGAGCCCGGTGTAGGTTCTGGCGCACGTTGACGGCTGGCATGCCCATCGCGTCGGCGGTTTCGCTCGGGGTGCACCCGTCGTATTCGAATGCCATGACTGCTTGCTGAAGAGGAGGAAGCTGCTTCAGAACCTGGACGACCTGAGACTGGCCGATTATCTCATCTACTTGTTCATGGCTGACGCCTTCGGGGAACTCGGACACCAGATCGTCGAACTTGTTTTTGGTCAGAACTTTTGTCCACATGCGAAAGGATACTTTGCGTAGCCACGATCGTGGGTGTTCGACTGAGCGCCAGACTCTAGCTAGCTCAATAAATGCCATTTGCACGGCATCCTCGGCGTCGGCGAGGCGTGCACCGGCGGTGACCAGGAAGGAGATCAGGCGGTGTAGCAATTCCCTGAAAAGCTGCTCGAATTCATCCTCGAAGCTCTGTGTCGTGATCTCGTACTCGGTTCTTGCAGTTTGCAAGAGCCGGCGCCATGAAGAGACGGTGGGGCGTCGGAGCAAGAGAGCTCTGCGCTCTTGCTCGGTCATGCCACCCCACACCCCGAACTCCACCCGGTTGTCCAGGGCGTCAGCTAGGCACTCCGTGCGAACCTGGCATCCGGTGCATACCTCTTTTGCGCGCAACTGCGCCGTGCCCTGGACGAACAGCTCATCGGGGTCGGTGGTTCGGCAGGCCGCCAAGGAGGACCAGTCCACTACCCACACTGTGCGTCCCTTCGGTCTGCCTTCTCCATGGGGAAGCCAACTTCGATCGTGATGCTCTCAGTGCCGTCATTGATGCGACTGCCAGGCGGCAGGGAACGAGCGATGTCTCGCCTCACGGTGTTGCGATGCTGCTCGATCTCGACGCGCCCGCGCTCTCGCAGCCAGACCCGGACGAGCGCTAGGAAGTTTCCGACGATGATGACGATGGCGGTGATCTCGATCTCTGACAAGGCCCACTCTCCGGTTCGCGTGCTCAGTTGAGGGTTAGTGGCTCGCAGCAACCTCGGGCGTGACCTCTTCGCAGAAACTTTCTTCTCGGCGTGGGAGGTCCATCCTCCAGGCCCTGCTCGCCAAGTGGGTGTGGCAGATGGAGAGGAGAGCCCAAGAGGTGTCCCTTGGCGATCGATCGCAGACTGGCACGGGTGTGGCATGCGACACCTGAACTGGCCCAGACAACAAACAAGGCCCTGGTCTCTGACCAGGGCCTTCAGCATGGAGCGGGTGACGAGAATCGAACTCGCGCTCTGAGCTTGGGAATCAACGGTTCTTGATCGGCTGTAGTGGCTCTGGCCTGCATGTTTGGCTGGAGCGGTCGAGGGTGGTGTGGTCTCTGGGTGCCGTGCTTGACCGCTGTTGTCCGCTCTGAAGGGCACGGATGGGGCACGAGGGCGATCGATGCCGCCGTGCCGTGGGTGGGGAAGTTTCACCGCGCTGGATCAGGCGCTCGCCATCGTGCGATTTCACCCCTGGCGATCTGCCCCAAGGTGATCCGGTCGGCGGTCATCGATCCGGCTCCGTAGTACCGCGGTCGACGGGCTGCGTCTCATTGCGGTCACCAGCAAGGAACCTGATCGTGAGGTACTAAGGTACCGTGGATGCGGAGGTGGGATTTATGACCACGGCTTCGAAGCCACCCCGGCAGTCGCCGCTCAAGGTGGATCCGGCGACGGATAAGTTGATCAGCCAGGGCGCGCATTTCCTGGGCCTGACGAAGAAGGATCTGGTCGCGGAGGCGGTACGGGTTTACCTGGACCAGCGGCGTGAGGATCTGCGTGAGGGCATGGTGGAGGCGCTCAGCGTCCTGGACGGCTCCCTGAAGTCGGACGTCATGCTCCTGACCGGTCTGACATCGGAGGAGATCGACGCGGTCGGCGGGATCGACGAATGACCGGTCCCGCTGCGATGCGGCCCGCCAGGCCCACCTTGCGATGCCTGCGCGATGACCTCGGACTCCCCCTGCCGGCGGTGACCGACCCCTTGGACGAGATCGAGCACCCGATCCTGGCGAAGACCGCTGAGCAGTTCGCGGCGGACGATGCCAAGCATGAGCGCATCCGCGCTGTCGATGACCAGGTGTTGTTCAAGGTGAAGGTCCAGCGTTGGCGCGGGGCGGTCTGGGTGGACGCCGACCTTCCGTGGCTGGTGGCGGCCGGCCGCCGCGAGGACGGCTCCACCGACGACTTCTATGCCGCTCTCGAGGCCGACGGCAAGACTGCCCGAACCCGCTACAACGCCGGCAACGCCGACGCGCTCAAGTCCGCCACGTACACCGCTCACTTGCTCCCCGCTCGCGAGGACCACGTCCGCTATCGCGCCGAAGCTGGAGTCCGTTTCGTCCGGCGGCTCCGGACCACGGTTCTGACTCTGAGCCGTGCCACCCTCCGGGACGGTCAGGAGCACACGGTGGACTTCGACACCTTCACCGTCGGCCTTCAGGTCCGCGCCGACGACGGCCACGAGACTTACCTCGCGGTGCGGATCACGGGTTCGGTCCCGCCGAACCTCACGACATTGATTCTGCGCAACGTTCCCGGCTGCGAGGCCGACGGCTGGTACCCCGAATACGCCCTGCCGGAGCGGGACCTGCTCCCCGCGGAACAGGCCTGGTCCAACCTGATGGACCCTCGTGAGGCCGCCCGAGTCCTCGACACGGAGCCGTAGCAGCCGGAACAAGAGAAAGGCCCCGGTCATTGACCAGGGCCTCCATCGAAGAGCGGGTGACGAGAATCGAACTCGCGCTCTGAGCTTGGGAATCAACGGTTCTTGAACGACCAAAGCGGCTCTGACCTGCGTGTTTGACCGGGTCAGGCGAGGTTGGTGTGGTCTCTGGGCGCCGTGCTTGACCGCTGTTGTCCGCTCTGCTGGGCACGGATGGGGCACGCACCCCGGTATGGGAGTGTTCCGGGTGGGCTGGCAGGTCAGGGGTGGACGATCCGGACCTGGTCGCCGCAGAGCTCGGTCATGTCGTCGCTGTCGGACGTCAGGAGGGCGTCCGGTTTAGGCTGGCGCAGCGACCTTGGCCCCGTGGCGCCGATGGCATGCGTGTGCCTTGGGTTTCTGGGCACGATCTGGCGATTGGATCGCCCCCTGCCATGACGACCTGATCAACTGTGACGGAGTCTCCTTGGGCGGCCAAGAGGCGCATAGCGCGAGTCTCGGCTCTTCCCTTTCCTCCGGTGAGGCGTGAGCATGAGGGCATATGCGAGGAACACCGGTGACCGGAGCTTCGTCGGAGGGGACTTCGGACGGGGTTTGGCGGCCCTATGTAGACCCTCCGCTGATCACTCCCTGGATGATCAGGCCGGGAGCCGGTGAGCCGGCGGACGAAGCGCGGCTGCGTCGTTATCTCCTTGCTCTCGTCGAGCGGCGAGCCGCCCCCGTCCACGTCGCGGTCGCCTTCAACGCCGTGTACTTCGGCTTCGACACGGACGCTGCCGGATACGCCGGGGGGCCGCTGGACATCGGTGACTTTCCCTCGGTCGCCTTCGGCGACGAGATGGAGGCGTTGCCGGTCGGCGCGATGATCAACGTACGGACCGGCGGCGATCTGTTGCCTGCGGAGATCGTCTATAAGGAGGGCGCCCACGAGGCACTCGGCGTCGAGGGCGATATACCGGGCTGGCTGTCGGGCGCTCCCGCTGGCGCACAGGGTCCGGGCCAGTTCGACGGGACGAAGGCCACCTCGCTGCGCGAGCGACTGGTCTTCGACGCCGACGCGTTCGGGCCCGGGCTGGCTGCTTCCGGTGCGCGCCTGCACAGGCTGAGCCACCGCGGCACCATCGACGCGCACGGGTCCCTGGTCGTCAACAGTCTGTACGAACGGTCCGGTGACGGCCTGCCCGAGAGCGACCTCGACGACACGTCGTATTACCTGCGCTACCTCATGACGCGCGGCAAGGACCAGTTGGACAGCTCCCTCGCCCCCATGCCACTGCCCTTGATGCTGCCTCCCGGTGCCACTTCGCAGGACAAGGAGGCCGGACTGCGGAACCTTGTGAACGTGGTCCGGCGCGCTCTCGCGTCGCTGCCCGGGATTCGCCTGTGGGGGGAGTACGCCTTCACCCGCGCCTCGATGGCGGACCGCCTCGCAGACGGAGGGCCGCTGGGACGTGACGCCCTGGAGACACTCGCTCGGTCCGTGGTGCGCGGCGCCGCGCCGATCGTCAGCCGCAGGGCAGCCGTGCGGAGGCTGCCGGTCTACACCGCTCTCGGGCCCGCACTGTGCTCCCTGCCCGAGGCCACGAGGCTGATGCGGGGCACGAGGTACCCCTCGGCCCTCCTCCACGCCAACGTTGTACTGATGGACTACGTACGGCGTGAAGCCGATGAGAAGACGGGCCTGCTGCCCACCGGCGTACGGGTCGCCCTCGACGACCGCTGGCAGGGCGGCGGAGTTTGGCGGGCCGAGCACGTGGGGGACGAATCGGCGTTGGACGTGCTTTGGGGTGCCTCGGAGGAGCCGGCCGGGCGGGGCTGGGCGGAATGCCGGGAGCGCCAGGCTCCGGGGGCGCCCGTGGTGGAGCCGGAGCCCGCAGCCCCGTACCCCGTGATGCCGTGGCCGGACGAGCCCGATCTCGGGGAACCTGTTCTGGTTCACGAGGGGCCGGGCCGGCTGGAGTGGCAGCAGCCCCTGCGCGCCCGACAACTGGAGGGCGGATACCTGCCAATGCCTCTGGCCGTGACGACCGGGCAGGGCACCGCGCAACCGCCGGATCGCGCACTACTCGACGGGCCGGTCCTGCGGCCGAGTCCGGACATCATCTTCCGGCTGGAGCACGACGGACATCCGCCGTCCGTACAGCGCGTCCGGATGGACGATGAGGGACGGCTCGTCGGATTGCAGTGGCCGTCCACCTGCTTCCCCGGCATCCTGCTCGACCTCGCCTGGCAGCGCGGCAGCCGGACCGTGCAAGCGAGGACGACCGCGTTGCTCCGGCCGAGGACCGTCGACGGGGAGTCGATCGAGCATCGGTACGACCAGCGGGTGCGCACGAGGGACGGTGCGTGGCAGCGGCCACCGGATGACACATCCCTCGGCCGAACCCTGTGGCTAGTCATGACGGCGGTACGGAGGTTCGGCCTGCTGGATGTCGTAGGCCGGGCCATGCTGGCCCGCGAACTGCTGGCCTCCGCCCTGCCTCTGGTCATGACCGATGCCCCGGAGGACCCCACGGCCGAGCTGGTGGGCGCGGCGGTGGTCGAACTGCTCGCCGCCGGAGCACTGACCCGCCTGCAAGGCAGCCGGGGCGACGATGGACGGCCGCACCACCCGACACGACTCGGCGAACGCATCGTCGAGCTGCTCTGCTACACACCGCAGGTAGTGGAAGACCGGCCCAGGGGCCACGGAGAGACGGAGGGCGGCACGTCGCCGGTCCGTGCGAAGGCCGTGCACCATGTGCCGGGATTTTTGCGCTACATAGGCCATTTGGGGTACGAAGCGAGCCCGGAACAGCGACGCTTGTTCCGACAGGACTTTCTGAAGTTCGGCCTCGTCGGCAGCCCTGAGCTGCCCCCCGGCTACACCTACGTACGGCCGCATCAACGGGGCTGCTGAACGGCCGCTCCCAGCAATTCAGTTCGCAGGAGTTCGTGTGACATCACCCCGTCGTGGAATGCACTTGTGCGGAGAGTCGGACATGCCGTTCTCCGTGGTGGAGGGGGCGTCGGATACGCCGGCTGTCACCGACGCCTTGGAAGCACTGGCGCAAGCACTCCGTGCCATGCCGTCGCCGGTCGGCGCGGCCGTCGAACAGCTGCATCAGGCCGACGTCGAACATGCGTTGAACTCCACACCGATGCAGTGGCGACGCCATATTCTCGGCGCGCTGCGGATTCCGATAGCGGGCACCCGCGTGAGCCCGGCCCTGTGCCGTGATGTGCTCACGCGGATGAGGCGGGATCCTTCCTCTGTCAAGTCGCGGCACGCCGCCGGTCACTTGACCCAGCCGATCCTGAATGATCTGCTGCTGGCCGCCGATTCGGCGGAACCACTCACCCGGCGCTGGAGCCCGGGCCTGCTTCGGCTGACCGGGTGGGCGCATCTGCAGGTCAGTGCGGAGGACGGGGCGCTGTGGCTCTGGGCTCTTGACCAGACCTGGATGACAGACGGTTTGCCGGCCAAGTCGATTGCGGCGGTGCGTGAGGCCGCCCGACGGGTAGCGGAACTCGCCCTGGTGCCTAAGACCGTGTCCTATGTGGTGAGACGGGCGAGTCGTTTGTAGCAGCAGAGGGCAGCGGCGAGGCCGAGAAAGGCCAGGTAGTTGCGGGGGTGGCGTTCGTAGCGGTGGTTGAGTCTGCGGTAGCCGGTCAGCCAGGACA
>NZ_MAPV01000370.1 GCF_001700505.1 Streptomyces mutomycini
GTCCTTGGGGGTGAGTCCTTCGGTGCGGCGCAGGAGGTCGCGGCAGAGTGAGGTGAGGGTGGTGAGGGCTGTGGGCCGGTCCTGGGGTGGGAGGTAGCGGTCGGCGATGTGGGTGGCGGCGAAGCCGAGGACGCCTTGGACGAGGGCGAGGTCGGTTTCGTAGGGGAGGTGGGTGCGGGCGGCGGTGAGGTGGACGGTGGGGTGGAGTTCGCCGTCGCGGACCATGTCGCGGGCGGTGTTCCAGAGGAGGGCGCGGGTGAGGGCGTCGGGGATTCCGGAGAGGTGGGTGAGGGCGGTGTTCCAGGAGTCGGGGTCGAGGCGGATCTTGGCGTAGGTGAGGTCGTTGTCGTTGGGGACGACGAGGTCGGGGCGTTGGCCGGGCTGGGTGGTGGGTGTGCCGTTCTGGGGGATGTCGAGGTCGAAGCGCTGGCGCAGGGTGAGGTGGTCGGCGCCGGTCTGGGTGTCGAGGTTGTGGTCGTAGGTGCCGACGGTGATGCGGTGGGGGCGGTTGCCGGTGTGGTCGACGGTGAGGTTCCAGCTGTTGCCGGTGTTCTCGACGTGGGCGGTGAGGGTGTCGATGCCGGTGGTGCGGAGCCAGGTGGCGGCCCAGGTGTGGACGTCGCGGTCGGTGGCGGTGGCGAGGTTGTCGATGAAGTCGGCGAGGGTGGCGTTGGCGAATTTGTGCCGGGCGAAGTGGGTGTTGATGCCGGCGAGGAAGTCTTTTTCGCCGAGCCAGGCGACGAGTTGGCGGAGTGCGGAGGCGCCCTTGGCGT
>NZ_MAPV01000371.1:0-151 GCF_001700505.1 Streptomyces mutomycini
GGCGCACCGCGTCGCGACGCGCGCGGTGGAACTGGCCGCCGATCCCGCGTACGACGCCGGAGCCGGAGCCCCGCACACCGTCGCCAAGGTCTACTGGAACCGGGTGCCCCGTTCCGTGGCCGAGGACGCCTTCGCGCGGCTGCGGGACACC
>NZ_MAPV01000371.1:266-557 GCF_001700505.1 Streptomyces mutomycini
ACGCCACCCAGATCACCGTGGACGGAACGTTCTTCGCCCTGTCGAACGACCTCGGGCAGCCCCTCTTCACCACCGAGTACTACGAGTTGGTGCGGGGCACCCCGGACGTGGGCGACGGTGCCAGGGAGTACGACCTCTTCGCGGGCCTGCCGGACGCGGCCCTCGCACCGGGAGCGCGGACATGAGCAGCAGGCAGCGGCAGCGCGCCTCTTCGCAGTCGCCGCGCACCAACGCCCCGCCCAGGGGCCCCGGGCCCACCGGACTCGCGGCGCCCCCGAACCCCCGGCGGAT
>NZ_MAPV01000372.1 GCF_001700505.1 Streptomyces mutomycini
CCTCGGCTTCGACCACTCGCGCGTTCGCTTCGGCTGCTCGCTTCTTCGCTTCGGCCACTTCCTCGGACTCGACCGCGTCGGTCAGCGAGGTCGCCGCGCGAGCCTGTGCGTCAGCGTGCGCCTCGGCCTCGGCGACCGCCCCCCGGGCCTGGGCCCCGGCGACGCCCTCAGTGGCCGTCAGATCGGCTGTCAGGGCCGCCATCTCCTTACGGTGCGCCAGGCGCGCCTTCTCCGCCTCGTGCTCGCCCCGCTCCTTCTCCGCCTGCAGCTCGCGGTCCTGCTTGTCCTGCTCCTGCTGGCGTCGCAGCTCCTCGCGCGCCATCTTGTCCGGCAGCGCCAGCGCCTCATCCACGGTCAGGCCGAAGGGCTCCAGCTTCTTCGGGAGACGGGCCAGAGCCTCCTGGCTGCCCTCCTCCAGTCCGGACTTGGCGATGTCTGCCTTGTACTCGGTCCAGGCGTTGAAGATCGCCCGGGCGCGCTGGCGCTTCACGACCTCGCTGTACGGCTCATCCCAGAGCTTCATCACCTTGAAGATGCGCCAGGTCGTGCGGAAGGCGAGCGCCCAGCGGTGAGCGGGGATGGTGTCGTGGTCGGCGGGGAGCGCCGCCTGGTGGACGAGGATCCGCCGGCCCGCTTCCACCCCGATGACGAACAGGACCGGCATCAGCCCGTGGGCCAGGGCCTTGTCCCAGTTCTGGGTGATCGAGCCGTGGGCCACCGCGTTGAAGTACACCGACGCCACGGTCATCCCGTGGGCGAGCACCCGCAGGAGCGGCCAGGAGGTGCGGATCGTCGCCATGAACAGGTCCAGCAGCAGGCACGTGACGATCGCTGCGTCCACGCCGATGGCGAAGTACGGGGCGTTGTCGACGGAGAACCCGAACTCCGTGTGCCCGGCCGCCGACAGGTTCCCGAAGGAGAGGTAGAAGCCGATCGCGCCGATCACGAGTGAGCCCGCGATCGAAGCGACACCGAGGCCGATCTTGACCTTCCGGCTGACCTCGGGGACGTCGTCGAGCGGAGTGGTCGAAGCAGACGGGGCAGTAGCCGAAGTGATCGGCTGAGTGCCCGAAGCGGGTTCTCGGCTCACCGGAACGGGAGCGGGCCTGAGGGGTGCGGGAGCCGTGCGGGGCGGCTCGATCGTGGTCGTCATCTCTCTCCATCCGAAGCGTGTAAGCCAGCGGGCCCGGAGTAGCCGAAGCTCTCCGGGCCCGCTGGCCAATGATCACTACTCAGCGGCCGATGGCCTTGCAGGCGCCACAGGTCCAGAGACCTCCAGGGGTGAAGCCGAAGCGGCCCCCGCACTGGTCGCACTGCAGCGTGTTCTGCCTGACCGGCAGAACGCCCGCCCGGCAGGTGCGCTGGCCGGTGAGGAACAGGAGCTGGGTGCTGAAGAAGCCACCCGCCCGCGGGGCGACCCGCGTGCCGGCGATCGGGCGTCCGTCGGCAACCAGGTGGTCGACGAGCTGGCGGAACGCGGTGTCGGTCTCATCGCGCTCGTAGCCGCGGCCGTTGTCGTCCTCGGTCATGTCGTCTACGAGCCCGGCGCGAGGAACGTCCAGGGTCGATGTCATCCTGTGCATGCGCATTTGCCCTTCGAGAGAGGGTGAGCTGCGAAGACGGACCCTCGGGGTTGCCTCCCCGGGGGTCCGTCGTTTTGCTCCCGCCGCATCAGCGGCGGGCAGTACCCCGGACCGGACTCGAACCGATCTCTACCTACGGGGCCCGCGATCTTTACCCTTGCCTCGTCTGTGAGAAGAGGTCGGTGGGGCCCGGGACCGTCTCCGGCTGGGCCCTAGGGCGGCCGAGCGGCCACGACCACGGCGCGGCTCGGGATGAGGAGCGCGCCGGATCGAATCCGTTCGGGGTGGTTCGTTGTGCTTTGTGTTGCTCTCCACCAGTGACGGTGATTCTCCGGCGCCCGGGCTGTGACCCCCCTCTGCGTAGGTCCGGACCCGTGTCAGGTAGTCCGCGTGACCTCCCCTGTCCTGGCCGGGGTGCCCTGATCTGAAGTTCTGAAGGAACGGACAGTCGCCGTCCCCCACCCGTAGGCGGCTCCCGACGCTGCGTGCTCAAGGTAGACCACCAGACATGTTATGCGCTACTAGTAGCGCTACATATCTACGTGGTTTAACCTCATGGATGTACCGCTGCACATGAAGAGGTGCAGCACGAGACAGAGGAAGGAGCCCGGTATGCCGGAGACGACCGGGTACGCGGAGATCGCCACGTACTACCGCCAGCAGATTCAGGACGGGGAGCTCGGGCCGGGCGACACGATGCCGTCGCTACGGCAGGTCTGCGAGCGCTTCGGTGTCGCCAACACGACTGCTAACCGTGCCTACCGCGTGCTCAAGATGGAGGGCTTGACGCTGCCCAAGGCAGGCGTGGGAACGGTCGTGGCCGGGCCAATCAGCAACAACATCGCGTCCCGGGTCCTCCTGCACGGGGCCACCGGAAG
>NZ_MAPV01000373.1 GCF_001700505.1 Streptomyces mutomycini
CCTGGACCGACTTCGGCGTCGTAGCCCCAGCCCTTGCGGGCGACGCCGAAGTCGGTCCAGGTGTCGGTGAAGCAGGTGGCTTCGGTGAGGGTCTGGTAGCCCATGTATTCGGCGAAGGACTCGTTGAGCCAGATGTCGTCCCACCAGGTGAGGGTGACGAGGTCGCCGAACCACATGTGGGCCATTTCGTGGGCGATGACCACGGCGCGGGTCTGGCGTTCGGTGTCGGTGACTGCGGAGCGGTAGATGAATTCGTCGCGGAAGGTGACGAGTCCGGGGTTCTCCATGGCGCCGGCGTTGAATTCGGGGACGAACGCCTGGTCGTAGGAGTCGAAGGGGTAGGGCTCGTCGAATTTTTCGTGGAAGCGGTCGTAGCAGGAGCGGGTGATGTCGAGGATCTCGTCGGCGTCGGCGTCGAGGTGGGGGGCGAGGGAGCGGCGGCAGTGGATGCCGAAGGGGAGGCCTGCGTGGTGGGTGGTGACGGAGTGCCAGGGGCCTGCGGCGATGGCGACGAGGTAGGTGGAGATGGGTGGGGTGGGGGCGATGGTCCAGCGGCCGTCGGTGGTCCGGGTGGTGGTGCCGTTGCCGAGGACGGTCCAGCCGGTGGGTGCGGTGACGGTGAGGTCGAAGACGGATTTGAGGTCGGGTTGGTCGAAGGCGGCGAAGACGCGCTGGACGTCGTCCAGGAAGAGCTGGGTGTAGACGTAGGTTTCGCCGTCGGCGGGGTCGGTGAAGCGGTGCATGCCTTCGCCGGTGCGGGAGTAGTGCATGGTGGCGTCGACGGTGAGTTCGTGGGTGCCTGGGGTGAGGTGGTCCAGGGGGTAGCGGTTGTCGTCGAGGCGTTCGGGGTCGAGGGGTTGTCCGTCGAGGCTGAGTGAGCGCAGGGTCTCCGGCTTGATCTCGACGAAGGTGTCTCCGGCCGTGTGGGCGGTGAACCGGATGGCGGTCCTGGAGTCGAAGGTCTCGTCGCCCGTGGTGAGGTCGAGGTCGACCGTGTAGCGGTGTACGTCGAGGAGCTGGGCGCGGGTCTGCGCTTCGTTGCGCGTCAGTACGGACATGGCGCCCATGCTGCCGTACGGGTCGGGGGCTGTGCAGGGGCGTTCTCGCAGGGCTGACGGCGGGGTGGGGGTGTTCGGCCCGTCGGGTGTCGGCTGTCTCGCGCCGGGCCGTACCGGCGGGGGCGCGCCGCTCTGGGAGGGG
>NZ_MAPV01000374.1 GCF_001700505.1 Streptomyces mutomycini
GGTCACGGCGGGCCGCAGCGGGCTCTTCCAGGTTCCAGACCCTCTGCCCCGCAACGGACCGGCGAGAGCCTCGGGCCTCGACAGTGCCGCGGACGAGCAGCAGGCCGTTATGGAAGATCGTGCGCGCAGGCCTCGTGGGAGTCCTCGAAGAAGGCGCAGCCGAACAGGCAGAAGCCTCTTCGAGGGTGACGAAAATGACGCGTTTGCCGGACGGAATGGGCGGGGTCTGAGTGGACGTGCGTGCGTCGGCCACCAGGACCTGCTGCCCGGAGTGCATCACCTTGAGATGGCGGCGCCGGTGGCCCCGGTCTCCCGCAGCGACCGATGGTGGTGCTCCATCAGGTGCTGGGAGACGTCGATCTTCAACACGCCGAGTCCGGCGTCGAGAGTCTCGCAGCTGCTCATCTCCCGGAGCCCGGACGGGCCCGGGCCGGCTCTACGGGTGTGCGGTGGAGTTCGGCTGCCCGGAGCAGCAGGGCGCGGCGTGTCTGTTCGCCCCTGAGGTGGTCGGGCGAATCTGCCGGCGTCCCGTCCCGTCCCGTCCCGGCTCGTGAACGTCGTAGTTGTCCTCAGAGCCGTTCTCGAGGGGCGGCGAGACAGACGTTCAGAGCGAGGCCCTTGCTGCTGGTGAGCCGACCAGATTCCCTGACCGAGCATGTCGTTCCTCGGCTGAGCAGGTGCCCTATATCCACCGTATGCGCATTCGGTTAGGCTGACCTTGCCTGGCGTGGGTCACGGGCGTGCGGGTTCCG
>NZ_MAPV01000375.1 GCF_001700505.1 Streptomyces mutomycini
GTCCGTCCGTCCGCCGAAGGGGAGCGGACGACGCAATCCCTGCGCTACGGCACTTCCGTGATTTCTACCTTGGAGGCACAGTCATGGGCTCGTATGCCCTTCCCAGACCCCTTATCCGCCGGAAGATCCGCGGCCTGCTGTTGGCGCTGGTCGTCGGCGTCCTCGGTGCGGTCGNNCGACCGCACACGCCGCCGAGAGCACGCTCGGTGCCGCGGCGGCGCAGAGCGGCCGGTACTTCGGCACCGCCATCGCCTCGGGCAAGCTGGGCGACTCGGCGTACACGACGATCGCCGGCCGTGAGTTCAACTCGGTGACGGCCGAGAACGAGATGAAGATCGACGCCACCGAACCGCAGCGGGGCCAGTTCAACTTCACCTCCGCTGATCGCGTCTACAACTGGGCGGTGCAGAACGGCAAGCAGGTGCGCGGCCACACCCTGGCCTGGCACTCCCAGCAGCCCGGCTGGATGCAGAGCCTCAGCGGCAGCACACTGCGCCAGGCGATGAATGACCACATCAACGGCGTGATGGCCCACTACAAGGGCAAGATCGCCCAGTGGGACGTCGTGAACGAGGCCTTCGCCGACGGCAGCTCGGGAGCCCGGCGGGACTCCAACCTGCAGCGCTCCGGCAACGACTGGATCGAGGTCGCCTTCCGCACCGCGCGCGCCGCCGACCCGGCGGCCAAG
>NZ_MAPV01000376.1 GCF_001700505.1 Streptomyces mutomycini
CCTTCACCTCGCGGTACAGGGCGACGGCCGCCTCCTGGCCGTAGTCCGTGAAGACGGGCCGCAGCTCTCGGGCCTGCCCCTCGTTGATGTCCCCAATTGGGGACACTGCGGCGGCGACCGGCCACGCCTCGATCATCCGGTACGCCTGTGACTTCCGGATCTCCCATACATCGTCCAGGTACTCCACGAACGTCGCGTGCGTCTCCCGGTACAGGCGGCCCCGGCTGATGACCTCCAGCGCCTTGCCCGCGACGATTACCGACTTCCGGAAGCCGGTCAGTGCCTGCTCGCACACGACCAGGTGCGCGCGCTGCTGGTCGTCCAGCGGGGCCGTCACGGTATCGGCGACGTCATACGGCGTCGGGAGCTGCGCTACGGACACGGGCGTCGACACGTCCGCGCCGGTCAGCGTGGCGACGACTCCAACGGACTGCGCGGCCGCGGCCTCCCTCTGGCCGGTGCCGGCCTCCAGCTCCTCGTCGTCCGGCTCGGCGCTGCGGGTCGACGGCATGACCAGGGCACGACGACGGCTCACGCTCCGGCCTCCGGCATCTGCAGGAAGAGGTGCGCGGCCTGGTCGTAGTCCCCGGCCGCTGTCGACTTCGGCGCGTAGAGGCGCACCGGCTGCTCTGCGATCGGGGCCTCCGCCGCCCGGACACTGCGCCGGATCGGCACGACCACCGCGTCCGGGTAGTCCTCGGACACCTTGGTGGCGAGTTGCCGGGCAAAGTCGCTCTTGTCCCACGCGGTGAGGAAGACGGCCCCGACCTTGAGCTTCGGGTTCGTCTTGCGCTGGACGCTGCGGATCGTGCGGTCCAGCGACGCCATCGCCTTCATGTCCAGACCGCCCACCTTCACGGGGACGAGGGCCTCGTCCCCGGCGGTGAGGGCCGCCACGGTGACCAGGCCAAGCGACGGGGCCGCGTCGATCAGGGTCACGTCGTACGGCGAGTGTCCGCCGGCCTCTTGCGCCTCCTGAGCGATGGCGGCTGCGATGGCGTTCTCCGCGCCGATCGGCCGTTCGTACTCGACCCGCGACAGGTCCAGCCCGGACGGCACGACGTCGACGCCTTCGAACAGGGTCGGGTAGGTCGCCTCGGCCAGCGTGCACTCGTCGAAGAACACCGACCGCAGCGAGTGGCGCGGCGAGCCCTCTGGGTACTGCGGCATCAGCCACACCGACAGGGCGGCCTCCTGGTGGTCGGCGTCGATTACGCGGACCCGAAGACCAGCAGCAGCCCAGGCTGCGGCGAGCTCCACCGCTGTGGTGGTCTTGCCCGCCCCGCCCTTCTGGTTCACGGCGACATAGACTCGGGCCGGCGTCGCCGGGCGGAACGTCGGCGGCACCAGGATCTGTGGCCGCCAGGCCTGATACGGGGTGTCGGCGTCCCAGGCCGAGACGACGTCCAGCCGGTCGCCAGGCGGGCTGTCGAGAGGTGGCAGTGCCGTTCGTGGTGATTCGGTCATGCGGCGAACCTAACCGGCCACTAGCCTTGCCCGGAACGCCCACCCCGTCACGAGCGTCGATCGTCTCTATGCATCTACGGGCTGCACGGTCGACAGCTGTTCCGGTGAGGCGACCGTGAAGTGCGCCCGGCGAGGCCGGCTGGCGAACGCTCGAGCGAAGCTGCGT
>NZ_MAPV01000377.1 GCF_001700505.1 Streptomyces mutomycini
CCTCACCCCCGGCCCCCAGCACCCGGACGGCGCAAAGGAGCCCAAGGGGCGCACAAAACGCCCCAAGCGGCCCAAGCGCACCGGCTGGCGCCGCGCCCTCCCCACCTGGCGCATGGTCCTCGGCGGCGTGCTCCTCCTCGCGCTGCTCCTCGTCGGCGGATTCATCGCCGGCTACCAGCTCGTCGGCATCCCCGCCGCCAACGCCAGCGCCACCGCCCAGTCCAACGTGTACCTGTACGAGGACGGCACCGTCATCGCCCGCGACGGCGAGATCAACCGCGAGAACGTCCCCCTCCGCCGCATCCCCCGCATCATCCAGCACGCCGTACTCGCCGCGGAGGACCGGGACTTCTACTCCGAGGACGCCATCGACATCAAAGCCACCCTCCGCGCCGGCTGGAACACCGTCACCGGCAAGGGCAGACAGGGCGGTTCGACCATCACCCAGCAGTACGTCAAGAACTACTACCTCGGCCAGGAACAGACCCTCGTCCGCAAGACCAAGGAATTCTTCATCTCCATCAAGCTCGACCGCGAACAGAGCAAGGACGAGATCCTCGAGGGCTACCTCAACACCAGCTACTTCGGCCGCAACGCCTACGGCATCCAGGCCGCATCCCACGCCTACTACGGCAAGGACGTCGAAGACCTCGACGCCGGCGAAGGCGCCTACCTCGCCTCCCTGCTCAACGCCCCCAGCTCCTACGACGTCGTCACCAACCCCGAGAACAAGAAGGCCGCGCTCGCCCGCTGGGACTACGTACTCGACGGCATGGTCAAGCACGACTGGCTCACCCACGCCGACCGCGACGCCATGACCTTCCCCGTCCCCGGCAAGGCCAAGCCCGCCACCGCGCTCTCCGGCCAGCGCGGCTACATCGTCCAGGCCGTGGAGAAGTACCTCACCAGCAACAAGATCATCGACGAGGGAACCCTCGCCACCGGCGGCTACCGCATCACCACCACACTCCAGAAGAAGAAGCAGGACGCCCTCGTCGAAGCCGTGAAGGACAACGTCCTGTCCAAGACGAGCGACGACCGCGAGGCCGACCGCAACGTCCGCGCCGGCGGCGCCTCCGTCGACCCCGCCACCGGCCACGTCGTCGCCCTCTACGGCGGCGTCGACTACACCAGGCAGTACGTCAACAACGCCACCCGCCGCGACTACCAGGTCGGATCCACCTTCAAGCCGTTCGTACTCGCCGCCGCCCTGGCCAACGG
>NZ_MAPV01000378.1 GCF_001700505.1 Streptomyces mutomycini
CCTCCTCGGCCTCCACGGTCTTCTGACGCTCCGCGGCTTCCTGCTCCCACTGGGCGGCGAGCTGCTGCGCGGCAGCGGCCGTCTCGTCCTGGCACCTGCGGCACTCGCCGCTCTCCGGGATGTCGCCCTTACCGGGAGCGTGGCAGATGGTGCACTCCCACCAGCCGGGACGGTGCGGTGCCTGCCGGACGGTGCCGGTGTTCCTGCCAGCCTCTGCTGCTGCCTTCTTCGCTGCTCGCCGGTCGGCCCGTCGCGTCTCGCACACCCGGCACTCCTCACCCGTGTCGATGTTGAATCCGTCCTCGCACCGAGGATGTGTGCACTCGCCGGCCTGGACTAGCGCAACCGCGACACCCACGGCGCTGCCGATGCCCTTGCCGTCGATGGAGTGCAGCGCTTCGGCGTACCCGTGCTGAACCCAGCGGCGAGCCGCCCGGTCGATGATCTGCGCGGTGGTGCGTCCGGCCATAGCGGCGAGGAACTGAGAGCGGTTGCGCTTCGGCACGGTGCGGTAGGGCAGCAGCTCCACCAGGGCAGTAGGCAGGGAGGCGGCGATGGCCTTGACCACGGCTACCTGCTCGCCGGTCAGCTCCTGGCGCTCGGTCCGCTGCTGCGGGACATCCGTCCCGGCCGGGGCCGCGCCCTGGTCCTCCGATGACAAGCTCTCTTTCCCGGACGCGGCGGAGCCGCCATTCACGGGCCCGCACGCGCTACTACCTGCACCAGTCCTACGGACGTCACCGGCGCTACGCGCCGAAGGCGCTCGTGTGGGTTCTGTTTTGAGGGTTGTAGATGTGGATTCAAGGGGTGACGCCAGCGACACCGGGGGGGGTGACATCTGTGTCATCGGGGGGGGTGACATCTGTGTCACCCCCTTTC
>NZ_MAPV01000379.1 GCF_001700505.1 Streptomyces mutomycini
TTCCCGGATGGTCCCGCGCCCGGTCGCGTGGGGTGTCCTGTCCGCGTCGGCCTCGGTCGTGGTGGGCGCGGGACCATCCGGGAACGCAGTACGAGCGGCAGGACCGCACCGCACAGCAGGTACACCACGACCGCCCGGTCCCACGGCAGCCCCGCGGCCGGCACGCCGCCCACCGCGGCCACCGCCGCGAAGCCTCCCACGACACCCCCGAGGACCGCCGGCTCCCTGGGCGCACGCCAGGCCCCGGCCACCGCCACCACAGCCCCGGCCAGCAGCAGCGCGCCCGGCCCCACGGCGCCGGACACGCCGTCCGCCGACACGGACAGGCCCAGCCCCAGCGCCAGCGAGCCGAGCCCCGTCACCACGGCCCCGGCGCACGCCGTGACCCGTACCGCGAGCCCCCGGCACCACGACGCCACCGCGACGTCCGCCGCCGCCGTCACCATGAGCGCCCAGCCGAAGCCCGTCGCGGACGCCCCCGAAGCCCAGGCGGCGAACACCAGCGGCAGCTGAGCCGCCACCACCGCCGCGGGCAACGGCGTCCGCAGCCGGCCGAGCAGCAGCCCGTACAGGGTCCACACCGCCGCCAGCACCGCCGACGCGAACGCCGAGAACGCCAGCCCGTCCGTCCCCGGCGCCGCGACCGCGTGCAGTGCGATCGCGTCCAGCACCGTCAGCACCTGTC
>NZ_MAPV01000038.1 GCF_001700505.1 Streptomyces mutomycini
TCCGGCCGGATCCCTCAAGGAAGACCTGCTCACTGCTGTCGCGGCTCACGCCCGCACCGTACCCCAGGTCGAACAGTGGCAGCCGCTGCCCAAACAGCTCGAAACCCGCCTGCCGCGCCTTCTCTCCTTCGGCGGCAAGGACGAGAGCCCCAACGATGCCGTGCGCACCGCGCTGAACAGCTGCTACGAAACTCACCTCGAGGACGAGGCACTCCAGGGACAGGTGCGCCAGATCGAAGCGGAGATCACTCAGCGCCTGGAGAAGGAAGCCGACTCGCTGTGCCAGCACATCCGCCGGCACTGCGGGGAGTTCGTCGGTGTTCAGGTCAAGCCCGAAGTCTCCTTCAAGACCGGCTTCAAGAGGGCGCCGCTGGAAGTCTCCCGGGCCGACGGTGAGCCCGTCGACCTGACCCGCTCCGGCCAGGAGAGCACCCGCCGCATCGCACTCGCCGTCTGGGAGTGGACCAGCAATCTCCTGGAAGCGGCCGAACTGGCCGCCACGGACGACCTGGACGCCGAGGAACCGGTCCAGACGATCGTCGTCTACGACGAGCCCGACACCCACCTCGACTACCGCCACCAGCGCACGGTCATGGACATCATCCGCAAGCAGTGCGCCCTGCCCCGTATCAGCGTCATGGTGGCTACGCATTCCATGAACCTCATCGACGGCGTCGACATCGCCGACGTCGTACACCTGGGACTCAACAACCAAGGGCGTACCGTCGTGGAGCGCCTCGNNGCTCCACGAACGCTGCTTCCTGGCCGTGGAGGGAGAGACCGAGCAGCAGTGCATCCCACTGCTCTTCCGCCTCTCCCAGAACCTGTCCCTGCAAGCCGCCGGCATCGCCCTATGGGCGTGCGAGAACAACGAGGGCGCCTTACACCTGGCCCGCTCTCGTCGAACGCAAGCGCTCGGTCATGCTGATGATCGACGCCGACAGCCGGACGAACAAGCTCTTCAAAGACGAAAAGCTCCGCAAAGCAGGCCTCGATCTGGAAAAGCAGGTGGCCTACGTCGGCGAAGGCCTGGGCTTCAACGAGCTGGAGGAACTCTTCACCGACGAGCGCTGGGCCAACGCGGCCAACATCAAATGGCCCCGGCCCACCCCGCTCGTCTGGAGCGCCGCCGATTTCGCCGCCCACCGCGGCACCAAAAAGTTCAGCGCCCGCATCCTTGACATGATCAAACAGGAGGCGCAGGAGACCAGCCCCAGCGGAAAGCCGGCCATGCTCAATGGCCTGGTCACCACCCTCACCACGGCCGAAGACGTTCCTCAGCAGCTGAGGGATGTCTTTGCTCAGCTGCAGGAACTCGCTCACTGACCCGGCACCGGCCGCTGGCCGCGACGCGCCCGCATCCGCTCCTTGCGCTGCTCATCGGTCGGTGTCACCCAGGCATGCCAGCCCACCGCTTCCACCCATTGACGGGCATGGGCGCGAGCATCGATACCGCACCATCTACACCCGCCCGGCGCGGGAAAACAGCCAGCACGAGAGGACTTTTGAGAGGTCATTTCTCCTCCTTCCCACCCCCATATCTTCCACGTCGGCACTGACAATCACGCTTTGTGACCAACGCCGTCAGTGTCGCCCCGCAGGCACTCCAAACCCTTCTCTCATCTGCTCCTGTCTCCACATAAGCAGCACTGTTTGTCCGAAAATTCACCCACACCACGGGCACCCTGACTACGGTCACGTTGGGTCAGATCTCTGCATACCTCGGACCGGAACATGGGCCG
>NZ_MAPV01000380.1 GCF_001700505.1 Streptomyces mutomycini
TCCTTGAGCATGGCTCGCACCTACGTCGTCGGGAGCATCGAGCCGTGCACCGGCTACGACCCACTGATCCTGGCCCTGTACGGCCCTCAGGCGCCTCCCGGCGAACCGATCGACCTGGAGGCCCACATGACCGCCAAAGAGCGCAAGGCGGCCGGTGGGGGCGACGGAGAAGACGACGAGCCGTCCACCTCGGAACCCGAGCTCGACACCGCCACGATGTCGACCGCCCAGCGGATCCTCGCGGCGCTGCCGGCGGACGGCCTGACCGAGGTCGACCTCCTGGCCGCGCTCAACGCCGACGGAGGACGCGAGGTCCGCCGCGGCTCCCTGCGCACCACGATCAGCGGCCTGCGCGGGAAGGGGGAGATCGCCCGGCCCGACAGTACCGGGCTCATCGTCCCCATCCCGGCGGACTGACCGCCCCCGCACAGCAGCACGCAGGCCCGGAGCATCCCCCGCTCCGGGCCTGCCGCATACCCACGCACCGGGGCCCTGGAGATTCCGCCTCCGGGCCCCGGCCCCTTCCCCATCGCGACGAAGAAGGAGCACCCAGTGGAGCACACCGAGAGCACCGCAGCAGGCCGCCCGCTCAGCGAGCTGGAGGCCGACGCCCGCGCCCGCCAGCTCATCGACGCGGCATACCGGCCGACGCCGACGTCGTTCCGCGACGAGACCCCAGTCCCCACGTACGGCCCGACCCCGCCGGTCGTCCAGGACGGTCGCCCCCCGATGTCCCAGCGCGCCACCGATGCCAGCGCCCTCATGCTCTCCGGCAGCGTGGCCGCCCTGTCCGTCGGCGGCGCCACCTCCCTGGTCCTCTTCACGCTCGGGCAGGTCGACCCCACCACGCTCGCCGTGGCCGGCGCCGCACCCGTCGCCCTGGTCCTCGCCGTCGGATCACTGCTGCGGTCCGTCGGCAAGGCCAAGGCGGACATGCACACCGAGACGCACAACCACTTCACCGGCTCAGTCCGCCAGGAGACGACGAACGTGTCGAGCACGACGAAGGGCCTGTTCGCCAAGAACCGCAACGACGTCCGCTGACCCGCTCGCGACCTGGAGACCGTGATGACCCGCACGCACCAGATCCATGCCTCCGAGCCCCATGTCGTGGTGTCCCACGGCGCGGACTTCTTCGGCGAGGACCAGCATCCGCTGACATCCCTGACGAGCCTGGCCGGGTACGCCGAGGGCTGCCTCTCGCAGGACGAGCGCGGCCCGGTCGTACTACTGCTGAGCAACCCGGGCGAGGGCGGCACCATGACGCCCGGCCAGGCTGCCGAGATCGCCCCGCTTCTGCTGAAGCTCGCGCGGCACCGCTTCGTACGGCCGAAGGAGTCGGCCATCGCTCACGCTCTCGCGGCGGCCGCCAAGGAAGCCGCGACCGCCGCCGGCCCCTGGGAGTGGCGGATCGAGAACGCGTAGTACCGAGCACCACCGAGGCCCCCGGCCCGTCTCCACTGAGGCGGGCCGGGGGCCTTTCTGCGTTCTGGGGGAGGAAGGCCGTATAACGAGGACTTCGCTCACGTCCTGTTACGGGCCTTCGGCCCGGCGGCGCCCACTCTCCCCGGTCCGACTCGACGTCGGCGGCCGCCGCCAGGAGGAAGGCCGCCGACGTCCCTCCGCGGCTGACGTCCGTGGAAGTGCGGCGAGCCTCCGCGTCGCCGGACGACAACTCGCGGTTGTCGGGACTGGCCGTTCTCTGGTCAATGTCGACTTCGTACCCGAGTGACGCCTGTACGCGCGTATGCTCTATGGCGAGCAGGGGAATCCGGTGCGAAT
>NZ_MAPV01000381.1 GCF_001700505.1 Streptomyces mutomycini
CCCGCAGCCGTCCGCCCCACCCGTCGTGCCGGCCGCCGCACCGCCTCCGGTGCCCGCCATGCCCTACGCCGCTCCGCCGGGGGACGGCTCCCCGTCGCAGGACCCCGCCCCCTCCCGGGGCACCGTCCACGCGCCGCAGGACGAGCCCCGCGCCACGGAAGGGGAGGGCAGGCCCTCATGACCACCGACCCGGCCGGGCCGCCCCCGGAGGCGGCCACCCTGGAGGCGGCCGCACGGCTGCTCACCGACGCCCGGAGCGAGATCGCCCGCGCCGACAGCAAGGCCGCGGTACTCGCCGGGGCGCTCGGCGTGACGGTGGGGGTCCTCAGCGGCTTCCTTTCGGCCAGGCGATGGCGCCCCTGGGACCTGAGCGGATTCAGCAGCGTGCTGTGGTGGGCAGGGGCCTGCTGCGTCGCGCTGGCCCTGCTGTCCCTCCTGATGGCGATCCTGCCGCGGTACCGGCCGAGCAGCTGGGCACCGGGGCAGCCGCTCACCTACTTCGCCGACACCAGCCGGGCCTCGGCCCAGGGCATGCTCGCGCGGGCCCTGGCCGACACTGCCCGTTCCCCGGCCGACGCCCTGCTCGTCTCACTGGCGGAGACCAGCCGCATCGTCGGTGACAAGCACCGCTGGATACGGATCGGCCTGGCCTCCTTCTTCCTCAGCACCCTCTTCTTCCCGGTAGCGGGCCTCCTGGGCTGAGCCGCCCCGTCAACAGGACCGCCGAACCCGCCCCGCACGCCCGAGGAGCCTGTCCGATGACCCACACGCACGGCCACGACGTACCACCGCCCGAGTACCCCGGACCACCACCCCCGTACCCCGGCACAC
>NZ_MAPV01000382.1 GCF_001700505.1 Streptomyces mutomycini
GATCTGGCGCTGCGGGCACGGTCCGGCGGCAATCCGGTGATCCCCCTGGTCGCCGACCTTTCGGCCGCCGTGGACGAGAAGACGCGGCCGTTCGTCCACCGGGGCGCGACCAGCCAGGACATCCTCGACACGGCGGCGATGCTGGTGGCGTCGCGGACTCTGGCGCATGTCCTCGACGACCTGGGGCGGACCGCCGAGACCCTGGGGCGGCTTGCGGCCGAGCACCGTGACACGCCGATGCCCGGCCGTACGCTGACGCAGCACGCCGTGCCGACGACCTTCGGTCTCAAGGCCGCCGGCTGGCGGTCGATGGTGCTCGACGCCCGGGACCGGCTGCGGTCCGTACGGGAGTCATTGCCCGCTCAGCTCGGCGGCGCGGCGGGCACGCTGGCCGCGTTCCGCGCCGACGGAGGGGACGAGGCGGCGCCGGCGCTCGTCGCCGCCTACGCGCGGGAACTGGGCCTGGCCGGACCGCTGCTGCCCTGGCACACCCTGCGCACCCCGGTCGCGGACCTGGCCGGTGCGCTGGCCTTCACGGCGGGCGCGCTCGGCAAGGCGGCCGCCGATGTGCTCACCCTGTCCCGTACCGAGACCGCCGAGCTCGCCGAGGGTTCCGGCGGCGATCAGCGTGGCGCGCACCGGATTGGCCTTGTGCGGCATGGCGGAGGAGCCGCCGCCGGAACCCTCGGCGAGCTCGGCGGTCTCGGTACGGGACAGGGTGAGCACATCGGCGGCCGCCTTGCCGAGCGCGCCCGCCGTGAAGGCCAGCGCACCGGCCAGGTCCGCGACCGGGGTGCGCAGGGTGTGCCAGGGCAGCAGC
>NZ_MAPV01000383.1 GCF_001700505.1 Streptomyces mutomycini
GTGCCTCTCCCCCACCGCCGAAGACGACGAAGCGCGCCCCCGCCTTCCGGCCCCAGCCCTCCAACTTCGGGAGCTGGTCCGCGTCGACCAGCAGCACCTTCGGCTCGCAGTCGTCGAGGGCGTACGCGAACTCCCCCTCGGTCCACCACGTGTTGAGCGGTACGGCGACCAGCCCGGCCAGCTGAGCAGCCCAGAAGGCGACCTGCCACTCGGGGTGGTTGCGCATCGCCACCACCGCCCGGTCACCGGGGCGGAGCCCATAGGACTCGGCGAGCCTCCGGGCCAGCGACGAGGCTGCCGCGAAGAACTCCCCGTACGAGCAGACCCGTTCCCCCGAGATGAGGAACGGCTGCTCGCCGAACGCCCAGGTGGTCTCCGCGAACTCCCGCAGCGTGCGGGGGCCGTTGGAGTACACAAAAGGCCCGTGCTCCGCACGCACCACGGCGAACGGGGCACCGGGGCCGGTCAGGGACGCCTCGATACGGGCGAGGGCCCCCGGGTCGGGGGAACGGCTGGGATCGGTGTGCGGCACGAACGGCCTCTCCACGTACTGGCTCAGCAACCCGGCGACGCTATGCCCGGCTCCCGGCCTCGTCAACCGCCCC
>NZ_MAPV01000384.1 GCF_001700505.1 Streptomyces mutomycini
TCTCCGTCCGCAAGCAGTTCACCGAGGGGCAGGTCACCCGGGCCCGCAAGCTCGAAGGGATGTGGTGGGGCGACGGCGGCGCCTACATCGTCTCCTCGTTCGCGCGCGGCGAGAGCCCGGTCGCGCACGACGGCCAGGTCTGGTTCTACGACCCCAAGCGCCGCACGCTGACCCTGAAGGTGCTCCTCGGCGTCAACGCCGACCCCGCCAAGGACGGCGCCTACGACGGTCCGGACAACATCACCGTGTCCCCCTACGGCGGCATCGTCATCTCCGAGGACGGCGAAGGCGTCCAGCACCTCTTCGGCGCCACGGACAGCGGCCGCACCTACCCGATCGCTCGCAACGACCTGAACGGCGGGACGGAGGACGACCCCTCCTACAGCGAGATGACCGGCGTCACCTTCTCGCCGGACGGAAAGACCCTGTTCGCCAGCATCCAGAGCCCCGGCATCCTGCTGGCCATCACCGGCCCGTGGAAGCGCCAGCCCGACAAGCGCTGACCCCGCGTGGAGCGGGCGGCGCGTGCGCACTGCACGCGCCGCCCGCACGCGTCGCCGGAAAGCGAGAACCGCCACACCTTCGGGGGTCTTTCCCGTGCGCCTTCGCGCCC
>NZ_MAPV01000385.1 GCF_001700505.1 Streptomyces mutomycini
GACCAGTGCGGAGCGCAGGGAGTCAGGCGCTCGATCACCTCAGCTGCGTCCTCCGCCCTCATGCGGCAGGTCAGATCACTGGTCGATGCCGACGCGGACCTTCCGGGAGAACGTCATCCAGGGTGAATGCCGTCGGCAATGGTGACGCCGGTCAGCCGTACCCGGCCGCTGTTGGCTCTCCGTTCGTAGGTCCGAGGGTGTCCGTCATCGGCGGGCTAGGGGCGTCCGAACTGGCTCTGCCTGGATCACGACGTCCGGCCTTCGGTCTGAACTGGCAGGGGACGGTGGCAGGATGATCAGACATGCCGCTTGTGTCACCCCCCTGCACTACCCTCAAGGACACGGCGCGCTGACCTGAAGCAGAGTCAGCGCAGGGGACGAGAGACGGTTGCGGGATGTACGGCGCGCGTCAGGATCGTATTGAGCGGACGACCGAGACGGGACGATCACACTCCGGGACACCGGGTAACCGAGCGGCTCTTGAAGCAGGTTCCTGACCGGGCGCAACAGTCCACCGTCCACCGCCTCATGATTCTTCCATCACAACCTCAGGCCTCCCCCGCGGGCCTTAGCCCGCGCGAGCCCGGCGTTCAGTGGGCAACACTTCCGACACCCATGCTGAGGAAGCCATGAACAGCAAGGATCACGATTCCCGCCTCCCGGCGGAGGCCCGCGCACGTGCCCTCATCGACCAGCAGCTGACTGCCGCAGGTTGGGCGGTACAGGACCGCAAGGCGATGAACCTATTCGCGGGCGAGCTCGGCGTGCACGGCATCGCGGTGCGCGAGGTCGTCATGGCACCGGGCCACGGCCGGGTCGACTACCTGCTGTACGTGGAAAAGAAGGTCGTCGGGGTCATCGAGGCCAAACCGCAGGGCACGACCCTGTCAGGCGTGGAGTGGCAGTCAGCGATGTACGCCACCGGCCTGCCGCCGGAGCATCGCAAGCGTGCGCACACGGTGGGTGATCGCATCCCGTTCGTGTTCGAGGCCTCCGGGTCGGAAACTCATTTCACCAACGGCTACGACCCCGAGCCGCGTGCCCGGAAGATCTTCAACTTTCCTAAGCCGGCCACCCTCGCGCGAATAGTTCGGGAGACCCAGGACGATCCCGCCTTCCCGACCTGGCGAGCAAAGGTGCGGCGCATGCCGCCTCTGAACGTGGAACGGCTGCGGCCCGCGCAGACCGAAGCGATCTCCAAGACCGAGGCATCACTGGCGGCCCAACGTGCAGACCGGTCGCTGATCCAGATGGCCACCGGTGCGGGCAAGACGCACACCGCCGTAACCCTGTCCTACCGACTGCTCAAGCACGCAGGGTTCAAGCGGGTGCTGTTCCTGGTCGACCGCAACAACCTGGCCAAGCAGACCGCTGCTGAGTTCAGCAACTACGAGACCCCAGACGACGGCCGGAAGTTCACCGAGCTGTACTCGGTCCAGCGCCTGACCCGTCTGGGAATGCTGGAGTCCTCGAACGTGGTGATCTCCACGATCCAGCGCGTCTATTCCGTGCTGCGCGGCAAGGACGTCCCCGAGGGCGACGACCCGACGCTGGACAGCTTCGTGCCGGACGCTCCGGTCGAGATCGCCTACAACAGGGACTTGCCGCCGGAGTCGTTCGACCTGGTGATCGTGGACGAGGCCCACCGCTCCATCTACGGGGTGTGGAAGGGCGTCCTGGAGTACTTCGACGCCCACATCCTGGGGCTGACGGCCACGCCAGGCAAGCAGACGTTCGCG
>NZ_MAPV01000386.1 GCF_001700505.1 Streptomyces mutomycini
GGTGAGGCCGAAGGTGGTGAAGGCGGTGCGTTGTGGGAGGGGGTAGGGGTTGGTGCCGGTGAGGTTGTTGAGGATGGTGGCGCTGCGCCAGGCGGCGAGTCCGAGGTCGGGGGCTCCGACTCCGTGGGTGTGGCGTTCGGCGTTCTGTACGTAGATGTTGCCGGTGAGGGCGGGGTCGAGGTCGAGGCGGAAGTCGGTGTGGATGCGGGGGCGTCCTTGGGTGTCGCGGCGGATGTGGGGGGCGATGCCGGTGAGGAGGGTGTCGAGGGGGCGTTCGCGGTAGCCGGTGGCGAGGACGACGGCGTCGGTGGTGAGGCGGCTGCGGGTGGCTTGTTGGGTGTGTTCGAGGTGGAGTTCGATGCGGTTGCCGCTGCCGGCGAGGCGTCCTGCGGTGCGGACGCTGACGCCGGGGGTGAGGGTGGCGTCGGGCCAGCCGCCGTGGAGGGTGCGTCGGTAGAGCTCGTCGTGGATGGCGGTGATGGTGTCGGTGTCGATGCCTTTGTGGAGTTGCCATTGCTGGGGGACGAGGGTGTCGCGTACGTGTTCGGGGAGTGCGTGGAAGTAGTGGGTGTAGTCGGGGGTGAAGTGTTCGAGGCCGAGTTTTGAGTACTCCATGGGTGCGAAGGCCTGGGTGCGGGCGAGCCAGTGGATTTTTTCGGTGCCTCGGGGGCGGGCGCGGAGGAGGTCGAGGAAGATTTCGGCGCCTGACTGGCCGGAGCCGATGACGGTGATGTGGTCGGCGCGGAGGAGTTCTTCGCGGTGGTGGAGGTAGTCGGCGGAGTGGATGACGGGGGTTTCGGGGGCTTCTGCGAGGGGGCGGAGGG
>NZ_MAPV01000387.1 GCF_001700505.1 Streptomyces mutomycini
CCACCGGACCGCGGATCCCGCCGCCCGCCGACCTCGCCGCCGTCGTGTTCCACCCGGAGACCGGCCTCACCGCGGGCGCGAAGACGTTCAGCCGCGCGCAGCTGCTCGCCGCCGTCGGCAACGCGCTGCCGTACGGCTTGGACGACGGGGTCGGGCGCCTCGACGAGCTCGTCGACGAGGTCCTGGACGTGGCCGGGTACGCGGTGCGCGTGCCGGACTACGGATCCACCGTGATGACGTCGACCGCCCGGTACACCACCCAGGACATCCTCGACGCCGAGGCGTACGTACGGGACCAGGCGCTCACCCGCCACGGCGAAGGCCGCACCGCCCTGACGGGTGGCCAGTCGGCCGCCGCCATCGACGTGTTCCAGGTCGCGGTGGGCTTCGAGCTGTCAGACGAGCAGCGCGCGGCCGTGACGCGGCTGCTGACCGGCGGGCACGGCATCGACACC
This sequence comes from Streptomyces mutomycini, assembly GCF_001700505.1. Taxonomy (GTDB): domain Bacteria; phylum Actinomycetota; class Actinomycetes; order Streptomycetales; family Streptomycetaceae; genus Streptomyces; species Streptomyces mutomycini. Next base: position 456 of record NZ_MAPV01000387.1, read on the forward strand.
GTCGTCGGCGTCGCCGGAGCCGGGAAGAGCACGCTGATGGAGGCGTGCCGGATCGGATGGGACGCCACCGGCACCACCTACGCCGGGGCGTGCCTGAGCGCCGTTGCCGCCCAGAACCTCACCCAGGCGTCCGGGATCCCCGCTCGCACCGTCGCCGCCTGGCTGCAGCAGATTCACACCGGCTCCGGGCTTACCGGCGTGGATGTCCTGGTCATCGACGAGGCCACGATGGTGGACGACCGATCCGCCCAGGTCCTCATGCGCGAGGCCGGCCGCACCGGCACGCAGATCATCGGCATCGGCGACCCTCTCCAGCTCCAGGCCATCGCGGCTGGCGGATGGTTCCGGGAGGTCCACCGGCTCGTCGACGGGCTCACCCTGCACGAGAACCGCCGCCAGGAGGACGCCGCCGAACGGCAGGCCCTGGAGGTGTGGCGCACCGGGGACCACGACCAGGCGCTCCGGCTGCTCGCCGAGCGCGGCCGTGTCCACCCCACCGAGTCCGCGGATGAGGCCCGCTCGCAGATCCTCACCGTCTGGGACGAGCTGCGGCGCGACCGCTGGCCCGACACCCACGACCTCCTGGACGAGCTAGTGGTGCTCGCCGCCCGCAACGCCGACGTCGACGCGCTCAACGCCGGTGCCCAGCAGATCCGCCGCGCCGCCGGCGAACTCGGCACCGAGCGCACCTACGCGCTGTCTGGCGGGGAACGTCTCACCCTCGCCGAGGGCGACGCCGTACGGGTCCGTGCCAACGACTACAGGTCGAGGCGCGGGCAGGGGCCGGACCTGCTCAACGGGTACCGGGCCGTCGTCTCCGAGATCGCCGAGGACGGGCGGGTCGAGGTCACGTGGCGCACCCGCGAGCGCGGCCAGGACGACGCCTACGTCTCCGCGTGGCTGACGCCGGACCAGATCGCGGGCGGATCCCTGTCCCTGGGGTACGCGA